>NZ_JARYGZ010000002.1:0-300000 GCF_029906645.1 Sphingomonas oryzagri
CTCCCAACGGCAGTATTCTATGGGAGGCCGGGTGGGGGAGCGGGCTGGTGCGGCAATCCGCCGAACGGCGGATTCCAAACAAACTCCAAGGCTGACGACATGACCGGCGACGATTTCTCCGAAGAGGGCGTGGACACGCGGCTGCTGCACGCCTGGCTGGCGGGCCGGTCGATCGCGCGCGGCCTGCCCGCGCCGGTGCCCGAACATGGCGGCTATCGCGTCGAGACCGGCAGCGAGGCGGAAATCCGGCGCTGGGTGTTCCCGCGCATGGGCGACGGGCTGGTCGCGCTGGGCCGTACGATCCGCGCGCCACGCCAGCCGATCAAGCTGTGCGGGGCGGCGCATCGCCTGCAGGCGGCGCTCCCCGACGGATGGCGGATGCAGACTTCCGCGCACGTCATGCGTTGCGATCCCGCGCCGATCGGGCGGCCCTTGCCCGCCGGCTATGCGATCGAGACGCAGCGGCGCGGCACCGTGGTGGAGGCGCGCATCCTCGCCTCTTCCGGCCAGGTCGCCGCGAGCGGTTATGCGGGCGAGACCGCCGAGGCTTTCGTCTACGATCGCATCGAGACGGCCGAGGCGCATCGCCGCAGGGGGCTGGGCGGCGCGCTGATGACCGCGCTCGGCGCCGAGATGCAGGAGCCGGGCAAGCTCCGCCTGCTCGTCGCCACCGACGCCGGCCGCGCGCTCTACGAGCGGCTGGGATGGCGCACGATCGCGCCTTATTCCACCGCATTCTTCATCGGAGATTGAGCCGCGACCGGCGCGCCGGATCAGGCGAAGCGGAACGGTTCCGGAATCAGCGCGAAACGCGCCGGCAGCGTGGCGGCGATGTCCCCGTCCGCCTGCACCGGCAGCGGCCGGTCGGCCTCCGCCGTGAAGGCGGTGCAGGCGATCTCCTCGACGAAGGGCAGATCGGCGACCGGCCGGTGCAGCGCGAGCCGCATCCAGAAGCGCGCCATGTCCCGCCGCCGCGCCGTCTTCAGGATCACCAGGCGCATCTCCGGCCTGTCCAGCGCGGCATCGGGCGAGACGATCCAGCGGCCGGCGAAATATCGCCCCCTGGCGACGTAGAAGGCCTCGCACGCCACCCGCCGCCCGGCGACATCGATCCGGATCGGGGTGCGCGGCCAGCGACCGAGATGGGGGAGCAATGCGGCGGCATAGGCGAAGCGTCCGATACGGCGCTTGAGCGCGGCCGACACGCCCGCCACCGCCAGCGCCTCCGGCCCGACGCTCGCGCAGGCGAGGAACAGCGTGTCGTTCAGCGTCACGGCGAAGGCCGGCCGCCGATCCTCGCCGAGCAGCCGCGCCGCCAGCGCCTCGGGCGCATGGCCCTTGCCGATCTCGCGGCTGAGCAGGTTGACCGTGCCGCTCGGGAAAATGGCGATCGGCAACGTGCGGCCGGCGCGGTGCAACGCCAGCGCGGCGTGGCGCACGGTGCCGTCGCCGCCCGCGACGCACAGCAGGTCGGCCGCCGGATCGATCACGATCGGTTCGTGGCCGGTCGGGCTGAGCCGGACCCGCGCGCCGCGCGCCTCGAACGCCGCACGCAGCGCCGCGATGTCGGACGGCCGATAGCCGCCCGATGCGGGATTGTAGACGATCTCGACCAGCCGCTCCGCCATCGGCCCCTGCTATCGGCCAGGCGGGGTGATCGCCAGCCGCAACTTACCCCGCCTTCACCTTCTGCCGGAACGCGTGCAACAGCGGCTCGGTATAGCCGCTCGGCTGCTCGACACCCTCGAACACCAGAGCGCGCGCCGCCTGGAAGGCGAGGCTGTCGGCCTCGTTGCCCGCCATCGGACGATAGGCCGGATCGCCCTCGTTCTGGCCGTCCACCTTCGCGGCCATGCGGATTAGCGCCGCCTCCACCTCGTCGGCCTGCGCGACGCCGTGGAGCATCCAGTTGGCCATGTGCTGCGAGGAGATGCGCAGCGTCGCGCGATCCTCCATCAGCCCGATGTCGTGGATGTCGGGCACCTTCGAGCAGCCGACGCCCTGATCGACCCAGCGCACGACATAGCCCAGAATGCCCTGCGCATTGTTGTCCAGCTCGGCGGCGATCTCGTCCGGCGCCCAATTGTGGCCGAGCGCCAGCGGGATGGTCAGCAGCTTGTCGAGGCCAGGGATGGGATCGTTCGCGATCGCCGCCTGCCGCTCCGCGACGTTCACCGCGTGATAGTGCATCGCGTGCAGCGTCGCCGCCGTCGGCGAGGGCACCCACGCCGTGGTGGCGCCGGACTTCGGATGGCCGATCTTCTGTTCCAGCATGTCGGCCATGCGATCGGGCGCGGCCCACATGCCTTTGCCGATCTGCGCCTTGCCGGCGAGCCCGCAGGCGAGGCCGATGGCGACGTTGCGCTTCTCGTAGGCGGTGATCCACTCGGCGCCCTTCATCTCCGCCTTGCGGATCATCGGGCCGGCGCGCATCGAGGTGTGCATCTCGTCGCCGGTGCGATCGAGGAAGCCGGTGTTGATGAACACGATGCGGCCCTTCACCGCTTCGATGCAGGCGGCGAGGTTGGTCGAGGTGCGGCGCTCTTCGTCCATCACGCCGACCTTGATCGTGTGGCGGGGAACGCCCAGCAGATCCTCGATCGCGTCGAACAGGCGATCGGTGAAGGCGCATTCCTCCGGCCCGTGCATCTTCGGCTTGACGATGTAGACCGATCCGGCGCGGCTGTTGCCGATGCCCGATCCGTTCAGGTCGTGCAGCGCGATCAGGCTGGTGACGATGCCGTCGAGGATGCCTTCGGGTGCCTCGCTGCCATCGGGCAGCAGGACGGCCGGGTTGGTCATCAGGTGGCCGACGTTGCGGACGAAGAGGACCGATCGGCCCGGCAGCGTGATCTCGGAGCCGTCGGACGCAGTGTAGGTCCGGTCCGCCTCCAGCGTGCGGGTCAGCGTCTCGCCGCCCTTCTTGAAGCTCGCTTCCAGATCGCCCTTCATCAGCCCGAGCCAGTTGGCATAGGCCGCGACCTTGTCCTCGGCATCAACCGCCGCGACCGAATCCTCGAGATCGCAGATCGTGGTGAGCGCGGATTCGAGGAGGACGTCGGCGATGCCGGCGGGATCGTCCTTGCCGATCGGGTGGTCGCGATCGACGACGACCTCGATATGCAGGCCATTGTGGCGGAACAGCATATTGTCGCCGCTCCGGCCGACCAGTTGCGAGGGATCGGCCAGCGCCGGCTCGCCGCCGGTGAAGTCCGCCCATGAGCCGGAGGCCAGCGGGATCGCCTCATCGAGCAGCTGCTTGGCGCGCGCGATCACCTTGGCGCCGCGTGCGTTGTCGTAGCCGCCGCCCTTGGGCGCCTCTCCCAGCGCGTCGGTGCCGTAGAGCGCGTCGTAGAGGCTGCCCCAGCGTGCATTCGCCGCGTTGAGCAGGAAGCGGGCGTTGAGGATCGGCACGACCAACTGCGGCCCGGCCAAAATCGCGACTTCGGCATCGACCCGATCGGTGTCGATCGCGAACGGCGCCGGTTCCTCGACCAGATAGCCGATCTCCCGCAGGAAGGCCTGATATGCGCGCCCGTCGATCGGCTGGCCTGCACGCTCGACGTGCCAAGCGTCGATCTTCGCCTGCAGATCGTCGCGCTTCGCCAGCAGCGCGGCGTTCTCCGGCGCGAAGCGCGCGAAGATGCCCGCCGCGCCCGCCCAGAAGGCGTCCGCCTCGATGCCGGTGCCGGGCAGCACCCGCTCGTCGATAAACGTCGCCAGTTCGGGCGCGACGGCGAGGCCGGATTTCTGGATGCGCTGATCGGTCTTGGCGGTCATGGCGATTCTCCTTGGCCGGCAATGTAGGGCAAGCGGGATTGCTGCATTAGACGGAAAATGCTCAAATCATTCGATCGTTCAGGGAAAGAATGATGGATCGCGATTACCGCCTTCTCGAACTCGTCGTGGAGATGGGCAGCATCTCCGCCGCCGGCCAGAGGCTCGGCCTGTCGCCCGCCGCCGCCTCCAAACGGCTCGCGGCGCTGGAGGAGCGGCTCGGCGCGCGGCTGGTCAACCGCACGACGCGACGCCTTTCCACCACGCAGGCGGGCCAAGCCTTCTACGAGGAGGTGCGCGCCATCCTCGCCGCCGCCGAGGCGGCCGAGGCGCGGGTGTCCGGGCGGGCGGAGCGCCCCTCCGGACTGCTGCGCGTCTCGGCGCCGACCAGCTTCGGGCGGCTGCACGTCGCGCCGCATCTGCCCGTTTTCCTCGCCCGCTACCCGGATGTCTCCGCCGAACTGCTGCTCGACGACGGCTATACCGACCTGATCGCCGACCGCATCGACGTCGCCATCCGCATCGCGCCCGAGCCGGAAAGCACGGTCCTCGCCGCCCGCCTGCTCGCGCCGAACCGCCGCGTGCTGTGCGCCGCGCCGGCCTATCTGGAGGCGCATGGCGAACCAGCGTCGCTGGACGATCTGGCCGACCACCAGCTGCTCGCCGCGCGGCACCAGTCCCCGTGGCGACTGGAAAGCGGACACATGGTTGACGTGGACAGCATCGTCGCCACCAACAGCAGCGAGGTGGTGCGCGAACTGTGCCTCGCCGGCATGGGGATCGCGCTGCGCTCCACCTGGGATGTCGGCGCCGAACTCGCCTCCGGCGCGCTCCGCCGCGTGCTGCCGGCGTGGCAGGGCGCCACCGACGTCGCGATCTGGGCGGTCCACGCCAGGGCCGAGCCACTGCCCGCCGCCGTCACCGCCTATGTCGATCACATGGCCGCCGCGATCGGCGCGGCGCCGTGGGAAGCCCCTTCGTCATTGCGAGCGTAGCGAAGCAATCCAGTCCCACGGCTGCCGGACTGGATTGCCGCGGCGCTGCGCGCCTCGCAATGACGAGGAACAGCGGGGCTTGATCGCGCCATCACCCGCCCGCAGACAGGCGCCATGAAGAGAGACCATGTGGCGATCGTCGGCGGCGGGTTTTCGGGCACGCTGCTGGCGGTCAACCTGCTACGCCACGACGGCCCGCGCGCGACCCTGATCGAGCGGCGCCAGCATACGGCGCGCGGCGTCGCCTACTCCGCCGCGCATCCCGATCACCTGCTCAACGTCCGCGCCGAGAACATGTCGGCGCTGCCCGACGATCCGGAGCATTTCGTGCGCTGGCTGGAGGAGCATCGCCCCGGCGTCGGCGGCTTCGTGCCGCGCCTCGTCTATGGCGACTATCTCGACGACCTGCTGGCCGAGACCATGCGGGAGTCGCCCGGCCGGCTGGAGGTGCTGTGCGCCGAGGTGGAGGATGTCGTGCCCGGCACGCGCGGGGTGACGCTCTCGCTGGCGAACGGGGAGACGCTCGCCGCCGACAGCGCTGTGCTGGCGCCGGGCAATCTGCCGCCGCACACGCCCGCCGGGCTCGCCCCTGCAGCACTGCCGTCGGGCAGCTACGTTACCGATCCGTGGCATGGCGACATCCTCTCCGGGCTGGGGGCGGACGACACGCTGCTGGTGCTCGGCACCGGCCTTACCATGGTGGACATCGCGCTGCTCGCCGATGCACGGGGGTTTGCGGGCAAGGTGGTGGCGCTCTCCCGCCACGGCCTCGTGCCGCGTGCGCATGTCCGGGGCGTACCCGCGACCAGGCGGAGCGAACGCCCCGCCCCCACCGCCAGCGCGATGATCGCCGCGCTGCGCGAGCGCGCCACCAAGGTCGACTGGCGCGCGGCGGTGGACGAGCTGCGCCCCTACACGCAGGGCCTTTGGCGCGCGATGGACGTCGCCGAGCGCCAACGCTTCCTGCGCCACCTGAGGCCCTGGTGGGACGTGCATCGCCACCGCCTCGCCCCCTCCGTCGCGAAGAAGATCGAGGCGATGCGCGCCGACGGCCGCCTCACAATCCTCGCCGGCAAGGTGACAGGTGCGGAGCCTGACGGCGACGGCATCCGCCTCTCGTACCGCCCCCGCCATGCCGATGCGGAAGAAACGCTCCACGTCCGCCGCATCGTCAACGGCACCGGCCCGCAGGGTGACCTCACCGCCACGCACGAGCCGCTGCTCGCCAATCTTCGCGACCGTGGTCTGCTGCGCGCCGATCCCCTGCGCATCGGCATCGACGTCGATCAGGACGCGCGCGCCATCGCGGCGGACGGCGCCTCGTCCGACCGGCTCACCGTGATCGGCCCGATGACGCGCGGCGCCTTCTGGGAGATCGTCGCGGTGCCGGACATCAGGCGGCAGGCCTGGTCGGTCGCGCGCCGCCTGTCCAACGCGCAATGGGTGGAGGGCGAGGGACTGTGATAGAAGCTCTATCCAGTCCATCCGTATTGCGATACTAACACACCTCCATGCACGACCCCCAGTTCGAGTCCGGTAACACGCCTTCGGTCGAGCCGTTCGCCCCGGTGGCGCCGTCTATGGGCGGCGATCCGTTCGGCCAGCCGACCGCGCCGATGAAGCCGCGCCGCCGCCGCTTCTGGTGGCTGCGCTGGGCGATCTCCGGCGTGCTGCTGCTGTTCATGGCGGCGGTGGCGTGGCTGGCGGTGACCGCCCCGCTCTCCAAGTCGCTCCAGCCGATCGCGCCGCCGAGCATCGCGCTGACCGATTCGAACGGGCGGATGTTCGCGCGGCGGGGCGCGGTCACAGATCGGCCGGTGGACGTGACGAAGCTGCCCCCGCACGTCTGGCAGGCGTTCGTCGCGATCGAGGACCGGCGCTTTTACCATCATTGGGCGATCGATCCCCACGGCATCGCGCGCGCGGCGTGGCATAACCTGCGCGCCGGCCATGTCCGCGAGGGCGGATCGACGATCACCCAGCAGCTTTCGAAGCTGGTCTTCCTCAATTCGGATCGCACGGCGGGGCGCAAGATCCGCGAGGTGATGGTCGCCTTCTGGCTGGAGGCGTGGCTGAGCAAGGACCAGATCCTCTCCCGCTACCTCTCCAACGTCTATTTCGGCGACAACGTGTACGGGCTGCGCGCGGCGGCGCATCATTATTTCGGCAAGCAGCCGGAGGATCTTTCCGTCTCCGAATCGGCGATGCTCGCCGGGCTGATGAAGGCGCCGTCGAAGCTCGCGCCCTCGACCAACCTCGCCGGCGCGCAGGCGCGCGAGATGCTGGTGGTCGCCGCGATGAAGGATGCGGGCTTCATCGATGCCGCGACGGCGGCGAAGGCGCATCCCGCCCGCCTCCACCTCCGCCCGGTCCCGGCGGAGATCGGCGGCTCCTATTTCGCCGACTGGGTGCTGCCCGCCGCGCGCGACCAGGCGGGCGGCGGATACGAGCAGCAGAGCGTGCAGACCACGCTCGACAGCCGCCTCCAGCGCGCCGCCGAGGCCGCCGCCGCGCAGGTCGGCTCACGGGGCCAAGTCGCCATTGTCGCGATGAAGCCAGACGGGCGCGTCGTCGCGATGGTCGGCGGATCGAAGTACGAGGATTCAGGCTTCAACCGAGCGACGCAGGCGCGGCGCCAGCCCGGCTCCACCTTCAAGCTGTTCGTCTATCTGGCGGCGCTGCGGGCGGGGATGACGCCGGACAGCAAGGTGGAGGACAAGCCGATCACCATCAACGGCTGGTCCCCGTCCAACGCCGATCATCGCTATCAGGGGATGATCACGCTCAGGCAGGC
This sequence comes from Sphingomonas oryzagri, assembly GCF_029906645.1. NCBI lineage: Bacteria > Pseudomonadati > Pseudomonadota > Alphaproteobacteria > Sphingomonadales > Sphingomonadaceae > Sphingomonas > Sphingomonas oryzagri. The sequence goes on from NZ_JARYGZ010000002.1 coordinate 7,567, forward strand.
GTTCGCGCGATCGAGCAACGTCGCGGCCGTGCGCCTCGCCCAGAAGGTCGGGCCGGACGCGGTGGTGAAGGCGGCGCGCGACCTCGGCATCACCTCCCCGCTCAACGCCGATCCCAGCCTCGCGCTCGGCACGTCGGGGATCACCCTGCTGGAGCTGACCCGCGCCTACGCGGCGGTGGCCGGCAATGCGTACCCTGTGACGCCCCACGGCCTGCCCGATCCGCCGCCCGGCTGGATCGACCGTTTCTGGGACCATAAGAGCCACTTCCCGTCCGACCAGCATGACGAACTGCTCGACCTGCTCTCGGCGACCGTGAAGCAGGGCACCGCCAAGGCGGCGGCGCTCAACACGCAGGTGTTCGGCAAGACCGGCACCACGCAGGACAATCGCGACGCCATCTTCGTGGGCTTCGCCGACGGGCTGGTGACGGCGGTGTGGGTGGGCCGCGACGACAACAAGCCGATCCCCGGCCTCGCGGGCGGCGGCCTGCCGGCGCGCATCTGGCGCAGCTTCATGGCGCAGGCGACCGGCGCGCGGCCGCTCGGACAGAAGCTGCCGGTGGTGGTCGACCCCGACGCGGTGAGCGCCAGCGGCAACTTCACGCTGGGCAACATGGATTTCGGGCTGGACCTCGACGAAGGCGGCCTCCACCTGCGCGCGAAACCGCACGAGGGCGAGGCACCGCCAGCCGAGCCGGAGGATGGCGGCGATGCGGAGGGGAACGAGTAGCGCGCTGGAGAGACGTCATCGCGGGGCGCATGGCGCCGTGGCGATCCACTGCACGGGTAGATTGCTTCGCTACGCTCGCAATGACGGGAAGTGGTGGAAAGCGGACATTCGCGGAACAGCATGATCGAGGTCCGCTAGGGTCAGAAGCGGACTGGTGCCGAACGGATCAGGCAGGAAAATGAATTCCGCACAGTTTGTTACCGTCGGGATCACGAAAATAGGCCAGTTCGATGGTGCCCATGGAGGCAGTTTCGCGCGGTCCGGGCGGAGCTTCGATCGAGGTCCCGCCAGCGGCAACCGCGGTGTCATGAAGCTGCTTCACCTGCTCGGGCGAGTCGCAGGAAAAGGCTACGGTGCTGCCGTTGGCGACGCTTGCTGGTTCGTCGTTGATCGGCTGGCTGACGATGAAGTTGGTCCCGTTGCCGTTATTGTAGATCAGACGTGTATGGCCGCTGTCGGCAATGTTCCTCGTCCCTTCCCCTGCACCCAAGGTGCCGAGCACCGTGTCGTAGAAGCGCTTGGACCGTTCAATGTCGTTTGATCCGACCATGGTGTGAAAAAGCACGCATACTCTCCTGAAGGCTGATCGACTTCCGATCGCCATTAGCGGTCTCACCTAACATGCACATCATCCGCGGTCACTCCCGAGCCCTCCGAATGTCCGCTACTGGGGCGATAGCAGCCGTCGCAAAATCGTAGGCGCACCTGTGGCGTAGAATCAGGACAGGGGGAAGGTCACGGCCGGCGCGTCCTTTGCCAATGGCACCCGGTTGCTGGACGGCTTGGGGTAAGCAAGTGCGGATCGTAACCGGAGCCGCGTCCAGACTTTGAGTTCGGGACCAGAAGCCCCTGCCCACGGTTGGCCTGGCAGGGTGTCACGACAGTCCCGGGGTTACAGTTTTTTCAGCGAAGCTTCGGCTTTTAACCGGATGACTCCGCGCCGGCCGTCCGAGCCTCGGCGCTGACGCGTCGCGGCCCGGTTCCGTCCTTCGCTCCCGTGCGCTTAGGGTTTGAAGAACGCGGCGATGTATAACCTAAATGGTTCAATGTGTCAAGGCCACCCTCTCCATATCGTCACCCCGGACTTGATCCGGCGTCCCGCTGCCTTTCGCAGCGCGGGAGGAAGAAAGCGGAACCCTAGGTCAAGCCAGTGACGACGGCGAGCGAACGAGGTAGAAATATACACCGTTCAGAATTATATTGATCGACGTTCAATTTCTCGCTATCGAGTTGCTCCGTCAGGGGTGTTCGGCATCGGCGTGGTGCCCTAACCTTTGGGCGAGAGGGGTCCCGCGTCCATGTCAGCACCGCAACTGAGCCTGCTCGCCAAGCGTCGCTTCTGGCCATTGTTCGTCACCCAGTTCCTGGGGGCCTTCAACGACAATCTCTATCGATCGGCGATGCTGTTCCTCGTCTCGTTCAGCCTCTATCGGGGCGATGCGGACAAGGCGGCTCTGGTCGCGGTGATCGCGGGCGGGGTGTTCATCCTGCCTTACTTCCTCTTCTCGTCGGTTGCGGGGCAGCTGGCCGACCGCCTCGACAAGGCGCGCGTCGCGCAGGGCGTGAAGATCGCCGAGATCGCGATCATGGGCGTCGGCCTGATCGCCATCGACAGCGGATCGATGCCGCTGCTGATGGGCGTGCTGTTCGCGATGGGCGTACATTCCACCGTGTTCGGGCCGGTCAAATATTCGATGCTGCCCCAGCATCTCAGCGAACATGAACTGATGGGCGGCACCGGGCTGATCGAGGCCGGCACCTTCCTCGCCATCCTCGCGGGCCAGCTGGCGGGCGGGCTGCTGCCGACGGCGGACGCGACCCATGCGATGATCGGCGTGGCGGTGATCGGCCTCCTCACCAGCCTGCTGATCCCGACCGCCCCACCCGCCGCCGATCGGCCGAAGGTGGAGGTCAACCTGATCGCCTCGACCGCGCGGATCGTTGCGCACTCGCGGAGGAACAAGAACCTGTTCCTCGCCATCCTGGGGATCACCTGGTTCTTCTCGCTCGGCGCGGTGCTGACCCAGCAGTTCGTGCCGCTGGTCGGCCACCTCAACGCCACCCAGACGGTCGGCGCGCTGTTCCTCGGGCTGTTCTCGGTGGGCGTTGCGATCGGATCCTTGGTGGTCAGCAAGCTGCTCGGCGGCGAGATTTCGGCACGCTATGTGCCGGTCTCGGCGCTGGTGCTGGCGCTCGCCGTGATCCATCTCGGCATCACCGTATCGGGGCTGGAGCCTTACGCCACCACCGTCGGCGTGAAGGGCTTCCTGCAGGCGCCGGAAAGCTGGTGGCTGGTGATCGACCTGCTGGCGATCGCGATCGCGGGCGGCGTCTATATCGTGCCGCTCTACGCGCTGCTGCAGACGCTGGGCGATCCCGCCAACCGGTCGCGCGACGTCGCCGCCAACAATATCGTCAACGCGGCGGGCATGGTGCTGATCTCCGCTGTCGTCGCCTTCATCCTGTGGACCGGCGCGGGCAGCCCGACTTTGTTCATCGTGCTGGGCATCTTCGGCCTGTTCGTGGCGCTCTACTGCTGCGCGCTGCTGCCCGAGACGGTGTTCAAGGCGACGGTGCGCGCGGCGCTGCGCCTCTTCTACCGCGTCGACCTGATCGGGGCGGAGAACATGCCGCTGCCGGGCGAGCGCGCGGTGGTGGTGGTCAACCACGTCTCCTTCCTCGACGGGCTGCTGCTCGCCGCCTTCCTGCCCGGCAAGCCGACCTTCGCGGTGCATACCCGCGTCGCGCAGGCGTGGTGGATCAAGCCGTTCCTGCGCATGTTCGACGCCTTCCCGGTCGATCCGACCAACCCGATGGCCGCCAAGGCGATGGTGAAGGCAGTGAAGGAAGGCCGCACCCTGGTCATCTTCCCCGAAGGCCGGATCACTGTGACGGGCGCGCTGATGAAGATTTTCGACGGTCCCGGCATGGTCGCCGACAAGTCCGACGCGCCGATCGTGCCGGTCAGGATCGACGGGGCGCAATACAGCCCCTTTTCGCGCCTGAAGGGCAAGGTCAGGACCCGCGCCTTCCCCAAGATCACGCTGACCGTGCTGCCGCCGCGCCGCTTCCGGGTGGAGGGCGAGATGTCGGCGCGCGAGCGGCGCGCCATCGCCGGGCGGCGGCTCTATGACGAGATGTCGGCGATGATCTTCGCGACGTCCAACGCCAGCCGCACACTGTTCGAGGCGCTGCTGGATGCCGCCGCGCTCCACGGCATGAAGGCGCCGGTCGCCGAGGACATCAAGCGCGAGCCTTTGACCTACAGCCGCCTCATCACCGGCACGCAGGCGCTCGGTCGCGCGCTGTCGGACGGCACAAGCCAAGGCGAGGCGGTCGGCGTGCTGCTGCCCAACGTCAACACGGTGGTCGCGACCTTCTTCGCGCTGCAGGCGACCGGCCGCGTACCGGCGATGCTCAACTATACGGCGGGCCTCAACAACCTGCAGGCGGCGTGCACGGCGGCCGATGTGAAGACCATCGTCACCGCCCGCGCCTTCGTCGAGCAGGCGAAGCTCGGCGCGATCGTCGAGGCGCTGGGCGCAACGAAACGGATCGTCTGGCTGGAGGATGTCGCCGCGACGATCGGCACCGGCGCCAAGCTGCGCGCGCTGGTGGCGGGCAAGTTCGCCCGCTCGATCCACAAGCGGCTCAAGATCGATCCGAACACGCCTGCCGTGATCCTCTTCACCTCGGGATCGGAGGGGCTGCCCAAAGGCGTGGCGCTCTCCCACCGCAACCTGTTGTCGAACTGTTCGCAATTGGCTGCGCGCGTTGATTTCAACCCGACCGACATCGTGCTGAACGCTCTGCCCATCTTCCACAGCTTCGGGCTGACCGGGGGCACGCTGCTGCCGATCCTCAACGGCATCAAGACGGTGCTCTATCCCAGCCCGCTCCACTACCGCATCGTGCCGGCGCTGGCCTACGACGCGAACGCGACGATCCTGTTCGGCACCGACACCTTCCTCGCCGGCTATGCGCGGATGGCTAACGCCTACGATTTCTACTCGCTGCGCTACATCTTCGCGGGCGCCGAGAAGGTGCGCGATACCACCCGCGCCACCTATGCCGAGCGTTTCGGTCTGCGCATCATGGAAGGCTATGGCGCCACCGAGGCCGGGCCGGTGATCGCGGTCAACACGCCGATGCACTTCCGCGCCGGCACCGTCGGCCGCCTGCTCCCTGCGATCGAGGCGAACCTGGAAGCCATTCCCGGCATCGACGACGAGAGCGGCTCGGTCGGTCGCCTCGCGATCCGGGGGCCGAACATCATGGCGGGCTATTACAAGGCCGACGCGCCCGGCCTGCTCCAGCCCCCGCATGACGGCTGGCACGACAGCGGCGACATCGTGAAGATCGACGCCGAGGGCTTCGTTTCGATCCGGGGCCGCGCCAAGCGCTTCGCCAAGATCGGCGGCGAGATGATCTCGCTGCCGGCGGTGGAGGGCTATGCCGGGCAGCTCTGGCCGGGCCTCGACCATGCCGTCGTGACTCGCCCCGATCCGCGCAAAGGCGAGCAACTGGTGCTGTTCACGACCAAGCCCGGCGCCACCGCATCCGAGCTGCTCGGCTGGGCGAAGGCCAACGGCGTTGCGGAAATTTCCGTGCCCAAGGATGTCCGCGTGGTGGACGCGCTGCCCGTGCTCGGCACTGGCAAGCTCGATTATCCGCGACTTTCGGAGATGGCGGCGGGCGGCTGATGAATTGCACGGATGCACAACAATATTTGTGCGTCCGCAGTATAGAGCGCCATCCTCAAGTCCAACGCGATCCTTGATTTGATCTATTGCCAATTTTTACGGTGGTGGCATGATACAACATCCCATGGAAGGGAGTTGTCATGGCCTATATCGATCAGGACAGAAGTCGCGAGAAGACGATCTCGGGGGCGGTTTCGCTCGTGGTGATCGGCGTGGTGGGCTACGGGCTGGCCTCCGGGCTGGCGATGAAGATCGTGCGCGCACCGACGTGGATCATCCCCGACAGGGAGTGGAAGCTCCCGCCGCCACCGCCCGAACCGAAACCGCAGCCCAAGACGACGACGCAGCCGAAGTCGACCGCCGATCCGCTGCCCATTCCGATTCCGCTGCCGCCGATCCCCATGCCGAAGGCGGATCCGCTGCCCCTCCCGCCGATCCCGCTGCCCACGGGCGGCGGCGGCGGAATGGGCGATCCTTTGCCCCAACCCCAGCCGCAACCGGTCGATCACACCACGAGAGCGATGCCGCGCGGCGATTCCAGCCGCTGGGTGACGACCGACGACTATCCGCCCTCGGCGGTCCGCGCGGGGATCGAAGGGCGGACCAGCTTCCGCCTCGATATCGGCGTGGACGGCAAGCCCACCGGCTGCTCGGTGCTGGCGAGCAGCGGATCGGACGATCTCGATCGCACCGCGTGCAGCCGGCTGATGAGCCGCGCCCGCTTCAAGCCCGCGCAGGATGGAGCGGGCAACCCGGTCGCCTCCACCTATTCGGGCGGCGTGACCTGGAAGCTGCCGGCGGAATGACGATGCGACCCCGCCGGAGCACATCCGGCGGGGACTCGCCCCACCGCACCACGGACTCGCCTTGTCCCCACGCGGCTTGACGCGAATTCCCGGCGCCTGACAGCGCGTATCCCGCAGGGGTGCGCGTTAGTAAGGATCAAGGGATGACGAGACTCCGCACCGCAATACTGGCCGCCTCACTCAGCATCGGCGCGGCCTCGGCGGCCCAAGCCGGTATCGGCGCGGAGGGCATGGGCGCCCGCGCGGACGGCCATTGGGGCGGCGAGCTCGGCGCCGGCTACAGCTGGGGCCTCGCGGGCTTCTCGATCACGCCGGGCGTGGGCGTGCTGGTCGCCGACGACCACACCCGCCCCTATGGCCGTGTCGAGGCGGCGTACAAGATTCCCGCCTTCGCCAAGATCGGCGCGGGCGTGCGCATCTCGGGCGATCACACCCGCCCCTACGGCACGGTGGCGATGCCGCTGCTGCCGATGGTCAACCTGAAGGGCAATGCCGGACCCAAATATTACGCGATCGGCCTGACGGTGGGCTATTGAGCCAGCCACCAACACTCCGTTCGTCCTGAGCCTGTCGAAGGACGTGCAGCAAGCGCTACGCTTCCGGCACGCACTTCGACGGGCTCAGTGCGAACGGTGGATCAGGGGACACCCAGGTTCGAAACCGCCTCGGCCGTCTTGCTTCGAGACCACCACCGCCACCCGCCGCCGGACTTGAGCACCGCGCGGCGGAACATGGCGGCGGCGACGCGCAGCGCCAGCACCAGCCAGAGGATCTGCCACGCCAGCGCCAGCAGATGCGGCCAGAGCGCCGGCAGCTCGGCGGCGCGCGCGATCATCGCCAGTGGCGAGCTCCACGGGAAGATCGCCGCAGCGATCGACACCCAGCGATCGGGATGCGCCACGCCCGCCGAGGCGAAGCCGTAGAGGACGAGCTGGAGCATCGTCACCGGCAGCGCCATCACCTGCACCTCGCGCGGGCTTCCCGCCTGGCTGCCGATGCCGAGGAACACCGCGCCGAGCAGCAGGTAATTGCCGACGAAATAGGCGATCAGCAGCGCCACAAAGGCCGGCCAGCCGACCGCCGGCACCGGCAGGCCCATCACTATAGCGGGCTTGAAGGCGAGGACGCCGCCCGCGATCACCACGCTCCACGCGCCCACGAAGGTCAACGCGATCGCCAGCATCGAGCAGAGCTTGCCGAGGAAGATCGCGTCCACCGGCACGGCGGCGGCCAGCACCTCGATCACCTTGTTCGATTTCTCCTCGATGAAGGTGGAAAGCGACATGCCCGCCAGCATCACAAGGATGATGAACAGGCCGGTCTGCGCCGCCTTGGCGATGCCGGTGCCATCCTGCTTCCGGTCGCCCGGCGGTGAGGGCGCGCGGGCCGTACCGAGATCGACCGGCGGCGGCGCCCGTTCGCCGAGCGCGGCGTCCGCGCGGGCGGTATCGACGATCAGGCCGACATCGTCCGACAGCGACGCCGGCGCGTGCGCCGCCAGCGTGAAATGCGGATCGCCCGTCACGCCAACCAGCAGCGCGTCATACCGCCGTTCGCCTTCGAGCAGCCATGTCGCCGGCTTTTGGCCCGGCGGCAGGAAGGAGAGCCTGGGCAGCGCATCGGGGCCGAGGCGCCTGACCAACCGGTCGCGCGCGGCCGTCAGATGTTGCGCGTCCCCTGCGTTCGCGACCACCGCGACGACCGGAGCGGACGGACCGGGGCCACTGTCGGTCCCCAGCGATGCGAACACGCCGCCGAAGATCACCGGGAAGACCGGGGTGAGCAGGAAGAGCAAAAAGATTCGCGAGAAAACGGTCGACACATAGTCGCGCCGCGCGATCACCCAGGCGGAGGCGAAGAGCTGCCTCATGGCGCGACCTCCTCCGTTTCCGGCTGGGGCACCGGTTCGCCGACCAGTTCGACGAAGGCTTCATGCAGACTGGGCCGCTCGATCGACAGCGCCTCGATCCCCGCGCCGCTCGCGATCAGCGCCTCGAGCACAGGTTCGATCCCATCTGCGGGCAGCGCGAAGGTGAAGCGGCGATCGTCGGCCAGCGTGTCGGCGGGCAGCGCCGCGCGCCACGGCCCGTCCGGATGTCGGGTGACGAGCGACACGCGCGACGGCAAGCGGCCGCGCGCCTCGGCCACCGTGCCGTCGAAGCGGATGCGCCCCTTGGCGATCACGCTGATCCGCTCGCACAGCCGCTCGGCATGGGCGATGACGTGGGTGGAGAAAAGCACCGTCGCCCCTTCCGCCACCTGCGCGCGGATCAGCCCCTCCAGCCTTTGCTGGTTGATCGCGTCGAGGCCGGAGAACGGCTCGTCCAGCACCAGCAGCTTGGGCCGGTGGACGATCGTGCCGAGCAGCTGGACGGTCTGCGCCATGCCCTTGGAGAGCTGTCGGATCGTCTTGGTCGCCGCCTCGCCGAGACCCGCCTCCTCCAGCAGCTGCATCGCGCGGCGGCGGCCATCGGCCAGCGACATCCCGCGCAGCGCGCCCAGGAAGGCGATCGCCTCCTTCGCCTGCATCGAAGGGTAGAGGCCGCGCTCCTCGGGCAGATAGCCGATCCTCGGCGCGGCGCGCATCGGCTTGTCCTCGCCCAACACCCGGCGCCAGCCCTCGTCCGGCTCGATGATGCCGAGCAGGGTGCGCAAGGTCGTCGTCTTGCCCGCGCCATTGGGGCCGAGCACACCGTAGATCGCGCCCTCCGGCACCGCGAGGTCGATCCCGTCGACCGCGCGCTGCCCCTCGAACCGCTTGACGAGCTTGCTCGCCTCGACCGCCAGTTTCGTCATGCGTCCCCGGAAATGACAACGATGGCGCAATTTTCTGTCCGCTTGGAACCGCCAGACGAACAGGTTATGCGCCGAACCATCGAGAGCATGATGGTAGGCAAACCCGGATTAAGGAAGCCCTGCCGGACGGACGGAGGATGCGGGTGGCGGCGACATACGACGTGGTGATCGTGGGTGCGGGGCATGGCGGGGCGCAGGCCGCGATCGCGCTTCGGCAGCGCAAGTTCGAAGGCACGATCGCGATGATCGGCGAGGAGCCGGAAATCCCCTACGAGCGCCCGCCGCTCTCCAAGGACTATTTCTCGGGCGAGAAGAGCTTCGACCGCATCCTGATCCGCCCCGCCGCCTTCTGGGAGGAGCGGGGCGTCGCGATGCTCACCGGCAAGCGCGTGGTGAAGGTCGATCCGGACGCCCACACCGTCACCACCGAGGATGGCGAGACGATCGGCTATGGCGAGCTCATCTGGGCGACCGGCGGCCATCCGCGCCGCCTCACCTGCTCGGGCCATGACCTGATCGGCGTCCACGGGGTGCGCACCCGCGCGGACGTCGACAGGATGATGAGCGAGCTAGCCACCACCGAAAAGGTCGCGGTGATCGGCGGCGGCTATATCGGGCTGGAGGCGGCCGCCGTGCTCGCCAAGATGGGTAAGCAGGTGACGGTGCTGGAGGCGCTCGACCGCGTCCTCGCCCGCGTCGCCGGCGAGCCGCTGTCGCGCTTCTACGAGGCCGAGCATCGCGCCCACGGCGTCGACGTGCGGCTGGGCGCGATAGTCGAGTGCATCGAGGAGCGGGACGGCCGCGTCGCCGGCGTGCGGCTCTCCGGCGGAGAGATCATCGAGGCGCAGATGGTGATCGTCGGCATCGGCATCATCCCCGCGGTCGAGCCGCTGATGGCGGCCGGCGCGCGCGGCGGCAACGGCGTCGCGGTGGACGAGCATGGCCGCACTTCGCTGCCCCACATCTTCGCGATCGGCGACTGCGCGATGCACGCCAATGCCTATGCCGAAGGGCTGCCGATCCGCCTCGAATCGGTGCAGAACGCCAACGACCTCGCCACCACGGTCGCCCGCGCGATCACCGGTGACGAGGAGCCGTACAATAGCGTGCCATGGTTCTGGTCCAACCAGTACGACCTGCGCCTGCAGACCGTCGGCCTGTCGTCAGGCCACGATTCGACGGTCACGCGCGGCGACATCGCCAGCCGCTCCTTCTCGATCGTCTACCTGAAGCAGGGCCATGTCGTCGCGCTCGACTGCGTCAACGCGGTGAAGGATTACGTGCAGGGCAAGGCGCTCGTGACGGGCCGAGTCGCGGCCGATCCGACGAAGCTCGCGGACCCTGAAATCCCCCTCAAGAGCCTCGCCTGATCCCCCGAAGGAGGGAGACGTCGGGATATTCAGCCCTAGTCGCGCACGTCTGGTCGCTTGGTTACTGACGGATCAACCGTAGGGGTTCACCCTACCGACAGGCGCTCACTCTAATCGGGAGGTGGGGGAGCGCTGTTGGGGACCGACAGGCTCATGCGTTTTGCTTTGTCGGCGTACCGTGGATGTGCGGGCGCCGTTATCAGTCTGGGCCTGCTGGGCGCGCCGCTGGGCGCCGCCCAAGCAAGCACGATCAGCGCGATGTCGGTGAGCGGCAACGCGATCACGATGGCGTTCGATTCGGCGATCGACGGCGCGTCCGGGCTGATACTCGATACGCCGCGCCGGCTCGCCGTGGACATCCAGGGGCTGACGCCGGGCGCGATGACCGCTTCGGGCGGTCCCGTCCTGCAGACCCGCGTGGGCCAGGTGAGGCCGGGTGTCGGCCGCGTCGTGTTCGATCTCGCCGGCCGCAGCGTCGTGCGCCAGGCGAGCCTGTCCGACGATCACCGCACCCTCACTCTCCAGCTCGCCGATGCCTCGCCCCGCGAATTCGCCAATGCGGCGCGCGTCGGCCGCGTGAGCTACGCCTCCTTCTCGCCGTCTCAGGGCAATGGCAGCGTCACCGTGCCGCTCGACGCGCCGACGCCCTATCGCCTGCCGATCCCGGCGGTGGAAGGCCGCGCCAACAAGCCGCTGGTGGTGATCGATGCCGGCCATGGCGGCCACGATCCGGGTTCGCTGTCGATCGACGGCCGCTATCGCGAGAAGGACGCGACGCTGCAGATCGCCAAGGCGATCCGCGACGAACTGCTGAAATCGGGCCGGGTGCGTGTGGCGCTGACCCGTTCGGACGACCGCTTCCTGATCCTGCAGGAACGCCGCGAGATCGCACGACGGCTCCATGCCGACCTGTTCATCTCGGTCCATTGCGACAGCGCACCGGGATCGAACGCGAGCGGCGCCACCGTCTACACGCTGTCCGAAGTCTCGTCGGATCAGGTCGCCGCGCGTCTGGCGGCGAAGGAAAATCGCTCGGACATCATCAACGGCGTCGATCTCGGCGACACCTCGAACGAGGTCGGCAACATCCTGATCGACCTGACGCAACGCGAGACGATGAACGCCTCGTCGCGTTTCGCCGACGTGCTCCAGCGCGAGCTGACCAGCGAGGGCGTCCAGTTCAAGACGACCTATCACCGCTTCGCCGGCCTCGCCGTGCTCAAGGCGCCGGACGTGCCCGCCGTGCTGCTCGAATCGGGCTACATCACTGATCCGGGCGATCTGAAGAAGCTGTTCTCCAAAAGCTACCAGCACGATCTGGCGGTCGGCGTGACGCAGGCGGTGGAGGCCCACTTCGCCCGCCGGCTGGGCCGGACGGATGTGGCGCTGAACGATTGAGCATCACGCGGGGCACAGGGAAGACGGATCGCCGCACCGCCGCTTCCCTTCCCCCGCGTTCCCCTCTAGACCGCGCAGCGCATGGAAGATCAGGCGGATAACGGCGGCGGACGGGCGACGATCAGGCGGGAGGACGATCCCCGCTGGCGGCGTATCCTGCGTTCGCGGTGGAGCAAGGCGTTCGGCGGACTGATCGGCATCGGCCTGGTCGGCATCCTCGCCATCTGGCTGATCTTCGCGCGCGACCTGCCGTCGACCGACAAATTGCTCGCCTACGAACCGCCGCTGCCGACCAACCTGCGCGGGATCGACGGCGCGCCGATCTACACCTTCGCGCGCGAGCGGCGCGTCCAGCTCTCCTATGGCGAGCTGCCGCCGCTGCTGGTCGATGCCTTCGTGTCGGCGGAGGACAAGAATTTCTTCAGCCACCACGGGATCGACGTGACCGGGCTGGCCGGCGCGGTGGTCGATTATGTGCGCAAGGCCGGCACCGGGGATCGCGCGCGCGGTGGCTCCACCATCACCCAGCAGGTCGCCAAGAACCTGCTGACCGGCAACGAATATTCGATCAAGCGCAAGGTTCGCGAGGCGATCCTGGCGGTGAAGATCGAGCAGACGCTGTCCAAGCAGCAGATCATCGAAATCTACCTCAACCAGATCTTTCTCGGCCGGAACGCCTATGGCGTCGAGGCGGCGGCGCAGAGCTATTTCGGCAAGGACGTAAAGGATCTGACGCTGCCGGAGATGGCCTATCTCGCCATCCTGCCCAAGGCGCCCAGCAACTACACGCCCGAACATGACATGGATCGCGCGCTGGCGCGGCGCTCCTACGTGCTGCGCGAAATGGCGAAGAACGGCTACATTACCGAGGCGCAGCGGCAGGAGGCGGACAACGCCCCGCTCGGCGCGATCGAGCGCCAGCCCATCCGGCAGGAGATGCCGCCCGGCTATTTCGCCGAGGAAGTGCGCCGCGAGCTGATCCAGAAGTTCGGCGAGAATGACGAGGACGGCCCCTATTCCGTTTATGGCGGCGGCCTGTGGGTGCGCACCTCGTTCGACGCGACCAAGCAGGCGGCGGCCGAGAAAGCGCTGCGCGACGGCCTCGCCCGTTATGCCAACGGCCATGGCTGGAGCGGGCCGTCCGGCCATATCGAGGTGGGCGAAGGCTGGCAGGGCCGGCTGATCGCCGCCAATGTCGGGCCGGGTTATGCCGACTGGAAGAAGGCGGTCGTGCTGTCCAAATCGGGCGGCGTCGCCGAAATCGGCTTCGAGGACGGCACCAAGGACGAATTGCCCTCTTCCGCGGCCTCCACGCCGAAAACCGGCACCGCGACCGCCGCCTATAACTTCCTCCAGCCCGGCGACCTGATCGTCGTGAAGAAGGACGTCTCCACCTGGACGCTGCGCTCCATCCCGGCGATCTCCGGCGGCATGGTGATCGAGAACCCGCATACCGGGCAGATCCTCGCCATGCAGGGCGGCTGGGATTTCCGCGGGGGCAGCTTCAACCGCGCGACGCAGGCGCTGCGCCAGCCCGGCTCCACCTTCAAGCCGATCGTCTACTCGGCCGCGCTCGACAACGGGATGACCCCGGCCTCGATCGTGGTCGACGGGCCGTTCTGCGTGTTCCAGACGGCGCGGCTCGGCACCAAATGCTTCCGCAACTTCGGCGGCGGCTATGCCGGCCCCAAGACGATGCGCTGGGGCCTCGAACAGTCGCGCAACCTGATGACGGTGCGCATCGCCAGCCAGATCGGCATGGACAAGGTGACGCAGAACGCCCGCAACCTGGGCGTCGGCGATTACCCGAACCAGCTCGCCTACGCGCTGGGCGCGGGCGACACGACCGTGCTCAAGATGGTCAACGCCTATTCGGCGCTCGACAATCTCGGCCGCCAGATGCCGCCGACGCTCATCGACTATGTGCAGGATCGCCACGGCAAGGTGATCTATCGCGCCGACACGCGGCCGTGCGACGGCTGCAACGCGCCCGACTGGAACGGCAAGCCGATGCCGCGGCCGCCGGTCCGCGGCAAGCAGGTGATCGACGCCACCACCGCCACCCAGATCGTCCACATGATGGAAGGCGTCGTCCAGCGCGGCACCGCCACGATCCTGCGCGATCTCGGCCGTCCGATGTTCGGCAAGACCGGCACCACCACGGGGCCGACCAACGTGTGGTTCGTCGGCGGATCGGCCGATCTCGTCGGCGGCCTCTATCTCGGTTACGACCGGCCGCGTCCGCTGGGCGGCTATGCGCAGGGCGGCACGATCGCGGCGCCGGTGTTCAAGCAGTTCGCGCTGGCGACGATGAAGGACGATCCTGTGAAGCCCTTCCCGCTGGCGCCGGGCATCCGCATGGTCCGCGTCGATCGCGCCACCGGCCGGCGCGTCTATGGCGGCTGGCCGAGCAACGACCCGCTCTCCCCGATCATCTGGGAGGCGTTCAAGCCCGAGACCGAGCCGCGCCGCACGATCAAGCGCGAGACCGCGATCAAGGATGCGCCGAAGAGCCAGCCGAAGGCAAGCGACGCGGACTTCTTGCAACAACAGGGCGGGATTTACTAAAGCCGGATCGTCGCCCCGGCGCTCGTCATTGCGAGGAGCGAAGCGACGAAGCAATCCATCAGCGCAGCGCCTGCGGCGTGGATTGCTTCGCTGCGCTCGCAATGACGGCGCGATGTGTGCGATAGGCAGCGCCCCTGTCTTGGAGCCGGTACTCGCCGGCATGACGAATTAGGTTCTGGAGTTTCCGATGCGCGCCGAAGCGCAAGCCCATGTCGAGAAGATCAACGCCGCGATGGCGCTCGTCCGCCGGTTCATCGATTGGGACCGCGCGCTGCGCCGTCTCGACGAACTGAACGCACGCGTCGAGGATCCGTCGCTGTGGAACGATCCCAAGCAGGCGCAGGCGATCATGTCCGAACGCCGCCGGCTCGACGAATCGATCAACGCGGTGAAGACGATCGAAAAGGATCGCGACGGCACGATCGAGCTGATCGAGCTGGCCGAGATGGAGGGCGACACCGCCATCGAGGACGAGGCGGTCGCCAGCCTCGGCGCGCTAGCCGAACGGTCCGAGATCGACAAGATCAAGGCGCTGCTGGCGGGCGAGGCCGACGGCAACAACGCCTTCATCGAGATCAACGCGGGTGCCGGCGGCACCGAGAGCCAAGACTGGGCCGGGATGCTCCAGCGCATGTACACGCGCTGGGCCGAGCGGCGCGGCCTCAAGGTCGAGCTGATCGACTTCCACGACGGCGAACAGGCCGGCATCAAGTCCGCCACCCTGCTGGTGAAGGGCGAAAACGCCTTCGGCTGGGCCAAGACCGAGAGCGGCGTCCACCGCCTCGTCCGCATCTCGCCCTATGATAGCGCCGCGCGCCGCCACACCAGCTTCTCGAGCGTGTGGGTCTATCCGGAGGTCGACGATGACATCGACATCCAGATCGAGGACAAGGATCTGCGCATCGACACCTATCGCGCATCCGGCGCCGGCGGCCAGCACGTCAACCGCACCGATTCGGCCGTCCGCATCGTCCACCTGCCCACCAACATCGTGGTGCAGAGCCAGGACGACCGATCGCAGCACAAGAATCGCGAGACCGCCTTCAAACGCCTGCGCGCCAAGCTCTACGAGCGCGAGCTGCAGATCCGCGAGGCCAAGGCGAACGCCGAGAACGCCACCAAGACCGATATCGGCTGGGGCCACCAGATCCGATCCTACGTACTCCAGCCGTATCAGATGGTGAAGGATCTGCGCACCGGAGTGACATCGACGGCGCCCGACGAGGTGCTCGACGGCGCGCTCGATCCGTTCATGGCCGCCGCGCTGTCGCAGCGCGTAACGGGCGAATCGGCGGACGTGGAGGACGTCGATTGAGGCGAGCGCTTGCGCTCGTACTGATGACGCTGCCGCTCGCCGCCTGCGGGAAGGACAAGCACGACCAGCCGCCGACACCGCAGTTCCAGCGTAACAAGGATGGCTTCCCGCTCCCCGCGCGGCCCGTCGCCAGCATCGTCGAGACCGCCTATTCGACCGAGGCCGCGCGCGACAAGCTCGACGAGGCGCGCGCGGTGATGGACAAGGCCGGGATCAAACGCGGCATGACCGTCGCCGACATCGGCGCGGGCGAAGGCTATTACACCATCCGCCTCGCCGCCCGCGTCGGCGACAACGGCCGCGTGCTGGCCGAGGATATCGTGCCCGATGTGCGCGATGCGCTGGCCGAGCGCGTCAATCGCGAGCGGCTGGACAATGTCAGCGTACGGCTGGGCGACCCGGCCAATCCGCGCCTGCCGCCCAACAGCTTCGACCGCGTGCTGATGGTCCACATGTACCACGAGGTCGCCCAGCCCTACGAATTCCTGTGGAACGTGCGGCCCGCGCTCAAGCCCGGCGGCGAGCTGGTGGTGGTCGATGCCGACCGTCCGACCTTCCGCCACGGCACCCCGCCGCGCCTGCTGGAATGCGAGCTGAAGGCGGTCGGCTTCGAGCGGGTTAACCAACGCGAGATGCCGTCGGCCGGCGGCTACCTCGCCACCTTCGTGGCGAAGGGCGAACGCCCCCTGCCGCAGGCCATCCACCCCTGCGACGCGAACGGCAAGCCGCTCTAGAGCAACCCCAGCAACCGGAAGCTCGCCCATTCGCCGCGCGCGACGAGGACATGATCGAGCAGGTGCAGCCCCAGCGCACCGGCGCCTTCCGCCAGCCGACGGGTCGCGCGGATATCCTGCGGACTGGGCGCCGCATCGCCCGCCGGATGGTTGTGCGCGACGATCAGGCCCCACGCCCCGCAGGCCAGCGCATCCCGCAGCAGCGCGCCCACCGGTAGCGACGCCGAACAGGCATCGCCCGGCCCGCCGCGCCGCATCGCCAGCACCCCGCCCTGCCGATCGAGCGTGGCCGACCAGAGATGCTCGCGCCCGCGCCCGGCCAGTTCGCCGAACAGGGCGAAGGCATCGGCAGGGCTGACGACGCGCGCGCATTGCATGGCGCGAGGAGTGGAACCGCCACGACCGAACGGCAAAGGACGACTTGTCCACAATGGAGTGATCGGTTCGTGATCGGGGCCGCTTGGACTCGCCGCCGCGCTGGTGCACAAGCTGCACCCGTGAAAGCCTATCTCGATCTCATGCAGCGCATCCTCGACGAAGGCGTCGAGCAGCACGACCGCACCGGTGTCGGCACCTTGAGCGTGTTCGGCCACCAGATGCGGTTCGATCTCTCCAAGGGCTTCCCGCTGGTGACGACCAAGAAGCTCCACCTGCGATCGATCATCGTCGAATTGCTGTGGTTCCTGCGCGGCGACACCAACGTGAAGTGGCTGCAGGAACGCCGAGTCAGCATCTGGGACGAATGGGCGGCGTCGGACGGCGAGCTCGGCCCGGTATACGGCAAGCAGTGGCGCCGCTGGGAAGGGCCGGACGGGCAGGTCATCGACCAGATCGCCGAGCTGGTCCGCCAGATCAGGGAACAACCCGCCTCGCGCCGCCAGATCGTCTCCGCCTGGAACCCGGCGGACCTGCCGCAAATGGCGCTGGCGCCGTGCCACTGCCTGTTCCAGACGCGGGTGGCGAACGGCCGGCTCGACCTCCAGCTCTACCAGCGCTCGGCCGACGTGTTCCTCGGCGTGCCGTTCAACATCGCGAGCTATGCGCTGCTGGTTCACATCCTCGCCCAGCAGTGCGATCTGGAGCCAGGCACCTTCGTGTGGACCGGCGGCGACTGCCACCTCTATTCCAACCATCTGGAGCAGGCGCGCCTGCAGCTGACCCGCGATCCCAAGCCGCTGCCGACGCTGAAGATCCTGCGCAAGGCCGACAGCATAGACGGCTACGAGCCGGAAGACTTCGTGATCGAAGGCTATGAGGCGCATCCGCACATCAAGGGCGCGGTGGCGGTATGAGCCGGCCGGAAATCGTCTTCTACGTCGCCCGCGCCGACAATGGCGTGATCGGCAAGGACGGCGCGCTGCCGTGGCGGCTGCCGGAAGACCTCAAGCGCTTCAAGGCGATGACGATGGGCAAGCCGATGGTGATGGGCCGCAAGACCTTCGAGAGCTTCCCCAGCCTTCTGGTCGGCCGCCGCCACATCGTGCTGACCCGCGATGCCGGCTGGTCGAAGCCGGGCGCCGAGGTGGCACACGATGTCGACAGCGCGATCGCGCTGGCCGGCGACGCGGAGGAGATCGCGGTGATCGGCGGGGCGGAGATCTACCGCCTGTTCATGGACCGCGCCCATCGCATCGAGCTGACCGAAGTGCATCGCTCGCCCGACGGCGACACCAAGATGCCGCCGCTTGGGCAGGGTTGGCGCATCGAGAATCGCGTTCTGGGCGGGCCGGACTTCGATTTCGTCACGCTGGTACGCCCGTAACGCCCCCTCCCAGCGAGGGGGCTAGCTCCGCCCCGCCCCTCTGCTATAGCGCGCCTCCATGGAACGGCTCTCCGGGGACCGCCCCGTCCCCGAGCATCTGCGCGGCGGCGTCGTGGCGCTCGGCAATTTCGACGGATTCCACATCGGCCACCAGGCGGTGGTGGGCCGTGCGCTGGAACGCGCCCGCGCCGAAGGGCGCCCCGCGCTGGTCGCCACCTTCGATCCGCATCCCGCCCGCCTGTTCCGGCCCGAAGCCCCGCATTTCCTGCTGACCACCATGGCGCAGCGGCTCGATCTGTTCGAGGCGTTCGGCATGGACGGCGCGATCGTGCTGCCCTTCGATCGCGCGATGGCCGCCGTCAGCCCCGAAGGCTTCGTCGCCGACTGGCTGTTCGACCGGATCGGCGCGGGCGCGGTGGTGACGGGGCACGACTTCACCTTCGGCAAGGATCGCGCCGGCACGACGGATGCGCTGGCATCGCTCGGCCGCACCTACGGCCTCGGCGCCGAGGCGATCGCGCCGGTGGAAGCCGACGGCGCCGTCGCTTCCTCCACCCGCATCCGCGAGCATCTGCGGAGCGGTGCGCCGCAGGCGGCGGCGCGGCTGCTCACCCGGCCCTTCACCATCCGGGGCGCGGTGCAGCACGGCGACAAGCTCGGCCGCACGATCGGCTATCCCACCGCCAACGTCGCGATCGGCGATTACCTCCGCCCCGCTTACGGCGTCTATGCGGTGCGCGGGCGGCTGGCGGACGGGCGCGTGGTGGATGGCGCGGCCAATCTTGGCGTGCGGCCTCAGTTCGATCCGCCCAAGGAATTGCTGGAGCCGTATTTCTTCGATTTCTCGGGCGATCTCTACGGCCAGACGATCGAGGTGGAGCTGATCGAGTTCCTCCGCCCCGAGGCGAAGTTCGACAGCCTCGACGCGCTGGTCGCCCAGATCGGCCGGGATTGCGAAGAGGCGAAGCGCATCCTCTCCCCTCCCTGAAAGGGAGGGGTCGGGGGTGGGTTCGCCTGAGGCCGGCGCGACCCAATCCGGAGACGAACCCACCCCTAACCCCTCCCTTTCAGGGAGGGGGACCGCGCGGGAAAGGGCTTTGGCGGCGCCGAATCCTGCGCTAAAGCCCGCGGCGATATGTCCGACGCCACTTCCAAGCCCGACTACCGCGACACCGTCTTCCTGCCGAAGACCGACTTTCCCATGAAGGCCGGCCTCGCGGCGAAGGAACCCGCGATCCTCGCCAAATGGCAGAGCGAAGACCTCTACGGCACGCTCCGCAAGCAGCGCGCCGGGCGCGAGCGCTGGATCCTCCACGACGGCCCGCCCTACGCCAATGGCGACATCCACATGGGCCACGCCATGAACAAGGTGCTGAAGGACATCATCGTCCGCAGCCAGTCGCTCCTCGGCAAGGATGCGCCCTATGTTCCGGGCTGGGACTGCCACGGCCTGCCGATCGAATGGAAGGTCGAGGAGCAGTATCGCGCCAAGAAGCAGAACAAGGACGACGTGCCCGTCGACCAGTTCCGCGCCGAATGCCGCGCCTACGCCCAGAAATGGGTCGACGTGCAGCGCGACCAGTTCAAGCGGCTCGGCGTGATGGGGGACTGGGACGATCCCTATCTCACCATGAAGTACGAGGCCGAGGCGGCGATCGCCGGCGAGCTGCTCAAGTTCGCCGAGACCGGCCAGCTCTATCGCGGCGCCAAGCCGGTGATGTGGAGCCCGGTCGAGAAGACCGCGCTCGCCGAGGCCGAGGTGGAATATGAGGACATCACGTCCACTCAAATCGACGTGGCGTTCGAGATCGTCGAGGCGCCGCTTGCTCCAGAGTTGGTCGGAACGCGCGCAGTAATCTGGACGACTACGCCGTGGACGATCCCGGTGAATCAGGCTTTGGCTTATGGCCCTGACGTTGAATACGTGCGGGTCGATATGCCGGAATATAAGTCGCTGTTCCTCGTGGCGGCAGACTTGGTCGAAGCGTTCTCACGTCGCACTGGTCTCGCTTGCTACGAGGGAGAAACCTACAAGGGCTCACAGCTTGCGGGAGCCGTCGCGCGGCATCCGATGCACGCGAAGGGCGGCTTCTTCGCGAAGCCCCGCCCCTTCCTGCCCGGCGACTTCGTCACCACCGATGCGGGCACCGGCCTCGTCCACATGGCGCCCGATCACGGCGAGGACGATTTCCTGCTCTGCAAGGCGCACGGCATCGATCCGGTGTTCGCGGTGGAGGATAACGGCTTCTACCGCGCCGACTGGGCGTGGATGGGCGGACAGGGCAGCGTCATCGCCCCCAAGCTCAACGCGCCGGACGGCCCGATCTGCACGGGCCTGCGCGAAGCGGGCGCGCTGCTGGCGGCGGGGAGCATGGTGCACTCCTACCCGCATTCGTGGCGCTCCAAGGCCAAGGTGATCTTCCGCTGCACCCCGCAATGGTTCATCGCGATGGACAAGCCGATCGCGGCGAGCGCTGCGCTTGGGCCACGTGCTTCGACTTCGCTCAGCACGAACGGGTTTAATGAGGCTGGCCAAGAGAACTCCGTTCGTCCTGAGCCTGTCGAAGGACGTGCCGCGAGCGAAGCGCCCGCCACGAACGGCCCCACCCTCCGCGAGCTCGCGCTGGACGCGATCGAGCATACCCGCTTCGTGCCGGACAAGGGCCGCAACCGCATCGGATCGATGGTCGCCGGGCGCCCCGACTGGGTGATCTCGCGCCAGCGCGCCTGGGGCGTGCCGATCGCCATCTATGTCGATCCCAAGACCGGCCGCTATCTGGACGACAAGGGCCTCAACGCCCGCATCGTCGAGGCCTTCAAGGCCGGCGGCGCGGACGTGTGGTACACGATGGACCATGCCGCCCTGCTGGCCGAGTTCGGCCACGACACGACCGTGTGGCAGCCCGTCACCGACATCCTCGACGTGTGGTTCGACAGCGGCTCCACCCATGCCTTCACCGTCGAGGCGCGTTATGGCGAGGGCGTCCGCGCCGATCTCTATCTCGAAGGATCGGACCAGCATCGCGGCTGGTTCCAGTCCTCGCTGCTGGAAAGCTGCGGCACGCGCGGACGCGCGCCCTATGACGCGGTGCTGACCCACGGCTTCGCGCTCGACGGGCAGGGCCGCAAAATGTCCAAGAGCCTCGGCAACGTCGTCGATCCGCTCAAGGTTATCAATGAGAGCGGCGCCGACATCCTGCGCCTGTGGGTGGCCTCGACCGACTATTTCGAGGATGTCCGCATCGGCAAGGAGGTGCTGGCCGGCACGTCCGACGCCTATCGCAAGCTGCGCAACACCTTCCGCTACCTGCTCGGCGCGCTCGACGGGTTCGGCGAGGAGGAGCGCGTCGCGGTCAGCGAGATGCCCGAGCTGGAGCGCTACGTGCTCCACCTGCTCGCCAAGCTCGACGCGGAACTGCGCTCCGCCACCGACGCCTTCGAGTTCAACCGCTACGCCCGTGCGCTCACGGATTTCGCGAATGCCGATCTCTCGGCCTTCTTCTTCGATATCCGCAAGGACTGCCTCTATTGCGACGCGCCGGAGAGCCTGACGCGCCGCTCCTACCGCACCGCGCTCGACATCCTGTTCCAGGCGCTGGTGCGCTATGCCGCGCCGATCCTCTGCTTCACGGCGGAAGAGGTGTGGGGCACGCGCTATCCCGACACCGGCTCCGTGCATCTGCTGGAGTGGCCGGAGGTGGAAGGCCTGTGGATCGACGAGGGACTGGCGCAGAACTGGCAGCAGCTGCGCGACCTTCGCCTCACCGTCTCGGCGGCGATCGAGCCGATGCGCAAGGCGAAGGAACTGGGCTCGTCGCTGCAGGCCAGGGTCGCGATCGGATCGCCCGAGCGCCCCGCCGCGACGCCCTCCGAACTCACCGAGCTGTTCATCGTGTCCGACGTGCAGCTGGAGACGACCGATTCCACGCAGGTGGTGGTCCACGTCACCGACTGGCACAAATGTGGCCGCTGCTGGCGGCACCTCCCCGAAGTGAAGGAAGACGGCGATTTGTGCGACCGTTGCGAAAGCGTCGTTCATGGCTGACCTGAAGATCACCCGCCGCATGGGTTTCGCGGTCGCCCTGCTGGTCTACGCGCTGGACCAGTTCATCAAGGCGATCATCATCCATGGCGTGAACCTGCCGGTGCGCACCGTGATCGAGGTGCTGCCGATCTTCCGCTTCTACTGGGTGGAGAATCACGGCATCTCGATGGGCTTCCTCACCGCCGACGGGCCGGTGGAACGCTGGCTGCTGGTGCTGCTGACCGCCGGCATAGCGGTCGCGGTGGTGTTCTGGCTGTGGCGAGAGCGCAACAAGCTCGATGCCGCGGCGCTGGGCCTGGTGCTCGGCGGCGCGCTCGGCAACATCACGGATCGGGTGCGGCTCGGCTATGTCGCCGACTTCCTCGACCTGCATTTCGGCGGCGTGCACCCTTTCCTGGTTTTCAATGTCGCCGATGCCGCTATTACGGTGGGCGTATTGCTGCTGGTGCTGCGCGCATTGTTGGTGCGCACGCCCGCCGCTTCGGAGAAGAATTGATGCGTAGGACGATCGCGACGGTGGTGGCTCTGGCAGGCGGAGCGGCGGTGCTGGGCGGCTGCGCCCACACCAAGGCGACCGGCTTCGGCAACCGCAACGCGCCCAACGAGTTCGTCGTCACCCGCAACCCGCCGCTGGTGATCCCGCCCGATTTCGCGCTGCGCCCGCCGCGTCCGGGCGAACCCCGCCCGCAGGAGGCCAGCCCCTCGCAGCAGGCGCTCGCCGCGATGTTCGGCGGCCAGGTGCAGCTGTCGCCGGGCCAGCAGGGCCTGATCGACAAGGCCGGCGGCGCCCCGGATGCAGGCATCCGCTCGGACGCCGGGTCGCCCGGCACCAACGTGGTCGACAAGGGTTCGGCGGCGAAGGACATCATCGCCGCACCGGCCGGCAACAGCGACAATTCAACCGTTTCGACGCCGCAGTAAGCGACACGCGCCAGCCCGGCTACGGCCGGGATGACGGCAGAAAGAAAGGGCCGCGACGGACATCTCCGTCGCGGCCCTTCCTGCTTTCAGGCCCGGTGTTCAGGCGTGGCGGATCAGAAGGCGACCGCGACGGCGCCGACGAAACCACCCTTGGAGATGTTGCGGTTCTTACCGCCGCCCAGCGGGTAGCTGTAGAGATCCTTGTTGGTGTCCGTATAGGCCGCCGAGAAGGTCAGCGCCTTCCAGGTATAGGCGGCCGTCAGGCTCCAGTCGGTGTATTTCTGACCGAACGTGATGTAGTTGTGGACGAACGAGCGACCGACATGGCCGGTCAGCGTCACGCCGGTGTTCGGGATCGAGAAGGACGGCTCTACATAGGCGTAGAAGCCGCCGCGGCGATCCTCGGTGCCGTCCGACAGGCCATGCTGCTTCCAGGCGAAGTTGGTGCCGACCTTCACGCCGACCGGGCCGAAGCTGTGCGAGACGTTGGCATACGGCTCGAAGAAGTCGGAATTGATGCCGCCCGAACCCGGATAGTAATAATAGAGCATGCCGACATCGACGGTGGTGCCGTCGAAGGTCTTCTTGTAGCCGCCGTACAGATCGATCTCCTGATCGCCGCCATTGGCGACATAATCGTCGATCGAGCTGCCCCAGGTGCCGACGTAGAAGCCCGATTCGTGGCTGACGCCGATCGTGCCCTGGATGGCGAAGCGCTTGTTGGTCTGCGAGAGGCCACGGAAGCGATAGTCACTGGTCAGCGTGGCGCCGCCCGTGATCGTGAAGGCGCTGGGCGGAGCGGCGTCGTCCGCCAGTGCCGGAACGGCCGCCATCGTGCCGAACGCCAACGCGACACAGGCCTTGGTCAAAGCGCGCATAATCGTGGATCCTCTTTCTTCTTGGACAAAGGAGCATCCACCCGCGAGTGCATCGGTACCGGACTCTCCCACCCCCCGAGGCAGTGGCCGGCTGCGATGCACAGCCAGACTCGTACCGATTTCGCGGCAGCGCACAATTACAATCGCGCAACAGAAGAGCAACAATCGCCAGATGGCGACAGACCGTTGCTTCAGCGCAACAGACAGCGTTATCTTATTTCGCCGACGGGTTTGCTTATGCCGCCTTGATGCGGGCGAAGCCTCGCTCGAGATCGGCGATCAGGTCGTCGGGATGCTCCAGCCCGATATGCAGGCGGATCGCCGGGCCGTCCGCCTCCCAGCGGGTTGCCGAACGGATCGTGCCCGGCTCGATCGGCAGGGCGAGGCTCTCATAGCCGCCCCAGCTGTAGCCGATGCCGAAATGCTCCAGCCCGTCGATGAAGACCGCGCGGGCCGCCGCGTCGCCGCCGTTCAGGATGAAGGTGAACAGGCCGGACGATCCCTTGAAGTCGCGCGCCCACACGTCGTGGCCGGGGCAGGATGGCAACGCGGGATGGAGAACGCGCGCCACCTCCGGCCGCCCCTCCAGCCAGCGCGCGACCTTGAGCGCGCCCTCCTCATGCGCCTTCATCCGGACGGCGAGCGTGCGCAGGCCACGCAGGCCCAGATAGGCATCGTCGGGTGCGACATGCTGGCCGAACAGCTGCGTGGTGCGGCGCAGCTTGGCATGGTGCGCGGCCGTGGCGGTGACCGATCCCAGCATCGCATCCGAATGGCCGACGACATATTTGGTGCAGGCGAGGATGGTGAGGTCGATCCCCGCCGCGATCGCCGGGAACAGCAGGGGCGTCGCCCAGGTGTTGTCGAGCAGGGTGACGATGCCGCGCTCCTTGGCGACCGCGACGATCGCCGGCACGTCCTGCACCTCGAAAGTGAGGCTGCCGGGGCTTTCGAGGAAGATCGCCGCCGTCGTCTCGCCGATGAGGTCGGCGATGCCCGCCCCGATCATCGGATCGTAGAAGCGCGTGGTGATCCCCATCTCGGCCAGCACGGTGCGGCAGAAGACGCGGGTCGGCTCGTAGGTCGAATCGACCATCAGCAGCTCGTCGCCGGCCTTCAGCACCGACAGCAAGGCGATCGAGATCGCCGCGACGCCGGACGGATAGAGCATCGTCCCTTCCGCGCCCGGCTCCAGATCGGTGAGCGCGTCGGCCAAGGCCCATTGGGTCGGCGTGCCGCGCCGGCCGTAATGCCAGTCGCCGTCCGCATTGCGGCCCGCACCGGCCTTCAGCGAGGCGCAATCGTCGAACAGGATGGTGGAGGCGCGGTGGACCGGCGGGTTGACGATCCGCCCGGTCCATTCGGGGCGGCGGCCGCCCTCGACCAATTTGGTTTCGTCGCGGCTCATGACACCGCCTTGGGGGTCGAGGGATCGGCGCCGTACTCGCTCCACGATCCGTCGTAGAGCGCGGTATCTTCGCGCCCCAGCATATGCGCGGCGAAAAACAGGCCGGACGCGGTGATCCCCGATCCGCAGGTGAAGACCAGAGGCCGCGCCGGATCGACGCCCGCCTGATCGAACAGCTCGGCCAGCGCCTCGCCCTTCTTCCAGCGGCCATCCGCATCGAACAGCCGGCTGTAGGGCAGGTTGACCGATCCGGGGATGTGACCGGCCGCGATACCGGGGCGCGGATCGCCCTCGGCGCCCGAAAAGCGGGGCGCGCCGCGCGCGTCGACCAGTTGCTCGGACGGCGCATCGACCAGCGCGCGCACCGCCGCCAGATCGCGGATCAGCGCCTCGTCGCGGGCCGAGAAGCCGGTGCGCTGCTCGGGCAGCGGATCGCAGCGCCCCGTGCCCCGCTCCAGCGGCAGCCCCGCCTCGCGCCAGGCGTCCGCGCCGCCGTCAAGGATCGCCAGCCGGTCGGCGCCGAACAGGCGCAGCACCCACCAGGCGCGCGCCGCCGTGCGATGCGGTGAATCGTCGTAGAGGATGATGCGGTCGTCGCGCCGGACCCCCAGCGCCGCCATCCGCGCGCGGAACTGGGCGAGGTTGGGCGCCATGGTCGGGCGCGGATCGTCGGTGTCGGCGAGCGTCTTCAGATCGAGGAAGCGCGCGCCGGGGATGTGGCCCGCCTGATACTCGGCGTGCGCGTCGCGCTCCGGCTCGAACGGCAGGTAGGTCGCGTCGAGCACGACGATGCCGGGTTCGTCGAGCCGCCGCGAAAGCCATTCGACCGTGACGAGATCGTCCATGCGCATACTCCTTTGCCGGGGAGATAGCATGGCCGCCGCCATTGCGAAGGGGGGCGGCGCACCTTAGTTGGCGCTCCATGAGCATCACCCATCTCGGCCAGCCCAGCCAGCTTCCGGCCAGCCCCGAAGCGGCCGTCCTCGATTACGTGCCCAACCCGCGCCCCGGCCGCCCTTATCTGGTGCGCTTCACCGCGCCCGAATTCACCTCGCTCTGCCCGGTGACCGGTCAGCCCGACTTCGCACATCTGGTGATCGACTATGCGCCCGGCGAGACGATCGTGGAATCGAAGTCGCTCAAGCTGTTCCTCGGCTCGTTCCGCAACCATGCCGCCTTCCATGAGGATTGCACCGTCGGCATCGGCGAGCGCCTGTTCGCCGAGATGAAGCCGCTGTGGCTGCGCATCGGCGGCTACTGGTATCCGCGCGGCGGCATCCCGATCGACGTCTTCTGGTCCTCGGGCGAGCCGCCCGCCGGCCTGTGGCTGCCCGATCAGGGCGTGCCGGGCTATCGCGGGCGGGGCTAGATCAGCCCTGCCTCGTTCCTGCGGCGCTATTTCTTCAAGAGCATGGTTATGGTGTTGACCTGCTCTTGCCACGCGGCCGTAGTCGGCGTGATCAACTCGAAATGACCCGCGCCGGGAACGATGTTGAAACTGCCTGCATCTCCCAACTTGAGATGGACGACATAAGCTTCGGAAAAGCGAGGCGGCGAAATGGGATCCAGCTCGCCCGCCACCAGCGCCTGAAAAACGCCCAGCGGACCCATGACCTTCGGCGAAGTATCCGCGTAGACATCTGGGTGACTGGCTGATTGCGGGCCTACAAGCTTTTCCACCGTGTCCGAGCCGCAGGCCTCTGCCGCCTCCGTTTTCGCCTGAGCCAGATCAGGCAATCCGCCCGCGCTGACCACGCCTGCAATCGACAGCGGATGCTCGCTCCACAGCGTGCTCGTCTTCGCGATCCTGTGCCTGGCCGCCAGCCAAAGCGCGAGGTGACCGCCCGCCGAGTGGCCCATCGCCACCACCCGCTTCGTGTCCAGCCCCAGCTTCGGTCCCTCGCGGCCCAGCATATCGGCCGCCGCCGCGACATCCTCGAACGTGCCGGGATAGCCGCCGCCCGGCACGTCCACGCCGCGATATTCGATGTTCCACACCGCGATGCCGCGCTTCATCAGGTCGGCGGCCAGCGCGTGCATGATGTCGGCCTTGGCGACCGCCGTCTGCCAGCAGCCGCCGTGGATCATCAGCACGACCGGGAACGGCCCCTTGCCCTCGGGCTTCCACAGCTCGACATGCTGGAGCGGGTCCGCCCCGTAGGCGAGGATCGGGCCGGGCGCGGGCGGCTGCACCACGCGTGCCTTGAACTCCGGATAGGTCATCGGTGCGGCCATCGCCGGAGTTCCCATGGAGAGCAGCGCCAGCGCGGCCGCCCAGCGCCTCACAGCAGCTTGATCTCACGCAGCCGCTGCATGAGGTAATCGTGCGCGGTGATCGGCTCCGGATAGCGATCCGGATGCGCCGCATCGACGCAGCCCGGCAGCGTCTCGATCAGATAGTCCGGCCGGAAGTGCAGGAAGAACGGCATCGAATAGCGCGCATGGCCGCGCCGTGCCGACACCGGGTTGGAGACGCGGTGCGTGGTCGATCGCAGGCGGTTGTTGGTGAGCCGCTGGAGCATGTCGCCGACATTGACCGCCAGCTCGCCCTCCTTCGGCGTCACCGACAGCCACTGGCCGTCGCGATCGAGGATCTCCAGGCCCGCCTCCTCGGCGCCGAGCAGCAGCGTGATCGTGTTGATGTCCTCGTGCGCGCCGGCGCGGATCGAGGGGCCGTCGCCGTCCACCGGCGGATAATGGAGCAGGCGCAGGACGGAATTGCCGTCGCGCACGGTGTCCGCGAAGAAATCGGGTTCGAGCTTCAGGTAGCGGGCGATGGCTTCCAGCAGCCGCGCACCGGTCGCATCGAAGGCGGCGAACAGTTCGAGCATCACCGCGCGGAAATCGGCCAGTTCCTTGGGCCAGATGTTCGGCGGCATCCGGTCTTCGTAGGCGTGCCCCGCCGCCAGCTCGCGGCCGACATGCCAGAATTCCTTGAGGTCGACCGCCTTGGCGTCCTTGGCGGTCTCGACCCCGAAGGCGGTGTAGCCGCGCTGGCCGCCGCCGCCGGCCGGGCGATAGGCCATCTTGGCATCGACGGGCAGTGCGAACAGGGCCTTCGAGGCGGCCTCGGCACGCGCGATCAGGTCGCTCGAAATGCCGTGGTTGGAGATGACGGCGAAGCCGTAGCGTTCGAAACTGCCACCCAAAGCCTGGGCGAAGCCGTCGCGATCCTGCGCGAAATCGGCGAGCGAAACGGAAGCCACGTCCGCCGGCGGGGCGGGTCTGTCGAGTACGGTATCCATGGATACCAGATAGGCCGATGCGGCGTGTCTGGAAAGCGCTCAGCGCGCCCCGGCGCGGCGGGGCGTGGTGGCCTGGGCGGCGATCCGCAGGCTGGGGCCGGAGGCGACGACCGCGCGGCAGCGGCCCCGGCCCTTGGCCTCGTACAGCGCCGAATCGGCCGCCGACATCAGCCGGGCGAGATCGTGACCGTGATCCGGCATCCGCGCGATGCCGATGCTGGTGCCGACGGTGACCGAGACGCCGTTGTCGAGATCGTAGGGGCGGTTGGCGATCGCCGCGATCACGCGTTCGGCGCGGCCCAGCGTGCCGCCGCGATCGGCCTCGGGCACGAGTAGTACGAACTCGTCGCCGCCGATCCGCGCGGCGGTGCCGCCCGCCGGCGCCAGCGCCTGCAACCGCCCCGCCACCATGCGCAGCAGCGCGTCGCCCGCCGCGTGGCCGTAGCGGTCGTTCACCGACTTGAAGCCGTCCAGATCGAGATAGAAGAAGGCGAGCGGCCCCTTGCGGTCCTCGCGATGCTGCCACGCGGTGATCGCGCGCTCCAGCCCCGCGCGGTTGACGAGGCCGGTCAGCTGGTCGTGATGCGCGCGGCGATCATTCTCGCGTTCGGCGGTGATGGTGCGCACCAGCATCCCGTGCAGGCTGCGGATCGCCATCCACAGGCTGAACAGATAGATCGGCACCTGCGGCACCAGGATCCACAGCTCCCACCGGCCGGACAAGGCGGCGCCGATCGCGGCTGGGCCGAAGCTGGCGATCACCATCGCGGTGCAAAGGCGCGGCGCGGTGAAGTTGCGGAAGGCGATGCCGCCCGCCATCGCGGCGGCGGAAATGGTGGTGATCCCGCCGATCAGCCAGTCCCGGCTGAGCAGGCCCAGGAAGCTGCCATAGCCGACGCCGATCGCCCACATCAGCGCGAGGATCACATAGGCATCGGTATGCGTCGGGCGGCCGAGCCGCGCGTTATGGCGCGCGTGCCACAGCACGTAGAGCCTCACGGCGCCGAGCATCATCTCGTAGCCCGCCCACAGCAGGAAGGGCGCGGTCGGGTGGCGCCACGAGGCGACGGCCGAGACCGCAATGGTGTTGAACACACCCCCGAAGAAGATGACGAGCGTGCCGAACAGGCTGGCGAGCAGCATCGGGCGGATCTCGTCGGGTACGTCCGCACCCGGCTCGACCAGCCAGCGACCGAGGCGCGTGCGCGGCGCGCTGTAGGTGGCTGCTTGATAGATCACGTCGTCTCCCTTCGACCTTCGTCGAAAGCTAGACGGGCCGGGTTAACGGCCGGCAAAAATCCGGGTGGTTTTTACCCTTACCGCCCCCGGATCAGCGACCCCAGCACGCCGCGTACCAGCGAGCCGACGAGGCCGCCACCGGAGGAAGAACGGCGTCCGCTGCCGAATATCTGCTTGCCGACCTCGTTGGCGACCTGCCGTCCGATCGAGGAAGAGGCCGAACGCGCCGCCGACTGGAGCATCTTGTCCCAAGTCGACGGCGGAGGCGCCTTGCCGGACGCGGCCGGCGCGGCATCCGCCTGCGCCTGCGCAGCCGCCGTCGAGGCCTGCGCCTTGGCGGCGAGCTTCTCGAACGCGCTCTCGCGATTGACGGGCGTGTCGTATTTGCCGCCGACCGGGGACAGCGAGCGGAGCGTCGCCCGCTCCTCCGGCGTGATCGGGCCGACGCGGCTCCTCGGCGGCTTGATCAGGGTGCGCTCGACCGGCTGGGGCGATCCGTCCGCCTGCAGCAGAGAGACCAGCGCCTCGCCGACCTTCAGCTCGGTGATGACGGTGGCGACGTCGACGCCGGGGTTCGCGCGGAACGTCTCGGCCGCCGCCTTCACCGCCTTCTGCTCCTTGGGGCTGAAGGCGCGGATCGCGTGCTGCACGCGGTTGCCGAGCTGGCCGGAGACGGTGTCCGGCACGTCGATCGGATTCTGGGTGATGAAATAGACGCCGACGCCCTTGGACCGGATCAGGCGCACCACCTGCTCCACCTTGGTGAGCAGCGACGGCGGCGCATTGTCGAACAGCAGGTGCGCCTCGTCGAAGAAGAAGACCATCTTCGGCTTGTCCGGATCGCCGACTTCGGGAAGCGTCTCGAACAGTTCGGAGAGCATCCACAGCAGGAAGGTCGCGTAGAGCTTCGGCGAAGCCATCAGCTTGTCGGCGGCGAGGATCGAGATCACGCCCCGGCCCTTGTCGTCGGTCAGCATGAAGTCGTGGATGTCGAGCGCCGGCTCGCCGAAGAAATGCTCACCGCCCTGGCTGCGTAGCTGGAGCAAAGCGCGCTGGATTGCGCCGACGCTGGCCTTGGAGACATTGCCGTAGGTGGTCGCCAGCTCGTCCGCCCGCGCGCTGATCTCGGCCAGCATGGCGCCCAGATCGTCGAGGTCGAGGAGCAGCAGCCCCTCCTTGTCGGCGAGCGTGAAGGCGACCGTCAGCACGCCTTCCTGCACGTCGTTGAGATCGAGCAATTGCGCCAGCAGCAGCGGCCCCATCTCGGACACGGTGGTGCGGATCGGATGGCCCTGCTCGCCCAGCAGATCCCAGAAGATCGCGGGATTGTCCGAGTAGGACCAGTCGTCCTCGCCGATCTCCTTGGCGCGGGCGGCGAAGATGTCGTGGGTCTTGGCCTGCGGCGAACCGGCCATGGCGATGCCGGAGAGATCGCCCTTCACGTCGGCGAGGAAGACGGGGACGCCGAGGCGGGAGAAATCCTCCGCGATGCCCTGCAGCGTGACGGTCTTGCCGGTACCGGTGGCACCCGCGATCAGGCCGTGGCGGTTGGCGCGCTTGAGCACGAGGCTCTGCCTCTGCCCGTCCGCGCTCGCGCCGATGAAGATGCCGTCGCCGTCCGCCATATGTGCCCGCTCCCTTGGATGAGCGACGGTTATGGCGCGTCTCGATGACGGACTAAAGCCCTCTCCCGATTTCGCGGGAGAGGGCTTCGATCAGGTCACTTCTTCTGCAGCTTCACGCCGATGTAGATGGCCTGCTGCGTGCCGCGCTGGACCTGCAGCAGCACCGTGTCGCGGCCGGCCTTCTGGGCGGCGGCGATCACCTGCGCGGCAGCCGCCACGGTGACGACCGGCTGCTGGTTGATCGACAGGATCACGTCGCCGCGCTTGAGACCGTTGGACGCCGCGTCGCTCGACGAATCGACCGAGGCGATGACGACGCCGCGCACGCTCGCCGGCAGGCCGAGCTGCTGGGCGATGCGCGGGCTGATCGCCTGCAGACCGAGGCCGAGCGCCGAGGAGGCCGCCTTGCTCTGCTGCGCGGCCGCGTCGCCGCCACCATTGTCGTCGTCCCCGTCGCCGGTGCCGAGCTGGCCGGTGAGCTGATCCTCGGGCGGACGCTCGCCGACCACGGCGGTGACGGTCAGCTTCTGGCCGCGACGGTAGAGTTCGATCGGCACGCGCGATCCGATCGGCAGGTTGGCGACGATGTAGGACAGGGTGTTGTCCGGCGTCACATCCTGGTTGTTGACCCGTACGATCACGTCGCCTGACTGGATGCCGGCCTTGGCGGCGGCATAGCCCGGCTCGACGCGGCCGACGATCTCGCCGTGATTCTTGGGCAGATTGAGCGCCGAGGCCATCTCGTCGTCGATCTGCTGGATCGCGACGCCGAGGTAGCCGCGCTTCACGCGCTCGCCCTTCATCAGCACCTCGACGACCGGCTTCGCTTCTTCCGCCGGAATCGCGAAGCCGATGCCGACATTGCCGCCCGACGGCGAGTAGATCGCCGAGTTGATGCCGACGACGTTGCCCGCCATGTCGAACATCGGGCCGCCCGAATTGCCGGAATTGATCGCCGCATCGGTCTGGATGTAGCGATCGTAGGGTCCGGAGCCGATGGCGCGATGGATCGCCGAGACGATGCCGGCGGTCACGGTGCCACCCAGCGCGAACGGGTTGCCGATCGCGATCACCCAGTCGCCGACGCGGGTCTTGGTCGAATCGCCGAACTGCACGAAGGGCAGCGGCTTGGGCGCGTCGATCTTGAGCACCGCGAGATCGGCAGCCTGATCGCGGCCGACCACCTTCGCCTTGTATTCGGTGCGGTCGGGAAGCGTGACCGTCACGCTCTCCAGCGTCGCGCCCTTGCTCTGCGGCGAATTCGGGTCGCCGGCGATGACGTGGTTGTTGGTGACGACATAGCCGTCCGCCGAGATGATGAAGCCCGAGCCGAGCGACATCGCCTCGCGCGTCTGCGCCTTGCCGCCCGATCCGCCGCTGCCGCCGCCATTGTCGTTGTCATCATCTCCGCCGCCACCATTGAACTGGCGGAAGAGATCGTCGAACGGCGTGCCGGCGAACGGGTTCTGCTGCTGCGGCACCTTGATCCGCTGCGTGGTCGAGATGTTGACCACCGCGGGCGAGAGGCGCGCGGTCAGATCCGCGAAGCTGGCCGGCCCGCCGAGCGGCCCGTGCGATTGCGAACCCGCATTCTGGGCGACCTGTGCAATGCTCTGGTCGTGCATCGTGAACGTGGCGGCGGCGCCGCCGGCAAGCAGCGCGGCAGTGATGGCATAAGCGTAACGCACGTGAGAAGGCCTCCCCAGCGGAAAATGGGTTCAGAGGGACTGCAGCGGGGCGCCGCGACGACTGCTGCGCAGCCTGCGACGAACCGCATGAACGCGGTTTGAACGGGCGACGGCGGTCACTGTTTCCCGCCGCTGCGGAACTGCCGGAAATATTCGCTGTTGGGCGACAGCACCATCTGCGTCGATCCATCCGCCAGCGTGATCCGGTAGGACAGCATGGCGCGATAGAAATCGAAGAATTCCGGATCCTGCCCGAACGAATCCGCGTAGATCTTGGAAACCTCGTCCTCGCCCGCCCGGCGGATGCCGGCGGCTTCCGCCAAGCCATCCGTGCGGATCGCATCGGCCTGCGCGTCCTGCGCCGCGCGCATCCGGCCGATCGCGGCATCGAGCGGCGCGCCTTCGGGCAAGGCGGTGCGATCGAGCCGCACCTCGGCGACGCGCACGCCGAAACGCTGCGCCGCCTTGTCCATCGCATCCTTCACCGCGCGCATCTGCGGCACCCGGTCGGGCAGCAGCAGCGCGGCGACCGGCAGCTGGCCGAGCTGGGTACGCAGTGCGGTGCCGAGCATCGGCTTCATCGTATCGGCGAACACGCCGGTATCGCCATGCGTCGCGGTGTAGAAGCGCGCGGGATCGACCACGCGGTAGCGCGCATAGGCATCGGCGGCGATCGGCCGGCCGTCCGCCGAGGTGATCGGCTGGCCTTCGAGATCGAGCGTCTGCACGCGCCTGTCGACGTAGAAGACCTGATCGACCAGCGGAACCCGCGCGACCAGGCCCGCGCCCGACGCGCCCAGCGCCTCGCCGGGCACGAAGCGGTTCACGACCGCGCGGGGCACGCCCATGCGGACGATCACCGCCTGCTGGCTCTCGCCCACCGTGGTGAAGATGCTGGCGACGGCGAGTACCACGACGATGAGCAGGATCGCCCAGCCGATCGGATTGCGGAGCAGGCGCGCGGCGTTCACTGGCCGCCTCCCTGCTGCGCCTGCGCCTGCGCCTGCGGCTTCTTGCCCGGCGGCGGCGGCACCTGCACGGTGACGTTGGGGGCATCGACGATCACCCGGCCGCTGCGCGCCAGGATGGCTTCCATCATGTCGTAATACATGCGCGAGCGGGTTACCTGCGGGGCGAGCTTGTAGGCATCATAGGCCTGATCGAACAGCTGAGTCTGCACCTTCGCATCGGCAATGTCCTTGCTGACATCGTCGCGCGCCTTGCCGGTTTCGGCCTGCACTGCGGCCTTGGCATCATCGATGCCCTTGGCCGAATCGGCGAGCTCGGCGGGCAGCCCGGCCTGCCGGATCGACACGCCCTGCACCAGCACGCCGGCATGGTAGCGATCGAGCAGCTGCTGCGTGCGGGCCGCCACGCGGGCGGCGAGATCGCTCTGGTCGCCCGAGACGATCCGGCCGAGGTCCATGCCCGCCACCGCCTCGCGCATCGCCGCCTGCGCGGCATCGCGGAGTACCGGTTCCGGATCGGAGGGCAGGTTGAAAAGATAGACGTCCGGGTCACGCACCGACCAGTTCACCGTGTAGGTGAGGTTCACCAGATCCTGATCGCGGGTCAGCAGCAGGTTGGCGCCGCCGGACGCAGGCTCGTCGAAGCTGCGATGCTTCTCGACATCGACCGGCGTCACCACGTCGATCGGCGCAGGCAGGGTCAGGCCGACGCCGGGCTTGAGCAGGCCGGCATAGCGGCCGAAGCGGGTGATCACCCCGACATCCTGCGGGGCGATGCGGTGCAGGCTGGTCGAGAACAGCCAGAGCGCCACGAAGGCGACGATCGCATAGCCCCAGATCGGCCTGCCACCGCCGGGCAGACCGGCGAAGCGATCTCGGCCGCGCCGGATCAGTTCCTCCAGCGAGGGCTGGCCGCCTTCTTTCGGCGCGCGCGGCTTGCGGCTTGGCGGCTGGAGCCAGGGGTTGCGCCGCTCGCCGCCCTTGCGGTCACCGGGCGTCTTGTCCTCGCCCGGACCCCAGGGGCCTTCCTCGTTCAGCATGGCAGGGGCGTCGCCGGGGCGCGGCCCGATATCCTCGATCATCGGGCCATTATAGGAAGGCCGACACGGAAAAATAGTGCCATCGCTTGCCGAGCCGGCATTGTCTGCCGCGATTTCCGAGCCGCCAGATGATTTCATCTGGCTCGAAATCGCTCTAAGCGCGGCGCCGACATGACCGACTCCGCCCCGATCGCCGCCGCCCTCGCATCCCTGCCCGACGCCCGCCGCATCGCGCCGCCGCGCGTTTCGGCCGACGGAGTCGCCAGCGTGATCCTCGACGTGACCGGCCTCGACGCCGCCGCGCGCGACGCGCTGGAGGCCGAGGTGCGCGGGCGTCTCGCGACCGTGCCGGGGATCTGCGAGGTCCGCCTCGTGCAGACTGCCGAGAAGGCCGAGCGCCGGCTGATCGCGATCGCATCGGGCAAGGGCGGGGTCGGCAAGTCGACGCTGTCGGCCAATCTCGCCATCGCGCTGCGCCGGCTCGGTCATCGCACCGGCCTCGTCGATGCCGACATCTACGGCCCCTCGCAGCCGCGCCTGATGGCGGCCGACGGCGAGCGGGCGACCGCGCACGACAAGCAGCTGCTTCCGATCATGACCCGCTACGGCGTGCCGATGCTCTCGATGGGACAGCTGGTGGCCCCCGAAAAGGCGCTGGCGTGGCGCGGGTCGATGGCGTCCGGCGCGTTCGGCCAGCTGGTCGAGGGGCGCTGGGAGCATGTCGACACCCTGGTGGTGGACCTGCCGCCCGGCACCGGCGACGTCCAGCTGTCGATGATCCAGAAGCATCGCCCGGCCGGCGCGGTGATCGTCTCGACCCCGCAGGACCTGGCCCTGATCGACGCGGCGCGCGCGATCGACCTGTTCAACACCGCCGGCGTGCCGGTGATCGGCATCGTCGAGAACATGGCGGGCTACGTCTGCCCGCATTGCGGCGAGGCCTCCGATCCGTTCGGGCAGGGCGGTGCGGAGGCGGAAGCCGCGCGGCTCGGCATCCCCTTCCTCGGCCGCGTGCCGCTCGACATCGCGATCCGCCGTGCGTCCGATGCCGGCGAGCCACCGGCAGCGGGCGACGACAAGGCCGCCGCGCCGTTCCTCGCGATCGCGCAGAAAGTGGCGAAGAGTCTCGGAAAATAGTCGTCGCTCCTGCGTAGGCAGGAGCCCATCTCGCCACCGTGCCACCCGCACGACAGCCAAGGAGATGGGCCCCTGCCTACGCAGGAGCGACGTGATGGACCATATTAGGCGCATCGACCGTTCCTCTTCGAAAGGAGATCCGTCATGCCCCTCACCTCCGACGCCGACATCGCCCAACTGCTCCGCGACACCCGCACCGTCGCCCTGGTCGGCATTTCCGACCGGCCGACCCGCCCCAGCTACGGCGTGATGCGGACGCTGCAGGAGCACGGCTTCCGCGTCTTCCCGGTCAACCCGCAGATCACCGGCGAGCATGTCCATGGCGAGTTCGTCTGGCGCGAGTTGGCGCAGATCGGCGAGCCGATCGACCTCGTCGACATCTTCCGCAATTCCGAAGCCGCCGGAGACGCGGTTGACGAGGCGATCGCCGCCGGCGCCAAGGCCGTCTGGATGCAGCTCGGCGTGGTCAACGAGGCCGCTGCCGCGCGCGCCGAGGCGGCCGGGCTGAAGGTGGTGATGGACCGCTGCCCCGCGATCGAGATCCCGCGTCTCGGCATCGAACCGATCGAACCGGCGGCGACGTGATCATATCGGCCTTGGCCCGACGCGCGTTCATCTGATAGCGCTGCGGTTCATGGCAGTCCCCGTCCCCTCCCCCGCCGCCACCGCCGCCCGCGAGATCCTCACCCGGCTGCACGACGTGATGGCGGGGCGGACCAACGCCCAGTCCAAGCTCAACAACGTCGTCCAGATCATCGGCGAGGCGCTGACCAGCGAGGTCTGCTCGATATACCTGCTGCGCGAGGGCGTGCTGGAGCTGTTCGCGACGCGCGGGCTGGCGCAGGACGCCGTGCACGTCACCAAGCTGGCCTTCGGCGAGGGTCTGGTCGGCACCATCGCCAAGCATGTCGAGACGCTCAATCTCGACGAGGCGACCAGCCACCCCGAATTCGCCTACAAGCCGGAAACGGGGGAAGACCTGTTCCACAGCTTCGCGGGCGTTCCGATCGTCCGGCGGGAGCGCGCGGTGGGCGTGCTGTGCGTCCAGCACGAGGCCAGCCGCCGCTACGACGATGTCGAGATCGAGGCGCTGCAGACGGTCGCGATGGTGCTCGCCGAGCTGATCGCGGCGGCCGGCCTGATCGACGAGAGCAGCGGCGGGGGCGCCGGCGCGCGCGACAACGGCCCGGCGCAGCTCACCGGCCTGAAGCTCGTCGATGGCATGGCAAGCGGCCACGCCGTCTTCCACCAGCCGCGCGTCGTGGTCGAGCATACCGTCGCCGAGGATGTCGAGGTCGAGCGGCAGCGCGTCTATTCCGCCTTCCGCCAGATGCGCGAGCAAATCGACCGCATGATGGGGCAGGCCGAGTTCGGCACGGCGGGCGAGCATCAGGAGGTGCTCGAGACCTACAAGATGTTCGCCTATGACGAGGGCTGGAGCCGCCGGATCAACGAGGCGATCAGCTCCGGCCTCACCGCCGAGGCCGCGATCGAGCGCGTGCAGCAGCGCCAGCGGATGCGGATGCGCGAGATTTCCGATCCGCTGCTCGCCGACCGGATGCACGATCTGGAGGATCTTTCCAACCGGCTGCTGCGCATCGTCTCGGGCCAGCTCGGCACGGCGGCGCAGATGGGGCTGCGGCAGGATTCGATCCTGATCGCGCGCAATCTCGGCCCCGCCGAACTGCTGGAATATGATCGTCGCCGGCTGAAGGGGGTGGTGCTGGAAGAAGGCTCGCTCACCGCGCACGTCACCATCGTCGCGCGCGCCATGGGCATCCCCGTGCTGGGGCGGACCAAGGACGTGCGCCACATGGTCGCGGAAGGCGATCTGTTGCTTCTGGACACCGGCCAGCAACGTGTCGTCGCCAGACCCACCGCCACCATGGAGGAGGCGTTCGAGGCCAAGCTCGCGGTCACGCAGAAGCGCCGCGCCGAATTCGCCGCGCTGCGCGACCAGCCGGCGCTGTCGAAGGATGGCGTGCGGGTGCAGCTGATGATGAACGCCGGCCTGCGCGACGACGTCGCCGCGCTCGACATCACCGGCGCCGACGGCATCGGTCTGTTCCGCACCGAATTCCAGTTCCTCGTCTCCGCGACGCTCCCCCAGCGCGAGCGCCAGCAGCGGCTCTACAAGGACGTGATGGACGCCGCCGGGGATCGCCCGGTGATCTTCCGCACGGTCGACATCGGCGGCGACAAGGCGCTGCCCTACATGAAGACCGACGGCGAGGATGCGGTCGGCGAGGAAAATCCGGCGATGGGCTGGCGCGCGCTGCGCCTCGCGCTGGAACGCGACGCGCTGATGAAGGCGCAGGCGCGCGCTCTGCTGGAGGCGGCGGCCGGCCGCACTCTACACATCATGTTCCCGATGGTGTCCGAACCGTGGGAATATGAAGCCGCGCGCGAGCTGGTAGAGCAGCAGCGCAAGTGGCTGGCGTCGCGCGGCAAGCTCGGGCCGGGCGCGGTGCGCTACGGCGCGATGCTGGAGGTGCCGGCGCTGGCCGAGATGCTCGACCAGCTGCTGCCGCGCCTCGATTTCCTGTCGATCGGCACCAACGACCTCACCCAGTTTCTTTTCGCCGCCGATCGCGGCAATCCGCGCCTCGCCGAGCGATACGACTGGCTCTCGCCCGCGATCCTGCGCTTCCTTGCGCGCGTGGCGACGACCTGCCGCGAGGCTGGTGTGCCGGTCGGCGTCTGCGGAGAAATGGGCGGGCGGCCGCTGGAGGCACTCGCCCTGCTCGGCCTCGGCATCGATCGCCTGTCGATCACGCCGGCGGCGGTCGGCCCGGTGAAGGCGATGATCCGATCGCTCGACATCGGCGCGCTGCGCGAGGCGATGCCGCCATGGCTCGCCGAGGCGCCGCGCGATCTGCGCCAGCGGATCGAGAGCTGGGCGGAGAACCAGGGCGTACTGCTCGCCTGATTCCGGCCGTCCGTGCGTGCCGCACGACCGGCCGCACGATCGTAACCGACTTCGTGCAGGCATTTGACATTGGTTCGCGCCTGTTGCGTAACAGGACACGAGTTTGATCTGCGTTGTGTTGGGGCATCGCCCCGGCGGGGAGACATGATGGACGAAGCGGGCGAGCGGGCAGCGGACCCGATTGCTGAGGTGCCAACCACGGTGGGCGCGCGGCTGCGCGCGGCCCGCGAGGCGCGCGGGCAATCGCTGGAGGATATCGGCCGGCAGACCCGCGTTCCCGTGCGCCACCTCGTCCAGATCGAGGACGGGCGGCTGGATGGCCTGCCCGCCGCCCCTTACAGCGCCGGCTTCGTCAAATCCTATGCGCGCGCCGTCGATCTCGATCCGATCGAGGCGAGCCAGCAGTTCCGCGCCGAATTCGCCGCCGCCGCGCAGGCATCCCCGCGCGTCGCCTACGAGCCTTATGAACCGGCCGATCCGGTGCGCCTGCCGCCCCGCCTGCTCGCCTTCGTGGCGCTGGCGATCGCGATCCTGCTGGTCGCGGGCTACGGCATCTGGCGCAGCGGCATCCTGACGGGCGAAGGTACCGACGAGCGCGCGCGGCTGGCGGCCAGCGGTGAGCCGATGGGGACGAGCGGCACGCCTGCCCCGGCGGCGGCCCAGCAGGCCGCGCCGAAGCCGGCAGTGCCGGTCGGCGGCGCGGTGCGCCTCACCGCCACGCAGGACACCTGGTTCGAGGTGACCGACAAGGCATCCGGCACGCGCCTCTACACCGGCGTGCTCAAGCAGGGCCAGGGCTGGGACGTACCGCCGTCGGCCGGCGATCCCGTGATCAAGACCGGCCGGCCCGAGGGTCTGACCGTCACGGTCGGCGGCCAACCGGTGGCGCCGCTCGGCCCGCCGGCGAAGACCGTGTCGAACGTCAGCCTCAAGGCCGCCTCGCTCGCCGCGCGCCCGGCGCCCGCTCCCTCGGCCGCCGTGCCGCCCGCGACCGCCAGTACGCCTCAGCCGCGCCGCAGCACACCGGTCGCCGCCACGGCCGCGACGCCGCCGGCCCTGATCCCGCCCGCCGCGATCGGCGAACCCGCCACCAGCTCCACGACCACGCCGCAACCGTAACCACATCCTTGTCGCTTCATCGTGGCGACAGCCGCGATTTCGGATAGGATGCGCGACGGACCACAATCAGGAACCTTGCCCATGCGCCTGGCGATCATCGCCCTCCTCCTCGCCGGCACCGCCGCGCCCGCCTTCGCGCAGGACGGCTCGATCCCCGGCCGCGTCGACAAGCTGGAGCACGAGATGCGCGCGGTGCAGCGCAAGGTCTTCCCCGGCGCCAACCCCGATTATTTCGATCCGCAGATCGCGCCGCAGCAGGCGCCGCCGCCCGAAGTCGGCACGCCCGCCAATTCGGCGGTGAGCGATCTGTCGCAGCGCGTCTCGGCGCTGGAGCAGCAGGTCCAGCAGCTCACCAACCAGACCGAGGTGAACAACCATCGCCTCGATCTGCTGGAGCAGAACTATCAGAAGATGAAGGGCGACACCGATTATCGCCTGAACGCGCTGGAAGGCCATGGCGCGCCGCCCTCCCCGGCGCAGGGCGGCATGGTCGATGGTGGTCCGCCGCCCGGCGCCCCGGCGACCGTCTCCTCGTCCGATCCGAACGCCCCCGCCCCGTTCGGCCCCAAGGGGCGCAAGCCGGTGACGGGCACGCCCGCGCCGACCATGGGTGACGAGGCCGGCAACCAGGCGCCGCCCGCCGCCGGCCCGGCCGCGATGCCGGCGCTGACCAAGACCGGCGATCCGGCCGAGGACCAGTATATGCTGGGCTACACGCTGTGGACGCAGAAGCGCTACGCCGATGCCGAGACGCAGCTGAAGGCGGTCGTCGCCAAATATCCCAAGCACAAGCGCGCGAGCTACGCGCAGAACCTGCTCGGCCGCGCCTATATGGACGACGGCCAGCTTTCGGACGCGGCCAAGGCCTTCTACGCCAGCTACAAGCAGTTCCCGCGCGGCGAGCGCGCGCCGGACAGCCTCTATTATCTCGGCCAGACGCTCCAGCAGCTGAAGAAGACCAGCGACGCCTGCCAGGCCTATGGCGAGTTCGATGACGTCTACGGCGCCACCGCCGCACCGGCGCTCAAGGCGCGCGTCAAGCAGGCGCAAGCGGATGCCAAGTGCGGGGCCTGACCCCGCCCTCGTAGAGCGGTTTCAGCGCGATCTGCGGAAATTGCTGAATTCTCCCCCTGGCGGGGGAGGATTTCGCATGGGCATCGCATTGTCCGGTGGACCGGACAGCCTCGCCCTGCTGATCCTCGCGGCGGCCGCCGGGCCGGCGATGGCGTTGACGGTCGATCACGGGCTGCGTGCGGACAGTGCTGCCGAGGCGGGGACGGCCGGCGCGGTCGCCGCCTCGCTCGGCGTGCCGCACCACATCGCCCGCGTATCCGTGGCCGATGGCGGCGAAGGCCTGCAGGGCGAGGCCCGCCGCGCACGTTATGCAGCACTCGGCGACTGGGCGCGGCGCGAGGGCCTTGCAGCCATCCTCACGGCTCACCACGCCGACGACCAGGCCGAGACCATGTTGATGCGCCTGTCGCGCGGCGCGGGGCTCTCCGGTCTTACCGGTATCCGCCCCGCCCGCCTGCTCGACGAGGACGATCCGGCGGGGCCGTGGCTGCTCCGCCCGCTGCTCGGCTGGCGCAAGGCGGAGCTGGAGGGGATCGTCGCGGCGGCGGGAATCACCCCGGCACGCGACCCGTCGAATCACAGCGACCGATTCGATCGCACCGCGGCCCGCGCGCTGCTCGCCGCCCACCCATGGCTCGACCCGATTCGATTTTCGTCGAGCGCCGACCATCTGCGCGACGCCGATACCGCGCTGGAAGCGACGACCGATCGCCTGCTCGCGGACGCCGTGTCGCTGTCCGGCGACACCGTCCGCCTCACCCCCGGCGATGCCCCGCGCGAGATCGTGCGGCGGGCGTTACGACGGCTGTTTTCCGGGCATTTCGGCGCCCATCCCGACGGCCCCGGCCTCGATCGGTTGATGGCGACGCTGGCCACCGGCGGCACCGCCACGCTCGGCCCGGTGCTGGCCAAAGGTGGCCCGGTCTGGAGCCTCCGCCGCGCCCCGCCCCGTCGATCGACCTGATCGACCCCGATACGCACGTTGTTCCATTGCCATTAACCCCGCCGATCCTACATAATCACGGACCTCTATAGGGATCGGACATGCAGAACGACGACAAGGACCCCCAGAACGGCGGCAACGGCGGCGGGGGCAATGCCTGGATGAAGAACATGCTGGTCGTGTTCGCCATCGTGGGCGCGCTGTTCCTCTTCGTCTCGCTGTTCAACAACGGCATGGGCGACAGTCGCTCCAACCAGACGATCCCCTATTCCGAATTCCTCTCCAAGGTGGATGACGGATCGATCAAGGACGTGACGATCGCGGACAACGTGATCACCGGCAAGATCGGCGCGGACCAGACCTTCCGCACCATCTCGCCCAACGATCCGCAGCTGGTCGATCGCCTGCAGAGCAAGAGCATCAAGTTCAGCGTGAAGCCCGCCGAGCAGGGTTCGATCTGGATGGCGTTGCTGTTCCAGTCGCTGCCCTTCCTGCTGCTGATCGGCATCGCCTTCTTCGTGATGCGTCAGATGCAGAAGAACGCCGGTTCCGGCGCGATGGGCTTCGGCAAGAGCCGCGCCAAGCTGCTGACCGAGAAGCATGGCCGCGTCACCTTCGACGACGTCGCCGGTATCGAGGAGGCGCGCGAGGAGCTGGAGGAGATCGTCGAGTTCCTGAAGGATCCGTCCCGCTTCGCGCGGCTCGGCGGCAAGATCCCGAAGGGCGCTCTGCTGGTCGGCTCGCCCGGCACCGGCAAGACGCTGCTGGCCCGCGCCATCGCGGGTGAGGCGGGCGTGCCCTTCTTCACCATCTCCGGCTCGGACTTCGTGGAGATGTTCGTCGGTGTCGGCGCGTCGCGCGTCCGCGACATGTTCGAGCAGGCCAAGAAGAACGCGCCCTGCATCGTCTTCATCGACGAGATCGACGCGGTCGGCCGCCATCGCGGCGCGGGCCTCGGCAACGGCAATGACGAGCGCGAGCAGACGCTGAACCAGCTGCTCGTCGAGATGGACGGCTTCGAGGCGAACGAGGGAATCATCATCATCGCGGC
Organism: Sphingomonas oryzagri; assembly: GCF_029906645.1. Classification (NCBI taxonomy): domain Bacteria; kingdom Pseudomonadati; phylum Pseudomonadota; class Alphaproteobacteria; order Sphingomonadales; family Sphingomonadaceae; genus Sphingomonas; species Sphingomonas oryzagri. Next base: position 51,059 of record NZ_JARYGZ010000002.1, read on the forward strand.
GACCAACCGCCCCGACGTGCTCGATCCCGCGCTGCTGCGTCCGGGCCGCTTCGACCGGCAGGTCGTCGTGCCGCGCCCGGATATCGAGGGCCGCGTGAAGATCCTCGAAGTCCACATGAAGAAGGTGCCGACCGCGCCGGACGTCGATCCGCGCACCATCGCGCGCGGCACGCCGGGCTTCTCGGGCGCCGATCTCGCCAACCTCGTCAACGAGGCGGCTTTGCTCGCCGCGCGCAAGGCCAAGCGCCTCGTCGCCATGCTCGAGTTCGAGGAGGCGAAGGACAAGGTCTATATGGGCGCCGCCCGCAAATCGATGGTGATGACGGAGGACGAGAAGAAGTCCACCGCCTACCACGAGGCCGGCCATGCCATCGTTTCGCTCGTGGTGCCGGGCTGCGACCCGCTCCACAAGGTCACGATCATCCCGCGCGGTCGTGCGCTGGGCGTAACGTGGAACCTGCCCGAGCGCGACGTGCTCACCCAGACGATGAAGAGCATGAAGGGCAAGCTCGCTCTGTGCTTCGGCGGGCGCATCGCCGAGCAGCTGATCTACGGGCATGACGAGCTCAACACCGGCGCCGCCAACGACATCCAGCAAGCCACCAACGTCGCCCGTGCGATGGTGATGGAATATGGCATGTCGGAAAAGCTCGGCTGGCTGCGCTATCGCGACAATCAGGACGAGGTGTTCCTCGGCCACTCGGTCAGCCGCGCACAGAACATGTCCGAGGAGACCGCGCGCCTGATCGACAGCGAGGTTCGCCGGCTGATCGAGGAAGCCGAGGCCACCGCGCGCAAGGTGCTGACCGACAATCTCGACGCGCTGCACCGCGTGACCGAGGCGCTGCTCGAATATGAGACGCTCACCGGTGAGGAGACGAAGCGGCTGATGAACGGCGAGGATATCGGCCGCGATCTGGCGCCGCGTGGCCCCCAGCCGCGCCCGGCGACCGGATCGTCCATCCCCAAGTCGAAGCGCCCCGGCGGCGGCGGCGCATGGGGCAATCCGGCACCGCAGGGCGCCTGACGCGTTCGCAGATTTCGAGTTGTTCCGGGGGCCGGTGCAGCGATGCGCCGGCCCTCTTCGTTTTCGGGAGAATGCAGCGGGATGGGTAGCTGGGATTGGCGCGCGATGGGTCAGGATCGGCGGGTGCGCTGGCTCGGCGGGCTGCTCGCCGCCGCGATCGTGGTCGGCCTGATCGCGGCCTGGGCTTCGCGCGGCGAGTTCAAGGGCAAATATGCCGTCCCCGTTTTGGGCGCCGAGCATAACGACCTGGTCGCGCAGCAGCAGGCAGCCCCGCCTCCGCTTGTGCAACAGGAGTCACCGCCGGTGATCGCGCAACGTCCGCCGAACGTCCGCCCGATCGATCCTCAGCCGCAATTGGCCGACGAGGACCAGGCAGCGCCGCAGGCCGACGATGGGGACGAGCCGAGCGACGCCGACCGCATGGCCGGCGCGATCGACCGGGCGGCGCGCAAGGCGCTCGATCGGGGCGAGCCGGTCCGCTGGCACAAGGCCGGGCAGCGCGGCTATGTCGTGGTCAGCGACGCGCGCACTTATGGCGACCGCGAATGTCGCAACGTCTCCGCCACGATCAACAGCGACGACGGCCCCACCCAGTCCAGCTCGCATCTGTGGTGCACCACGCCGGACGGCGACTGGGCACCGGCGGAGTAGGGCTCACCCTGCCGGCAGCAGGTCGCGGAAGCAGAAGCGGCCGCGCGTGACCGTCTCGCCCAGTACGACCGGCACCGGATGCGCGAAGCAGGGGCCGTCGAACACGAAGCTGTGAAACTCGCCATTCTCGCCGCACGGATCGACCTCCGGGGGCAGATCGGCGAGCAACGCGCGATCGATCGAACGGCCCGCGAAACTCGCGTCCAGCCGATCCAGATCGACGCAGGAAATCGCCGCGCGGAAACCCGCATCCTCGAACCGCTCGACGAACGCCCGCGTATCTCGCCCCCACACCGGATACAGCGCGGCCATGCCGTTGCGTGCCATCAGGGTATCGCGATAGGCCCGGATGTCGGCGAGGAAGAGATCGCCGAACGCCACCGTCGCGCAGCCCGCGTCGCGATGCCCGGCGAGCGCCTCGCCCATCGCCGCCTCATAGACCTCGTTGGAACACTCGGCCGGGATGAAGACTTCGTGCAGCGGCAACCCGAGCGCCTCCGCCTGCTGCGCCAGAAGGGAGCGGCGGACCCCATGGATGCTGATCCGGTCGTAATCGCGCGTCACGGTGGTGATCAGGCCGACCACCTCATGATCGGGCGATCGCAGCAGTTCATCCAGCGCGACGCAGCTGTCCTTGCCCCCGCTCCACGACATCAGCACCTTGGTCATGCCCGTCCCATCGGGGATCGCACCGGGCTTGTCCATCGGCGGGGTTCGGGCGCACAGTCGGCCGATGAGCATCGATCTGGTCGCGACCCTGCTGTGGTGGCTGTTCCTTCTCGGCTGGTGGGCGGCCGCGCTCTGGGTCGCGAAGGCGACGACCAAGGCACCGGCGGGACGCCGCCTCGCCTATTTCGCGGGCTTCGCGATCGGCTTCAGCCTGCTCTTCGCCGGCAACCACGCCGATGCGCGGACCAGCCCGACGCTCTGGCACGCGCCGCCTGCGCTCGACCTCGCGCTGCTGGCCGCCCAGCTCACCGCGTTGGCGTTCGCCTGGTGGGCGCGTGTCCATCTCGGCAAGCTCTGGTCCGGCATGTTGACACTGCGCGAAGGGCACAGGGTGGTGGACACCGGACCCTATGCGCTCGCCCGCCATCCGATCTACACGGCCTTCATCGCCGGATCGTGGTTCTACGCGCTGATCGAGGCAAAGCCGCTGCCGCTCGCCGGCGCCGCCATCCTCACCCTCGTCATGACGGTAAAGGCGAAGGAGGAGGAAAATTTCCTCCGCCGCGAGCTGGGTGCGACGGACTATGATGCCTATGCGGCACGGGTCAGGATGCTGATCCCGCTGCCCCGATAACTCACTCCGCCTCCAGCCAGAGCAGGAAGACGAAAAAGAGCGAGCAGGTGATCGTCGTCATCGTCAGCAACATGAAGGTGCGCCACGTCGCGCCGAAACGGCCGAGCCCGTAGGCGTACTTCAGATGCTTGTACATGTGGACCGGCGGCACGATCAGCCATGCCAGCCACAGCCAGGCGGACGAGATGCCCACGATGTGCAGCGCGATCAGCCCGACCGCGAGCAGGGTCATGAAGCTCAGCGAATGGATCGCGAAAATGGCGTGGTCGTACATCCCCACGTCGCGCCGCCAGAAGAACATCAGCCAGATGAACGGCATCGAGATCGGGATAAGCGCCCAGCTATATTTGTAGGACGCCATCTTCAGCTTGTAGGCGTAGAGCGCGCCATTCTCGTTGACGCCGCGGATCTGCCGATCGAGCCACGGGATGTCGCTGTGCCACTCCGCGTCGTTGCCATGGAGCAGGCCCTTGCCCGTGTCCGTCTGGATCTTTGCCGGAAGCTGCGCGGCAACGTTGGTCATCGCCTGCACGTCGGCCTGCTCGGCCTTGATCTTCTTGTCGATGTCGGCGGTATTGGCCTTGGGATCGGCGGCGAGCGCGTCGGCACGCTGCTTCTGCAATTTCGTCAGGTTGTCGGCGGATTGCTGAGCCGCCTTGCCCATCTCCACCTTGGCCTTGGCCATGCCGGCGGCCGCGCCCGACACGTCCGGCATGGCGAGCTTGTTCACCGCCGCGAACAGCAGGAAGACCGAGAAGAGGAACATCGCCATCGGCGTCACGAACTTCGCGCGCTCGCCATGGACGTAGCGCCGCGTGAGGTCGCCCGGATGCAGCGCCAGCATCGGCAGCGTGTTCCAGAATTTGCCCTCGAAGTGGAAGACGCCGTGCAGGATGTCGTGGACGAGGCCCATCATGTTGCGATGGAGATGCCCGCTCTGCCCGCACTGCTGGCAGAAGGGGCCGGATCGCGTCGTCCCGCAATTGGGGCAGACGCCGCCCGCGCCGTCATGCGGGTCGTGCCCCGCCTCGCCGGTCGCCACGCCGCCGCGATCAACCTCGCGCGCGATGATGCCGCCGGTCAGGATGTCGCCGATGCCGTCCGCTTCGCCCACGCGCTCAAACCCCTCGTTGCGCTATAGCAAGATAATACACGCAAAGGCGGAACGGTCGAGAGGGTGCCGAAACGCCCGAATCCTGCTACGCGCGGGGCCATGGACATGCCGCTCCCCCTCACCGAGCAGGATGCCGACGCGCTGGTCGGCACGATGGGCCGCCGTGCCCGCGAAGCTGCACGGGTATTGGCGGGGGCGCCGACCACGCGCAAGGCCGATGCGCTCGTCCGCGCCGCCGGGCTGCTGCGCGCGCGATCGGCCGACATCCTCGCCGCCAACGCCGCCGACATGGCGCGCGCCGACACATCGGGCATGGCGGCGGCGATGAAGGATCGGCTGCGGCTCGACGAGGCGCGGCTGGAGGGCATCGCGGCGGCGCTGGAGGCGGTGGCGGGCCTGGACGATCCGGTCGGCGGCATCGTCGATGAGCGCAACCGCCCCAACGGCCTGCTGCTCCGCCGCGTGCGCGTGCCGCTGGGCGTGGTCGGCATCATCTACGAAAGCCGCCCCAACGTGACGGCCGATGCCGGCGCGCTGGCGCTGATGGCGGGCAATGCCGCGATCCTGCGCGGCGGATCCGAAGCGCGCGAGAGCAACGCCGCGATCCACGCCGCGCTCGCCGACGGGATCGAGGCCGCCGGCCTGCCGCGCGACGCCGTGCAGATGATCCCGACCACCGATCGTGCGGCGGTCGGCGCGCTGCTGCGCGCACAGGGGCTGGTCGACATCATCGTACCGCGCGGCGGCAAGGGCCTCGTCGCGCGCGTGCAGGACGAGGCGCGCGTGCCGGTGCTCGCCCATCTCGACGGGATCAACCACAGCTTCGTCCATGCTTCCGCCGACAGGGGCATGGCCGAGGCGATCGTGGTCAACGCCAAGCTGCGCCGCACCGGCGTCTGCGGATCGACCGAGACGCTACTGATCGACCGCGCCTATCCGCATGCCACCGCGCTGGTCGCCGCACTGCTCGATGCCGGCTGCGCGCTGCGGGGTGATCGCGAATCGCAGGCGCTCGATACGCGCATGACAGCCGCGACCGACGAGGACTGGGACACCGAATATCTCGACGCGATCTGCGCGGTGCGTGTCGTCGATGGCGTGGAGGGCGCGATCGCGCACATCGCCGCTCACGCCTCGCACCACACCGATGCGATCATCGCCGAAGATGAGGACACGGCGGCACGCTTCCTCGGCGACGTCGATTCGGCGATCGTGATGTGGAACGCCTCCACCCAGTTCGCCGACGGCGGCGAGTTCGGCCTCGGCGCCGAGATCGGCATTTCCACCGGCCGCCTCCACGCGCGCGGCCCGGTCGCGCTCGAAGGCCTCACCACCTACAAATGGCAGGTGCTGGGGACGGGCCAGATCCGGCCTTGAAACGCATCGGCCTGCTCGGCGGTTCGTTCAATCCGGCGCATGAGGGGCATCGCCGGATCAGCCTGTTCGCGCTCGATGCGCTCGGGCTGGACGAGGTGTGGTGGCTGGTGTCGCCCGGCAATCCGCTCAAGCCTTCCAGGGGCATGGCGCCGCTCTCCGCCCGGCTCGCCTCGGCCGGGCGGATGGCGCGCCACGCACCGATCGTCCCCACCGCGATCGAGGCGACGCTCGGCACCCGCTTCACCGCCGATACGCTGGCGAGGCTGGTCCGCCGCTTTCCGAACGACCGCTTCGTCTGGCTGATGGGAGCGGACAATCTCGCCCAGTTCCACCAGTGGAAACGCTGGCGACAGATTGCGCGAACGCTTCCCATTGCCGTGATCGCCCGGCCGGGATATGATGCGGCTGCCCGATCCGCGGTGGCGATGGGCTGGCTTGGCCGTTTTGGTCATTCCCCCGGCACCGCGAGACGGTGGACGCGATGGAGTTTGCCGGCGCTCGTGCTGTTGCACACGTACCCCGACCCGACTTCAGCCACCGCCCGGCGGGCTGCCGATCCCGATTGGCATCGCCGCCGACTTCCCAGGGCCGCCCGCGACCGCGTGACGCGCCGGCCCGTTCCCCCGGAGGATACTTGCCTTCCCCTACCGCCGCCGCCCGCTCCATGACGGGTGGCCCCGCTGCCTCTGCCGAAGCCCAGGCGCTTCATGCCACCATCCTGCAGTCGCTGGATGACGATCAGGCGGTCGAGACCGTCTCGATCCCGCTCGCCGGCAAGTCGACGATCGCCGATTATATGGTGATCGCGTCGGGCCGTTCGAGCCGCCAGGTCTCCTCGATGGCCTCCAAGATCGCCGAGAAGGTGAAGGCGCAGACCGGCCAGAGCCCCAAGATGGAAGGCCTCGCCGCCGCCGACTGGGTGCTGATCGACGCGGGCGACGTGATCGTCCACCTGTTCCGCCCGGAGGTCCGCAGCTTCTACAATCTGGAGCGGATGTGGGCGTTCGGTGACGAAAGCGCCGCGACCGCCTCGCCCTCCAACCCGCCCGCGCCGCCCGGCGCCTGACGGCCGCGCGGGGGACGAATTGCTGCTCCATATCGTCGCCCGCGGGCGGATCGGGCGCGGGCCCGAGGCCGATCTGGTGGAGCGGTATCTCAAGCGTGTGAACTGGCCGACGAAGGTCAGCGAACTGCCCGACACCGGCGGGCGGGTGCCTGATGTCGCGCCCGCCACCCGGACGGTGGTGCTGGACGAGACCGGTCGCGACCTGCCCTCGCGCGAGCTGGCCGCGATCCTAGGGCGCTGGCGAGACGACGGGATACGCGAGACGCGCTTCCTGCTCGGCGCAGCCGACGGCCACGAGACGGAGACGCGCGACAAGGCGGATCTGCTGCTCGCCTTCGGCAAGGCGACCTGGCCGCATTTGATGGCGCGCGCGATGCTCGCCGAGCAGCTCTGGCGCGCGACCAGCATCCTCGCCGGCCATCCCTATCATCGGGAGGGGTGATGGCCACCGCTCGCCCTCCCTATCCGTTCGTCCTGAGCGAAGTCGAAGGACGTGCGGCGAGCGCCACGCCTGCAGCCCGCACTTCGACTTCGCTCAGTGCGAACGGTAGGATCTGGCGGAGATTGCTCCTCGTCCCCCTCCTGATGCTCGCCGCCCCTGCCCCCGCCCAGGCCCCCGGCCTCGACGATGCCAAGGTTGCGCTCGTCGCCGCCAAGCAGGCGGCCGCCGATGCCGAGGCGCGCGCCGCGGCGCTCGATCAGGCGGCCGAGGATGCCGGCAACGAGGCGGCGCGCGCGCGCGCCAAGGCACAGTCGCTCGCGCTGCAGGTGCAGGCCGCCCAGTCCGACATCATCGCCGCGCAGGCGCGCATCCGGCTGATCGCCTCGCTCCAGCAGGTCGCGCGGGGGAAGATCGCCGACAGACAGGGGCCGATCCTGCATCTCACCGCCGCGCTGCAGACCATGGCCCGCCGCCCCCCGGCGCTGGCCATCGCCCAGCCCGGATCGATCGACGACATCGTCCACGTCCGCCTGCTGCTCGCCGACACGTTGCCGGTCATCCAGGCGCGCACCGCCGGTCTGCGCGCCGATCTCGACAAGCAGACCCAGCTCAGGTCCGATGCCGAGCGCGCGATCGCGGCGCTGGATGCCAGCCGCAAATTGCTCGGCCAGCGCCAGCAGCAACTCGCCAGCCTCGAACAGACCGCGATCCGCAAGTCGCAGCGCCTCGCCGAGCAGGCCGCCGACGAACAGCAGCGTGCACTCGGCCTGGGCGAGGAGGCACGCGACGCCGCCGACCGGATGCAGAGTGCGGAGGATGCGGGCGACGTCCGCGCGCACCTCGCCCGCCTGCCCGGCCCCGACATGCGGCCCGACGACAATGGCGACGATGCGATGCCCGAGCGCGGCGAGACCGGCCGCTACCGCCTGCCCGTCTCCGGCGATGTCGCGACCGGCTATGGCGAGGTGTCGCCCGCCGGCGTGCGATCGCGCGGGTTGACCGTATCGCCCGCCGCCGATGCCGAGGTCGTGGCGCCCGCCGCCGGCACCATCGTCTTCGCCAGACCTTTTCGCAGCTATGGCCAGGTGGTGATCATCGATCATGGCGGCGGCTGGACGACGACACTCACCGGCCTTGCCGATGTCTCGGTGAAGGCCGGCCAGCATGTCGCGCAGGGCGAGGCGGTCGGGCGGAGCGGCGGCAAGGGCGCCAGCGTCACCACCGAGCTTCGGCGAGACAATCGCCCGATCGACGTCGTGGCGATGGCGCAGGCGGGCTGAGCTTGCCCGTCCATCGCGCCGCCCCTAATCGTGGTCCAGTCGCGGGGCGAAGCGGGGAGCGTACATGCAGGCAGTGATTTTGGCGGGCGGCCTCGGCACCCGCATCGGCGAGGAAACCGCGATCCGTCCCAAGCCGATGGTCGAGATCGGCGGGATGCCGATCCTGTGGCACATCCTGAAGATCTACGATCGCGCCGGCATCACCGACTTCATCATCTGCCTCGGCTACAAGGGCTATGTGATCAAGGAGTTCTTCGCCAACTACTTCCTCCACACCGCCGACGTGACGATCGACCTCGCCCGCAACGACATCGAGGTTCATCGCGCGGGCAGCGAGCCGTGGCGGATCACGCTGGTCGATACCGGCGCCGAGACGCAGACCGGCGGGCGCCTGAAGGCGATCCGCCACCATCTGAAGCCGGACTCGCCCTTCTGCTTCACCTATGGCGACGGCGTGGCCGACATCGACGTCAGCAAGCTGGTCGCCTTCCACGCCAGCCACGGCAAGCGCGCCACGATCACGGCGGTGGCCCCGCCCGGCCGCTTCGGCGCGCTGGAGTTCGACGAGGATCTCGTCACCAGCTTCCGCGAGAAGCCCTCGGGCGACGGCGGCCTGATCAACGGCGGCTTCTTCGTGGCGGACCCGTCGGTGCTCGATCTGGTCGATAACCCCGACACCCTGTGGGAACAGGAGCCGCTGGAACGCCTTGCCGCCGCGCGCGATCTGGTCGCCTATCGCCACGAAGGCTTCTGGCAGCCGATGGACACACTGCGCGACAAGCAGCTGCTGGAGCGGCTGTGGGCGAGCGGCGAAGCGCCGTGGAAGGTCTGGTGAGCATGAACTGGCGCGGCCGCCGCGTCCTCGTCACCGGCCATACCGGCTTCAAGGGGAGCTGGCTGTCGCTGTGGCTGCACGCGATGGGCGCCGAGGTGAGCGGCCTCGCGCTCGCGCCGCCGACCGATCCGAGCCTGTTCGACGCCGCCCGCATCGCCAAACTGGTCGACCACGAAGAGGGCGACATTCGCGATTATGCGACCGTCCACGCCACGATGGCGCGGGTGAGGCCGGAGGTGGTCTTCCACCTCGCCGCGCAGCCTTTGGTCCGCCTCTCCTACGAGCAGCCGGTCCAAACCTATGCCACCAACGTGATGGGCACGGTGCACGTCATGGAGGCGGCGCGGCAGGTCGGCGGCGTGGGCGCGCTGGTCTGCATCACCACCGACAAATGCTACGAGAATCGCGAATGGGTCTGGCCCTATCGCGAGACCGACCCGATGGGCGGGTACGATCCCTACAGCAGCAGCAAGGGCGCCGCCGAGCTGGCGATCGCGGCGTATCGGCGTTCCTACTTCCCGGCGGAGGGCGGCACCCTGCTCGCCTCGGTGCGCGCCGGCAACGTGATCGGCGGCGGCGACTGGGCACTCGACCGGCTGGTGCCCGATCTGGTCCGTGCGTTCGAGGCAGGCGAGGCGCCGGTGATCCGCTCGCCGGACGCGGTGCGGCCATGGCAGCATGTGCTGGAGGCGCTGGGCGGCTATTTGCTGATCGCCGAACGGCTGATCGCGGGCGAGGCCGCCTTCGCCGATGCGTGGAATTTCGGCCCCTCCGACGATGACGCACGCCCGGTCGGGTGGATCGTCGACACGATGCGCGCGGCGTGGGGCGGCACGCATGAGGCTAGCCCGCACCACGGGCCGGTGCCGCACGAGGCGGGGCTGCTCCGCCTCGACTGCTCGAAGGCGCGCGCGGCGCTCGGCTGGCGGCCGGCGCTGACGCTGGACACCGCGCTCGACTGGATCGTCGACTGGCACAAGCAGGCCGGCGCCGGGGCGGACCCGCGCGACCTCACGCTCGGCCAGATCGCCGCCTATCGCGCACGGATGGCCTCGCCCGTCGCGGGTTAGACCCGGCCGCCCTTCAGGAAGGCGTCGATCGTCTCGGCCATATAGTGCAGGTGGTCGTCGGTGAGGCCGGGGAAGACGCCGATCCAGAAGCAGTTGGTGGTCACCAGATCGGCATTGGCCAGTTCGCCCACCACGCGGAAGTCGCGGCGACGCATATAGGGCTGGCGGATCAGGTTGCCGCCGAACAGCAGGCGCGTGGCGATGCGGTGCGCCTCCAGCCAGTGGACCAGCTCGTCGCGGGTGAAGGGGGCGTCGGGGCGGATCGTGATCGGGAAGCCGAACCACGACGGATCGCTGCGCGACGTGGCTTTCGGCAGGATCAGCACATCCTCGAACGGGGTCAGAAGCTCGGTCAGCTTGGCGAAGTTGCTGCGCCGCGCGGCGACGAAGCCGTCGATCCGGTCGAGCTGGGCCAGTCCCACCGCCGCCTGCATGTCGGTGATCTTCAGGTTATAGCCGGCGTGGCTGTAGGTATATTTGTGGTCGTAGCCCATCGGCAGGTCGCCGAGCTTGCGGGCGAAGCGCTTGCCGCAGGTGTTGTCCTGCCCCGGCGCACACCAGCAGTCGCGGCCCCAGTCGCGCATCGATTCGATCACGCGGCGCAGGCGCGGCTTGTCGGTGAAGACCGCGCCGCCCTCGCCGGTAGTGATGTGGTGGGCGGGGTAGAAGCTCAAAGTGCCGATGTCGCCGAAAGTGCCGACATGCTGGCCGTCATAGGTGGCACCGAGCGCATCGCAGCAATCCTCGACCACCCAGAGATCGTATTTCTCGGCGACGCGCATCACCTCGGCGAGATCGAAGGGATTGCCGAGCGTGTGGGCGATCATGATCGCGCGGGTGCGGTCGGTGACCGCCGCCTCGATCATCTCGGGCTTGATGTTGTAGGTCGGGATGTCGACGTCGACGAACACCGGCACCAGCCCGTATTGCAGCGACGGATTGACCGTGGTCGGGAAGCCGGTGGCGACGGTGATGACCTCGTCGCCCGGCACCAGCGCCTCGCTGCGGAAATAATGCGAGGTGAGCGAGGAGAGCGCGAGCAGGTTGGCGGACGAGCCGGAATTGGTCGTCAGCAGATCCTGTATGCCGATGTAGGACGCCAGCTTCGCCTCGAACTCATCGTTGAAGCGGCCGGTGGTGAGCCACAGGTCCAGCGAGGAATCGACCAGCGAGCGCAGCTCCGGCTCGCCCACCACCTTGCCTGACACCGCGACATTGCTCTCGCCCGGCACGAACGGGCGGGGCGCGTGATGCTCGCGCGCGAAGCGGCCGGCGAGATCGACGATGAGCTGGCGCAGCTCGTCGCGGCCGAGGCCCTCCGCGAGCTGGTCGATCATGGACTCGCGAGATTCCGCTGCGATGCTCATTCGATTGAATACCCGTCCGATGGCGTCAAGACGCCCTTTATGCCGTCCCGCCGCGAAATGTCAGCCGGCTATGGAAGATGTAGCTGCCGATCACGGTGAGAATCGTGAAACCGAGCTGGGCGACGATCGGCCGGATGCCGACGATCTCGACCAGAAACGGCAGGGCGACCCAGTTCAGCGCATAGATGCCAAGATAATAAGAAGCGAAGCGCACGAACTCGCGCGCGATGTTGCCGCGCGTGCCGAACACGAACAGCTTCTGCGTGGTGTAGGCGAAGACCAGGCAGACGGCCTGCGAGATCAGCAGCGCGCCCATATAGCCGACGCCGGCCGGGCGCAGCGCCCAGAGCAGCAGCGGATAGACGCCGAGGCCGACGAGCGTGTTGACCCCGCCGACCACGACGAAGCGGGCCGATCGCTCGGTGCCGCCGGTCGTGCCGCTGTCCGCGCGCAGGGCGAATCCGCGGCTCATTCGTCGAGCAGCTCCACGCGCATATTCTCGCGCAACACCTCGCGCGGCAGGAACGGCGAAAGGTCCTCCAGCGCGGGCGAGGTGATGCGGCCGTCGGGATGCACCTTGGCCGAGAGCTTGGGCGAGAAGGGCGCGTTCTCGTCGACCATGATCTCACAGAGCGCCGGCCCGTCCACCTCCAGCGTAGCGCGGATCGCATCGGCCAGCTCGGCGTGGTTGCCGGCGCGCGCATAGGCCAGGCCGAACGCCGCCGCGATCCGCCCAAACTGCGGGAAGGTGACGTTGCTCTTCGGCCCGCCGCCGACCTCCTGCCCGTTGAAGAAGTTGCGCTGGGTCTGGAAGATCGAGACGTAGCCGCTGTTGTTGATGAGGAAGATCTTCACCGGCAGGGCGTTGCCCGCGATCGTCTGCAGCTCCTGCAGATTCATCATGATGCTGCCGTCGCCGGCGATCGCGATCACCCGCCTGTCCGGCCCGAGCGCCACCGAGGCGCCGATCGCGGCGGGCAGATCGTAGCCCATCGAGGCGCAGCCGGAGTTGGTCCACAGCCGCTGGCCGCGCTTGATCTCGCCCGCCTGGAAGCTGACGACGCAGGCGCTGCCGTTGCCGGTGACGACCACCTCGTCCTCGTCGAGCGCGGCGAACAGGCTCTCCATGGCGACGTAGGGGTTGCAGATCTCGCTCTCGCGAAATTCGGGCAGCACCACCGGGAAGCGACGGACGCGCTCGCGCGACCATTCGAGCCATTCGGCCTGCTCGGCGCTCGGCCCGTCATGAGGCTGGGCGAGCAAGGCGGGGATGAAATCCTTGAGATCGGCGACGATCGGCATGTCCGGCACCACCGTCGGCTTGCGCAGCTCGATCGGATCGATGTCGACCCATACCTTGTACGCCTCGCGCGCGAAGGTCTTCCAATTGTAGCTGACCTGCCGGATGTTGAGCCGGCTGCCGAGGATCAGCAGGAAATCCGCGCTCTGCGTCACCATATTGCCCGCGCGGTCGCCGATCGTGCCGGGCTTGCCGGCATAGAGCGGGTGCGCGTTCCACAGCACGTCGTGCGCGTTCCAGCCGGTGACCACGGGCACGCCGAGCCGGTCGATCAGCTGGAGGAACTGCTCGTGCGCGCCGCTCAGCCGAACGCCGCCGCCGGCGAACACAACCGGGCACTTCGCCTGCTTGAGTTTCGCGATGACGTCCTTCGCCACCGCATCGAAATCGGTGTGCGTCCACGGCTCGTCCAGCTCGGCGGGGTCGAAGCCGGGGAGCAGATCGTCCGGGTCGATCCGGGCGGACTGGACGTCGAGCGGGATGTCGAGCCAGACCGGGCCAGGCCGCCCGCTGGTCGCCAGATACAGCGCCTTCTCCAGATGATAGCGGATCGATCGCGGATCGGTGACCATCACCGCATATTTGGTGACCGGGCGGATCATCGGCTCGATGTCGATCTCCTGGTCGCCGAGCTGGCGCAGCGGCAGGCCGGTGGAGCGCACCGTCGTCTCGATCTTCACCTGGCCGGAGATCACGACCATGCCGATCGAATCGACGTACGCGCCGTAGACGCCGGTGATCGCGTTGGTGCCGCCGGGGCCGGTGGTGACGTTGACCACGGCCAGCCGGTTGGTCAGCCGGTAATAGGCCTCCGCCGCCATCGTCAGCGCCTGCTCGTGATGCGCGAAGGTGGTCTTGAGCGCCGGGTGCGTGCCGAGCGAGTGGTTGAGGTGCATCGCCCCGCCGCCCGTGATCATGAACACGTCGCTTATGCCATGCGTGGCGATCCGCTCCGCCACCCAGTCCGAAAGCTTCACCGTCGTCATCCCTGCCACCCGTTCCAGATCGCCGTGCGGCGAATGGCCTCGTCGAGGCCGATTGTCGATTCAAGCCCCAGCTCCGTCCGCGCGCGTTCGGTCGAGGGCACGTAGCGGCCGGGGTTCCAGCCCGGATCGGGCCGGCCGAGGATCTCCGGCGCGCCGCCGCCCAGCACCGCGCTCACCCGCGTCGCCAGTTCGGCGATCGAGACGGCCTCTTCCGATCCGACATTGTAGGCTTTGCCCCCCTGCCCATGCAGCAGGATCGCCCACAGCCAGCGGACCAGATCGGTTGTGTAGAGGTAGGAACGCACCGCCGTGCCCGCGCCCTGCACGGTGATCGTCCGCCCGGCCAGCGCGTCGCGAATGAAGTTGCCCGCGGCGAAATGGATGTCGAGCGAGAGCAGCGGCCCAAGCAAGGTGAAGATGCGCGCGGTGACGATGTCCAGCCCGAACTGCCTGGCCATGATCGCGCCCAGCATCTCGGCCGCCCGCTTGCCCTCTCCATAGGCCGAACGCGGATCGAGCGGATCGGGGCCGCCGCGCCAATCCTCGCCGACATGGGTCAGCTCCCACGGCTGCGCGCCATAAACCGCGCCCGAGCTGAAGAGCAGCACCCGATCCGCTTTGCTCGCCACTGCGAAGTCGAGCGCGCGGCGCGTGCCGTCGACCACCGTTTCGAACATGCGGCGCGGATCGTGCTCGTTGAGTGCGGCGCTGGCGTCGGTGGCGGCGTGAAGGATGTGGGTGTAGCGCGCGCCATCCGCCGCCATGTTCAACACGTCGCCGGTGACGAAGCGAAACGCTGGATGCGCGGCGAGGTGCGGCGCCTTCGCGGCAAAGGCGGCCGGATCGCGGGTGAGGATCGTCACATCGCAGCCGAGGCCCAGCCGCAGGTCCGCCTCGCGCAGCCCCTCCAGCATCCAGCGGCCGATGAAGCCGGTGCCGCCAGTGACGAACAGGCGCGCACCCTTCAGGCCTGACCAGTCGAGGCCGGTCACGATCGCGTCGAGATCGTCGGCGAAACGCCAGCCGGTCATCGCACCGGCCGCTGGCGATCCGCCGGGAAGTTGATCCTTTGCTCCTCGATCACCAGCGGCACGTTGCGCGTGCGCTCCGCGATGAGGCGCACCTGATCGCCCATCAGGCCGAGGAACAGCAGCAGGACCGCGAACAGCCCGATCTGCAGCGTCGCCAGGCCGAGAAACAGCGCACTGGCCCCCACCAGCAGGCAGACGATCGTCGCGATCGCGAGCAGCGCCGTCAGAAGCCCGGCATAAACCGACAGGATCAACGGCAGCCGCAGCAGCGACTTGGCCGATCCCGCGAGGCCGGACAGCGCGAAGGCCAACAGGGTGCGGACGTTGTTCTTGGATTCGCCCGCCTGCCGCGCGGGCCGATCGAAGGGCAGGAGCGCGATGCGGTAGCCGCTTTCGACCAGCATCCCGCGAAAGAACGGCTCCGGCTCGCGCCACGTCGCCAGCATGTCCACCACCTCGCGGTCGAACAGGCCGAAACCGGTCACGTCGCGCAGCACCGGATAGTCACCATGGCGCGCGAGGAAACCGTAGCCCGCGTCGCGTACCATGCGGTGCAGCCACGGCGCCGGCTCCGAACGACGCTGACCGAGCACGATCTGCGCGCCCGCGCGCCATTGGCGGATCATTTCGCCGATCAGCGCGGGCGGATCCTGAAAGTCGCAGCACATGGCGATCACCGCCCGGCCCGCCGCCTGATAGATGCCGTGGGTCGGCGATCGCATCTGGCCGTAATTGCGGTTGTTGAGGATCACCCGCACCGCCGGATCCTCGGCGCACAGCGCGGCCAGCAGGGCGCGCGTCGCGTCGGTCGATCCGTTGTCGATGAAGATGATCTCGTGCGAGGCCGCGTGCAGCACCAGCTCCGCCGCCACGGCGGCGTGGATGGCGCGGACATTCTCCTCCTCGTTGAAGCAGGGAATGACGACCGAAATCTCGGGGCGATCGGACATGCGTGTGCCTCAGGCCGCCGCGCGCGCCGCGACCGACGCTTCGAGGATGGCGGCGAAGGCGCCCCGGATCAGCGCCACCGACGCCGCGTCGCGCGGCAGCATCACGCGCTCGACGCGCCCCTCGGGCGTGACGACGATCGCGGCATAGGCGGTCCGGCTGTGCTTCTTGTCCGATTCGAAGGCGGCGAAGAAGGCGTCGATCGTCACGCCCGACAGGCGATCGGCTAGGTCGGGCACGGTGGCGAGCAGGCCGCGGATATGCGCCGCGAAGGCGGCGACGTGCCCGACCGGCATCGGATCGCGCCCCTGCAGCCGCCCCAGCTCCAGCGCGGCCAGCATTCCCAGCCCGACGGCGAGGCCATGGCTGACCGCAAAGTCGCTCGCCGCCTCGATCGCGTGGCCGAAGGTGTGGCCGAAATTGAGCAGCAGCCGCTCGGCGCGATCGAACTCGTCGATCTCGATGAACCAGGTCTTGGTTCGCAGCGTCAGTTCCGAAACCCGTTCCAGCGTCGCCGCTCCGGACATCGCCGAGGGCGCCAGCGCCAGATAATCGGCGAAGCGATCGGGGCCGTGGCACAGGCAGATCTTCGCCGCCTCGCACAACCCTTCCGCCTTTTGTTCGGCGGAGAGCTTGTCGGTCAGCGTGGCGTCGACCTGCACCGTCACCGGCGGGTGGAAGGTGCCGACGATATTCTTGAAGCGCCCAACATTGATCGAGCTTTTGCCGCCGATGCAGCTGTCCGCCATGCTGAGCAGGGTTGTGGGCACATACACCCAGTCGATCCCGCGCATGTAGATCGAGGCGACGAAGGCCGCCGCATCCTGCACCACGCCGCCGCCGATCGCGACCAGCCGGGTACCGCGCGTCGCGCCGCGTTCACGCAGCGCCACGATCAGGTCCGAGACGCGGTCGAGCGACTTCGCCTCCTCGTTCGCGTCGATCAGGATCGCGTCGATCCCGGCGGCAGCGAGCCGATCGGCGAAGAAGGCATCGGCGATCACCACCTGATCGCGCGTGTCGGCCAGTACGGCGGCGAGCGAACCCGGCCCGATCGCGACATCGTAGGCGCCGGTCGAGGCGGAAACGCTAAAGGAGGTGGGCATTGGACATTCCCAGATCGACGGCGATCGATTGGCCGGTGATGCTGTTGTTGGCGGGCGAGCAGAGGAAGAGGATCGTCTCGGCCAGCGTCGCCAGATCGGGCAGGCGGCCGAGGGTGGACTTGCCCGTCACCGTCGCGATCTGGTCCGCCGAGAGGTTGGCGCGGGTCATCGGCGTGTCGAGCACGCCGGGCAGCACGCCGTTGACGAGATGGCCGTCGCTGCCGAGATCGACGCTCGCCGCGCGGACGATGCCGCCGACCGCCGCCTTGGTGACGGCGTAGGAGAATTTGTCCTGCCGCGCGCGCTCCTGCCAGATCGAGCTGACGATCGCGAGGCGCGCACCCTTGGCGCAGAGCAGACCGCGCCGCAGCAGCGCGGCGGCCGACGCCATCACCGTCAGGCAATTGGCCTGGTAGAGCGCGACATGGCGGGCCATGTCGAAATCCTTGAGCGAATCGGCGAGGTTGGCGCCCTGTGCCCAGCACACCGCATCGAACGGGGCCAGCCCGTCCAGCGCGACACCGTCCGCATCATCGATCGGATCGTAGCGGAGCCATTCGGCGGAGCCGGCCTCTGCGGGGATCGCGCCCCGCGTCACCGCCGTCACCGCCCATCCGGCGCGGGTTGCGTGATCGACGACCGTACCGCCGATCGCGCCGGTCGCGCCGAACACCAGGCATCGCCACGCTCCCCCCGTCATAACGTGGCGCTGGCTAGGCGGCGGAAACGAGCGAGACGGGCGCGCGGGTGCGCGCTTCCATCATGGCGATGCGCGTCGCGTCCTCTTGGGAGATCGAACCGTAATAGTCGCGCTTGTTGCGCAGCCAGTCGAGCTCGAAGTCCACGGCGTTGGCGATGCCGGCCTCGATCTTGTTGGTATCGAGCGCGGCGCCCGAGAAGATCACCTTGCGCGTCTCGAAGCGATCGAGGCGGATGGCGCGGATCGCGCGCAGCGCCGGGATGGCGTCCACCGACACCGAACCGCCGACCACCAGCTCCAGATCGTTGAGCGCGCAGGTCAGCGCCACGCGCAGCACAGCGTCGGTGATCGAAGGCTCGTTGATCGCGCCGCGCGGCATACCGCGCGACAGCGTGAAGTCGACGCGGCCGAAGACGATGCCATCGACGCCGCCCTTCGCCACCGGAACCATCTCCTCGAGGTTCTGCAGCGTGGTCTCGGTCTCGAGATTGTAGAGGAACTGGGTGCCGTCCTCGTTGGTGCCGTGGGTCTTCTTCTTGGCGTCGATGAATTTGGAGAGCGCGTAGGGCGTCTCCACCATCGGCGCGATGATATAGTCGATGCCGTAGAGCCGGCTCGCCAAGAGATCGGACACCGCCTCGCAGCCGCCGATCTTCAGCGCGACCTTCAGGTCCGCGCGGCGCGCCATGTCGAGCAGGCGCAGCAGCTCGTCCGGACGCGTGCCCTCCGCCTCGAACTCCGCCTTGACGGCGACGACGCCGAATTCGTCACGACCGCGCTTCAGGCGATCCAGCATCATGTTTTCGAGATGGTTCATGGTCTTGCATCCGTTCGGTGATGGCCAAGGATTAACGGCGAATTATTGATAATTCCTAACCACGAGGCGGGCTTCGGCGGACGCCTGGGGGGCCATGGCGAAGCCCGCAAGGCGGCACATGCGGCGGCCGGATCGGCCGCGATCCGCCCGGTTTTCCGGCACTGGCGATGACCGTAACGCATCGGCTTCGGCTCCCTGCCGCGAGCGACTTTTCGATCGTGCCGGAAATATGCGCCGATGAATCTTAGCCAATCGTTTCAACCATGATGGCGATACGACCAAGGCCGCATCCCGATATGGAGCCGTCGCGCCAATTCGGACGCGATCCTAACCGGTTAGACCATGAACCCGCTTGACGCGCCGCCCGGCTCCGCCATGGTCGCCGCGCGCCGATCATGGCGCGACGAAACGGGGGTTTCACAATGATCAGGGGTGGATGCGCTCTTCTGGGCGCAATGGTCGTCGCCATGCCGGCGACGGCGCAGGTGGCGGCGACGCCGGTGACCGCAACGGTGGCGCCGGTCCTCACGGTGCAGAAGACCGTGGTGCAGAACGGCTCGGCGCTGCCGAGCAACAGCGATGTATGGGTCTCGCTCGACATGCCCATGGATTCGAAGCGCATGAAGCAGGGCGACAAGTTCGACGTCACCGTCTCACGCGACGTCATGCTGGGCGATTATGTGGTGATTCCACGCGGCACGCACGGCCACGGACAGATCAGCTACCGCACCGGCAAGGGCGCGTTCGGCAAGAGCGCCAAGATGGAATTCGACATCATCGACGTGCAACTCGGCCAGCGCACCATCGCGCTGTCCGGCCATTATCGCATCGAAGGGCAAGGCAATACCGGCGCAACGGTGGCCGCAGTCGCCACCGTCTGGATCGCGTCGCCGTTCATCACTGGCCATAGTGCTACCGCCACGCAGGGAAGCGAGTGGAAAGGTGCAACCAAGGAACCGATTCTCGTCGCTCTCGCTCCAGTTACTCCCGTTCAACCGGAGGTTGTCGCCGCGCCCGTGACGGCGACCCCGGCGGTCGCGACACCGGCACCGACGGCTCCGGTCGCGACGCCTGCGGTCACCACCGCCGTCGCACCGGGCGGCGCGGTGCTGACCCCGGCCAGCGCCACCATCGTCAAGCAGTGACCGGTTCGCCGGCGGCGCCTTTCGCGGGCGCCGCCGGCCATCGCGCTGGACGCCGCCTCCGCCCGCGCGCAAAGTGCCGGGCATGAGCAAGCATGGCACCATCCGGGTCGGCATAGGCGGCTGGACCTTCGAGCCTTGGCGCGGGACTTTCTTTCCCGAGAAATGGCCCAAGACGAAGGAGCTGGACTATGCGGCCGGCAAGCTCACCGCGATCGAGGTGAACGGCACCTATTATTCCAGCCAGAAACCCGCCACCTTCGCCAAATGGGCGGCCGCCGTGCCCGACGGCTTCGTGTTCAGCCTCAAGGCCTCGCGCTTCTGCACCAATCGCAAGGTGCTGGCGGACGCGGGCGAATCGATCGAGCGCTTCGTCGGCCAGGGCATCACAGAGCTGGGCGATCACCTCGGCCCGATCCTCTGGCAGTTCGCCACCACCAAGAAGTTCGACGCGGCCGACTTCGGCGCCTTCCTCGCATTGCTGCCATCCTCGCGCGACGGGCTGCCGCTCCGCCATGTCGTCGATGTGCGGCACGAGAGCTTCCGCGTGCCGGAGTTCGTGGCTTTGTGCCGCGCGCACGGCGTCTCGATCGTCCACACCCATTCGGACGAATATCCGCAGATCGGCGATGCCAGCGGCCCCGTCTCCTATGCCCGCCTGATGATGACGCGCGAGGAGGAGGTGGCCGGCTACCCCGCGCCCGAGATCGACGGCTGGGTGGATGTCGCGAAAGGCTGGGCGAAGGGCGAAACGGGCGATGCCTTCCCCCTCGCCGCGCCCGATGACCTGCCGCCACCCGTGCCGCGCGACGTCTTTCTCTTCTACATCAGCGGCGCGAAGGTCCGCGCGCCCCACGCGGCCATGGCGACGATCGCGAAGCTCTGACCGGTTTTCCTTGAAACCGGCGGCACCGAACCGCCACAAGGGGCCATGCTCCGCAAGCCACGCCGCGTCCTGACCAAGTCCTTCCTCGCGGTGCGCGACCATCTGTCGGGCGAGGCCGCGCCGGGACTGGTGCTGATGGCCGCCGCCGCCCTCGCGCTGATCGTCGCCAATTCGCCGCTCGGCCCCGCCTACGAGCATATGCTGCACGCGAAGATCGGGCCGATGGGCGTCCAGCACTGGATCAACGACGGGCTGATGGCCGTCTTCTTCCTGTTCGTGGGGCTGGAGGTGAAGCGCGAGGTGGTGGCGGGCGATCTCTCGACCCCGGCCGCGCGGCGGCTGCCCGTAATCGCGGCGGCGGCGGGCATGATCCTGCCCGCGCTTGTCTATGTCGGGGTGATCCGGGGCGATCCCGCCTACCTTCATGGCTGGGCGATTCCGGCCGCGACCGACATCGCCTTCGCGATCGGGGTGCTGGCGCTTCTCGGGTCGAGGGCGCCGGCCTCACTCAAACTTTTCCTGACGACGGTGGCGATCGTCGACGATATCGGCGCGGTGGCGATCATCGCGCTCGCTTATACGAGCGGGCTGAACTGGCACGCACTGGCCGCGGCGGCGGTGCTGCTCGTGCTGCTCTGGCTGCTCAACCGCAAGGGTATCCGCGCGCTGTGGCCTTATGCAGCGCTCGCTCTGCTGCTGTGGGCGGCGGTGCTGAAATCAGGTGTCCACGCGACGGTGGCGGGCGTGGTCGCCGCCCTGTTCGTGCCGCTCGGCGACCGCGACGACGATGACGACTGCCCGCTCGCCAAGCTGGAGCACGCGCTGTCGCCCTGGGTGAGCTACGCGATCCTGCCGGTGTTCGCCTTCGCCAATGCCGGCGTCGCGCTGGGCGATGCGCCGCTCTGGGCACCGCTGCCGCTGGCGGTGATGCTCGGCCTGTTCCTCGGCAAGCAGATCGGCGTGTTCGGCGCGATCCGCGGCGCCGTCGCCTTCGGCTGGGCGCAGAAGCCGGAGGGCGCGGGCTGGATGCAGCTTTACGGCGTGGCGTTGCTCGCCGGCATCGGGTTCACGATGAGTCTGTTCATCGGCGGCCTGGCCTTCACCGATCCGCTGCTGATCGAAGAAGTGAAGATCGGCGTGCTGGCGGGGTCGATGCTGTCGGCGGTGGCGGGCTACGCGGTGCTGCGGTGGAGCGCGCGATGACACCGATCTGGGCCGATCATCTCTACGTGGTCGGCATCCTGCTGCTGGTCATGCCGATCGTCGGCACCATCGCCTATCGCCGGTTCCTCGCCCGGCGCGAGCGGATCGGCGGGCGCGCGCTGGTCATCGAATATCGCACCACGCTGCTGTGGCAGGTGGCGCTGGCCGGGTTGCCCCTGCTGATCTGGTGGATCACCGCCCGCCCGCTTGCCGCGCTGTTCGCCACGCGGCCGGTCACGAGCGACGGCGGAGACTTCGCGATGGCGCTGGCGATCGGCGCGGGGATCGGTCTTGCGGCGCGTCCGCTGCTGGCGCTGGTCCCGCCAATTGGCCGCACGTTCGCACGCCAGATGACGAAGCTCGCGCCGTTCCTGCCGCGAACCGTCGAGCAGCTTTGCTGGGGCCTCGCCGTCTCGCTCGCAGCCGGGCTGTGCGAGGAGATCGCCTATCGCGGTTATCTGATGGCCTATCTCGGTCACTGGCTGCCATGGGGATGGCAGATCGCCGGGACGGCCGCGATCTTCGGAATCGCCCACGCCTATCAGGGCAAGACCGGCGTGATGATGACGTCGGTCGTCGGCGCGGGGCTGGGCGCGCTCTATGTGGTCGGCGGATCGCTCTGGCCGGCGATCGCGCTCCACGCCGCGCTCGATGTGTCGGTGATGCTGACCGCCTTCATCGTCCTGCGCGAGACGGCCTAGACAGTCGGGCGCTTTCCGAAGGCATCGAACAGCTCCTCCGCCACCTCGCTCACCACGACGTCATCGACCCGCGAGGCGGGCGAGCCTTGCCGCGCCTTCGCGACCGCCGCCGCAATCATCTCGGAAGATCCTGACACCACCGCCTCGACACTTCCGTCCGCCCGATTGCGCACCCAGCCGGTGATTCCAATCCCGCGCGCCTGCTCGACGAACCAGTCGCGATAGAAGACGCCCTGCACGCGGCCGGTGATGCGGAGGTTGCGGGTGATCATGCGCGGTCAACGCCTCGACAAACGAAAAGCCCCGCGACGCTGGTGCGTCGCGGGGCCTTGGTGATCGGTTTGGGCCGGATCAGAGCTTTTCGGTGAGCTCCGGCACGACCTTGAACAGATCACCGACCAGGCCGATGTCCGCCACCTGGAAGATGGGGGCGTCCTCGTCCTTGTTGATGGCGATGATGGTCTTGCTGTCCTTCATGCCGGCGAGATGCTGGATCGCGCCCGAGATACCGACCGCGATATAGACTTCCGGCGCCACGATCTTGCCGGTCTGGCCGACCTGATAGTCGTTGGGCACATAGCCCGCATCCACCGCCGCGCGGCTCGCACCGACGCCCGCGCCCAGCTTGTCGGCGAGCGGCTCGATGATCGCGTGGAAGTTCTCGCTGTTCTGGAGAGCACGGCCGCCAGACACGATGATCTTCGCCGAGGTCAGCTCCGGACGCTCCGACTTGGAGATCTCGGCGCCGACGAACGACGAACCGGCATTCTCGCCCGCACCCGATACGGCCTCGACACTGCCCGAACCACCCTCGCGGGCGGCCTTCTCGAAGGCGGTGCCGCGCACCGTGATCACCAGCTTGGCGTCCGACGACTTCACCGTCGCGATCGCGTTGCCGGCGTAGATCGGCCGCGTGAAGGTGTTGTCGCCTTCCACCGAGAGAATATCGCTGATCTGCATGACGTCGAGCAGGGCGGCGACGCGCGGCGCGATGTTCTTGCCGTTGGCGGTGGCGGGCGCCACGAAGGCGTCGTGATGGCCCATCAGTTCCACGACCAGCGGCGCGATCGCTTCCGGCAGGACATGATCGTAGGCGGCGTTGTCGGCGACATGCACCTTGCCGACGCCCGCGATCTTCGCGGCGGCGTCACCCACCGCGCCCACGCCCGAACCGGCGACGAGGAGATGCACCTCGCCCAGCTTCGCGGCGGCGGTGACGGCGGAGAGGGTGGCGTCCTTGATGGCGCCGCTGTCGTGCTCGACCCAAACCAGCGTCTTCATGCCGCCACTCCCAGCGCCTTGAGTTTCGTGACCAGTTCATCGACGTCAGCCACCTTCACGCCGGCCGAGCGCTTGGGCGGCTCGGAGACCTTGAGGGTCTGCAGGCGGGCGGCGGTGTCGACGCCGTAATCGGCCGGGGTCTTGTTCGCGAGCGGCTTGCTCTTCGCCTTCATGATGTTGGGCAGCGAGGCGTAGCGCGGCTCGTTGAGGCGCAGATCGGTGGTGATGATCGCCGGCAGCGCCAGCTTCACCGTCTCCAGGCCGCCGTCGACCTCGCGGGTGACGGTGGCCGAGTCACCCTCGACCTCCAGCTTGTTGGCGAAGGTGCCCTGTGGACGGCCGGTCAGCGCCGCCAGCATCTGGCCGGTCTGGTTGCTGTCGTCGTCGATCGCCTGCTTGCCGAGGATCACCAGGCCCGGCTGCTCCTCGTCCACGATCGCCTTGAGGATCTTGGCGACGGCCAGCGGCTCGACTTCATCGTCAGTCTGGACGAGAATGGCGCGGTCGGCGCCCATCGCCAGCGCCGTGCGCAGCGTCTCCTGCGCCTTGGCGACGCCGATCGACACCGCCACGATCTCGGTCGCGACGCCCTTTTCCTTCAGGCGGATCGCCTCTTCGACGGCGATCTCGTCGAACGGGTTCATCGACATCTTCACGTTCGCCAGATCGACGCCGGTGCCGTCCAGCTTCACGCGCGGCTTCACGTTATAGTCGATCACCCGCTTCACCGGGACTAGGATCTTCACCTTCGCACTCCTCTCAAAATAGGCGGCAGGGGCTCCTGTTGGGGATGCCCCTACCTTACCTTGACGTAAAGGTAAAGCGAACCTCCCCCGAAGGAGAGGGGCGGATCAGGCCGCCTGCTTCACCTCCGCGACGATCTTCTTGGCGGCGTCGCCCAGATCGTCGGCGGGCACGATGGCGAGGCCGGAATTGGCGAGGATCTCTTTGCCCTTCTCGACATTGGTGCCTTCGAGGCGAACGACCAGGGGCACCTGGATGTTCACTTCCTTGGCCGCCGTGACGATGCCCTCGGCGATGATGTCGCAGCGCATGATGCCGCCGAAGATGTTGACGAGGATGCCCTTCACCGCCGGATCGGCGAGGATGATCTTGAACGCCGCCGTCACCTTCTCGGTGGTGGCGCCGCCGCCGACATCGAGGAAGTTGGCGGGGAACATGCCGTTCAGCTTGATGATGTCCATCGTCGCCATGGCGAGGCCGGCACCGTTGACCATGCAGCCGATGTCGCCGTCGAGCTTGATATAGGCGAGGTCGTACTTGGAGGCCTCGACCTCGGCCGGATCCTCCTCGGTGATGTCGCGCAGCTCGAGGATGTCCTTGTGGCGGAACAGCGCGTTCGAGTCGAAGCTCACCTTGGCGTCAAGCACGAGCAGCTTGCCGTCCTTGGTCTCGACCAGCGGGTTGATCTCCAGCATCGACATGTCGGTGGCGACGAAGGCGTTGTAGAGCTGCTCGACCAGCTTGACGCACTGCTTGTTGAGATCGCCGGTCAGCTTCAGCGCGAAGGCGGCGGCGCGGCCGTGGTGCGGCTGGAAGCCCTCGGCCGGGTCGATCACGATGGTCTGGATCTTCTCGGGCGTGTCGTGGGCGACCGCCTCGATGTCCATGCCGCCCTCGGTCGAGACGACCATGGCGATGCGGCCGGTCGCGCGATCGACCAGCATCGACAGGTAATATTCCTTGTCGATATCGGCGCCGTCGGTAACGTAGAGGCGGTTGACCTGCTTGCCATGCTCGCCGGTCTGCACCGTGACGAGCGTGTTGCCGAGCATCTCGGTCGCCGCGGCCTTCACCTCGTCGAGGCTCTTGGTCAGGCGGACACCGCCCTTGGCATCGGCGGGCAGTTCCTTGAACTTGCCCTTGCCGCGGCCGCCGGCGTGGATCTGCGCCTTCACCACGTAGAGCGGCCCCGGCAGCTTGCCGGCGGCCGCAACGGCCTCGTCCACGCTCAGCGCGGCATGGCCTGCGGGCACCGCGACACCGAACTTCGCGAGCAGTTCCTTGGCCTGATATTCGTGGATGTTCATGGGAAGGCGACTCCGCTGGTCCAAAGGTTTGCCGGTCGCGTTAATCCCCGATGGCAGGCGCGGCAACCCCGCTATTTCGCAGGCGCGGCATCAGCCCGCGATCGCACAACCCAGCCCGACTCGCGTGACAACGCTGACGATGTGCGGATCGTTCAGCGCCTGCAGCCGCTGAGCCAGCTCGTCGAAACTCATGTGCCCAGGATGCTGGCCAGGCAGCTTGGCGACGCGACCGAGCTGATGCAGCTCGTCATAACTGAGCTTGCGGACCAGCTTTCCCGCCATGCACTGCGCCATTTCCGGGCGCACGCCGGCATCGACAAGCTTCTGGCGCACCCGCGCCTCGGGCGAAATCGTCGAGCAGGCGGCAGCGAGCAGGGCGAGGGAGAGGATGGCGGCGCGTTTCATGGTCCCGCGTCCAGCGCTCCTGCGGCTGAGCGGTTCCTGAACGCATCGATCCCGCCTATATCGGCATGGTGAGCGTGGCACCCGGCATAATCCTGTTCGTTCTGACCGTCGCGGCGATGGAGGGCTTCGCCTATGCGATGCACCGCTGGGTAATGCACGGGCCGGGCTGGTTCCTGCACGCCAGCCACCACCGGGCGCGCACCGGCCCGTTCGAGTTGAACGATCTCTATGCAGTGATCTTCGCCTGCCCGTCGATCCTGCTGCTGGCGGGCGGGGTACGCTGGGGCTGGTGGCCGGGCTGCACCTGGATCGGCGCAGGCATAGCCGCCTATGGCGCCATCTATTTCGGCTTCCACGACTGGATCGTGCACAAGCGCCTGCCGCATCGCTACGTACCGCGATCGACCTACATGAAGCGCATCGTCCAGGCGCACCGCCTCCACCATGTCGTCGAGACGAAGGAGGGCACGGTGAGCTTCGGCTTTCTCGTCGCGCCCAGGCCGGAGGCGCTGAAGGCGGAACTGCGCCGCCGTGAGCGCGTGGGTGTACGTGCGCCAGTGTTCGATCGGCGCGCTTGACCGTTTCGGCAACGCGCCATAGCTTTGTTGCCGGGGGATTTCTCAGGAACGAACAGCCATGCGTAGCTTCGTGATTGCGGGGGCCGCGTGCCTCCTGACCGTGTCGGCCGCGACCGCGCAGGTCGCCTCCACCGGCAACGGCCGCGCCACCGCCGACATCGGCAAGGGTTCGAGCGACCCCAACAAGGTCGTGTGCATCACCGAAGAAGTGACCGGATCGCGGCTCGGCGCGGTCAAGACCTGTCACACCAATGCCGAATGGGCGCAGTATCAGCGCGAGATGCGCAATACGGTGGATCGGATGAGCGCCGGCAAGAACTATCAGCTCGGCCAGGGCGGCGGCCCGACCTTCATCGCCGGCGGACACTGATCCGCTCCGGCGGTCAGTGTCGGACGAACAGGCTGAGCGAGACGACGTGGTTGTCGCCGATGCGGCGGCCCGTCATGTTCACCCGCTGGTTCAGGTAGCCGGCCTCGACCGTGGTCCTGCCCTTAACGGGTATTTCGAGGCCGGCGAAGCTGCGCAGCTGGTCGAAGCCCTTGCGCGCGCCCCAATCGGTGTCGTTCGCGGCGAGGAAAGCCTCGGCGTAGACCAGCGCCTTAGGCCCCTTGCCGCTGGCGTGCAGCGGGTGGACGTAGCGCAGCATCTCGCGAAGCCGGAAGCCGATGTCAGCCCCGTCCGACCGCCAGCGCTGCTCGAAGCGGGTGCGTGAGGAGAGCGTGCCGCGCCCTACCTTGCCGATCGTCCAGGTCGCCTGCTGGAAGCTGCGCTCCTCGTTGATGTCGCGCGCCCCCTTCACCGGCTGCGCGATGTGGGCATAGCCCTGATAGAGCGCGAGGTTCGGGCTGACCTGCCAGCCGATCGCCGGGCGGATCAGCAATTGACCGAGCCGCTCGCTATTGTCGTAGAGGCGGGGCTGGATCTCGGCGAAATAGATGAGCTTGCCCGACAGCGAGCCCATCGAGGTGAGATTCACCCAGACATGGGCGTCGGGCACGATCTCCGCGCGGGCGGGCGCGGCGACGGCGAGCAGGGCAAGCGGGAGAAGGGAAGCGATTCGCATCGCCGTTCCCTGCCTGATTGCGCGCGCGCCGTGTGTTTCAAAGCGTTGCCGGGCCGCGCGTCCACAGCCCATCACGCGACGCATCGGGGAAGGAGCGGCGCCGCATCGCCTGCCAGCCGGCGGTGACGACCCAGCCGAGCTTGTCGGCGTTGGAGGTGGTGACCCGCCGATCCCACGCGCGCGGCCCCCGCGCCGCGACCTCGCGCGCGATGTCGCCATAGATGCCCGCCGCCGCCAGCACCGCCCAGGCCGACCGGAAGGGCAATGCCTTCGTCCCCGTCCGCGCCGAGGCCTCGTAGCGTTCGGCCATGCCCGACAGCCGCCGTGCCAGCACCGCGAGGCGTGGGCGGAAGGGCGGCTTCATATGCTCGCCGGGCGGGATGTCGACCTCGACCAGCCATTCGACCGGCAGGTAGCAGCGGTCGATCACGTCATCCTCGCTGATGTCGCGTGCGATGTTGGCGAGCTGGAAGGCGATGCCGAGATCGCAGGCACGGTCCAGCACTGCCTCATCGTCGGGTGCCACGCCCATCACCACCGCCATCATGCAGCCGACCGTGCCGGCGACATGGTAGCAGTAGCGCAGCAGGTCGTCCTCCGAGCGCGGCCGCCACTCCTGCGCGTCGAGCGCGAAGCCGTCGATCAGATCGTGCGCATAGCGGTGCGGCAGGCCCGTTTCCGCCGCGACCACGCCGAGGCAATCGAAGGAGAGATCGCCCGTCTCCTCCCCGGCCAGCGCCTTCGCTGTCAGCATCCGCATCCGCGAAAGCCGCGCAGTCGCATCCTGCACCGCGCTCGCGCCATGGCCCAGCACCTGCCCGTCGGCGATGTCGTCACACGCGCGGCACCAGGCGTAGAGCAGTTGCGCGCGCTCGCGGGTGCGCGCATCGAACAGGCGCGAGGCGGCGGCGAAGCTCTTCGATCCCGCCGCGATCGTCCGGCGGGCGTGCGCGACGAGCGCCGCGCGATCCGCCATCACAAATTCTCCGCCTTCATCGCGAAGATCGTCGCATGGGGTTCGTAGGCCGCCATCCTTGCCAGCAGATCGTCGAGATCGTCGGACGCGATCAGGATGTTCCGATGCTGGGGGCGGACGAAGCCGGTCTCCCCCATCTTCGCCCAGAATTGCAGCAGCCCATCATAGAAGCCCGCGACATTGAGCAGGCCGACCGGCTTGCCGTGGTAGCCGAGCTGCGCCCAGCTCATCGCCTCCCACAATTCGTCCATCGTGCCGGTGCCGCCGGGGATGGTGACGAAGCCGTCGGACAGATCGGTGAAGGCCTGCTTCCTCTGGTGCATCGTCTCGACGACGTGCAGCTCGGTGCAGCCCTTGTGCGCCACCTCGGCATCGACCAGCGCGGAGGGGATCACCCCGATCACTTCGCCGCCCGCCTCCAGGCAGGCATCGGCCACCGCCCCCATCAACCCGAGCCGCCCGCCGCCATAGACGAGGCCGATGCCGCGCTCGGCGAACCCCCGCCCGACTTCGCGCGCGCTGGCGACGTAGCGGGGATCGCTCGGGGTGGCGGAGCCGCAATAGACGGCGAGACGCTTCACGGGGAGATGCTCCATGGATCGTTAGGAGGTGGCGGAGCGGCGATACGATAACCCCCAGCGACCACGCAACGTCCTCGTTACCCCCTCAATCGTGCTCCCGCCCGCCGGCGCCCATATACAGTTCGCTCCCCGTCTCCTTGAACACGCGGCTCATTTCGCGCATCCCGGCTTCCGCCTCTCCTTCGCTCACCGGGGTAGCGGCGAGGAAATCGTCCGCTTCGCTGTTCTGCCTGGCGGCGAACTCGCGCACCTCCTGCGTGATTTTCATCGAGCAGAATTTCGGGCCGCACATCGAGCAGAAGTGCGCGGTCTTGGCGCCTTCCGCAGGCAGCGTCTGGTCGTGGTACGATTCCGCCGTTTCCGGATCCAGCGACAGGTTGAACTGGTCGCGCCAGCGGAACTCGAAGCGGGCGCGGCTGAGCGCGTCGTCGCGCACCTTGGCGGCCGGGTGGCCCTTGGCCAGATCGGCAGCGTGGGCGGCGAGCTTGTAGGTGACGACGCCGACCTTCACGTCGTCGCGATCGGGCAGGCCGAGATGCTCCTTGGGCGTGACGTAGCAGAGCATCGCGGTACCGAACCAGCCGATCATCGCGGCGCCGATGCCGCTAGTGATATGGTCGTAACCCGGCGCGATATCGGTCACGAGCGGCCCGAGCGTGTAGAAGGGCGCCTCGCCGCACGCCTCCAGCTGCTTGTCCATGTTCGCCTTGATCTTGTGCATCGGCACGTGGCCGGGGCCTTCGATCATCACCTGCACGTCCTGCGCCCACGCTTTCTTCGTCAGCTCGCCGAGCGTCGCCAGCTCGGCGAACTGCGCCTCGTCATTGGCGTCGGCGATCGAGCCGGGACGCAGGCCGTCGCCGAGCGAATAGGCCACGTCATAGGCCTTCATGATCTCGGTAATCTCGTCGAAGCGCTCGTAGAGGAAGCTCTCCTTGTGGTGCGCGAGGCACCATTTCGCCATGATCGATCCGCCGCGCGAGACGATGCCGGTGACGCGCCTGGCGGTCAGGGGCACGTAGGGCAGGCGCACGCCCGCGTGGATGGTGAAGTAATCGACCCCCTGCTCGGCCTGCTCGATCAGCGTGTCGCGGAAGATTTCCCAAGTGAGATCCTCGGCGATGCCGCCGACCTTTTCCAGCGCCTGGTAGATCGGCACGGTGCCGATCGGCACCGGCGAGTTGCGCAGGATCCATTCGCGGGTGTCGTGGATGTTGCGACCGGTCGAGAGGTCCATCACCGTGTCCGCGCCCCAGCGGATCGCCCACACCATCTTGTCGACCTCGCTCGCGACGTCGGACGCCACCGCCGAATTGCCGATGTTCGCGTTGATCTTGACGAGGAAGTTGCGGCCGATTGCCATCGGCTCGCTTTCCGGGTGGTTGATGTTGTTGGGGATGATCGCCCGGCCGCGCGCCACCTCGTCGCGGACGAACTCGGGCGTCACGAAATCGGGGATGGCGGCGCCGAAATCCTGCCCGTCGCGCGCCAGCTGCTCCTTCAGCGCCTCGCGGCCGGCATTCTCGCGGATCGCGACATATTCCATCTCGGGCGTGATGATGCCGCGCCGGGCATAGTGCATCTGGCTGACGTTCATGCCCGGCTTCGCGCGCAGCACGCGGCCCCGCACCTGCGGGAAGGTGGGCACGCCGCCCGAGCGATCGGGGCCGAGCTGGCCGTTATCCTCGGGCCGCACCTCGCGCTGGTCGACCTCCTCGACATCGCCGCGCCCGCGGATCCAGTCACGGCGCAGTTCGGGCAGCCCCGCCATGATATCGATGCGCGCGTTCGGGTCGGAATACGGCCCGGACGTGTCGTAGACGCGCACCGCCGGCTCGCCCGCCGAGGGTTCCAGATCGATCTCGCGCATCGCGACGCGCAGATCCCCGACATGGACCTTGCGGCTACCACGGATGGGACCGGAGGTGACTTTGAGTTCGGTACGGGCGGGAATATCGGCCATCGTTTCGGTTCCTCTTCCTAGCGGAAGGGCGAAACGGGGGTGCCGCTCGACCCTCCCTACGCCGGTGTGAGCCGGATCAGGTTCAGCGGGTCGTGGGCTGCTGCCCACCTCTCAGCCGCGCGACAGCGGCCCCCCGGGGATGCTGCACGCATATCCGCCCGGACGGCGCGGGTCAAAGCCTGTCGTAAGACCGGTCGCTCGGACATCATCCGAAACGCGCGGCCGTATGGGGCGAGTCGCGCAAAAAAAAACGGTGATGGATCAATGACTTTTCAGACGAAGCCCGTCGGCGTGATCGCCGGCGCCCCTACTGCTCGCGCCGGCCGCACGAACGGAAACGGTCACGACGAGGTCCGGCTTGACCGAATGGCCTTGCTACGGATCACCGCAACTGATCGGCTATTGCCCTGGCTTCAAGGTCGACGGGACGCGAACCCAGACGATCGTCAACCAGACGGCCACGCCCTATCAGGGGCAATATCTGCTCACCGGAACCTATGATGTCGACTTCGACGGCCGCCTGTCCGGCATCGGCGACATTCCGATCAAGGTCAGCGCCCTCTTGAGGGCGTGCCGGCGTCACCCTCGGCTGGTAGGGCAAATGGCGCGCGCCGGCTCATTCACGGCAATGCGTCGGCGCGTCCCGTAAGGCCGGCAAGCAGCATCAGCACCCCCAGGACCAACGATACGATCGCCCATAACCGCGCATGGGCGAGGAAGGGTCGCGCGAGCGCAATCAGAAGACCCGGAAGCGCGATCAACACCAACCCTTCCAGCGCGAAGACCGCAGCTAGGACGGTGACGATCACGCTCAGCGGATCGTACAGGACATGGTGCGGGATCAGGATCGCGGTGCCGATCGCGAACACGCCGAGACCGATCGCGTAGACGAGGCCCGGCGAGGACTCGAGCTCCTCCACCATCGCCCGCATCCGCGCCGGCGCGATGAGCAACCCGATGCCGGCCGCGATCCAGTAGAGACCGATCGCGGTCGCGAGATCGAGCGTCAGTACGGTGAGCGTGTGGATCATCGCGCAAAAACGCGGGGCAGGGCCGTTCGGCTCCCGCCCCGTGCCGCGATCAGCGCGTGGCCGTCTGCGCGGCGACCTCGTTGCGGGCGAATTCCTCGAAATCCGCCTTGAACACGCTGACCAGCTCGTCATTGGCGGCCTGGATGTCGTCGCCCGGCTTGGGCGGGAATATCTTCAGGCCGTTGCCGCCCCAGCTCTTGTAGATGCGCTTCGCCTCCGGCGCGTCGCCGAACTGCCGGTAAATGAACAGCGTCTTGAGCGACCGGCCGTACATCGCCGCCTTCTGATACAGGACGTCGGCGACGATCAGCTCCGAATAGCAGGGGGAACTGGACGTCGCGCGGCGGGTCTTGATGTCGTTGACGCTATGCCGCTCCAGCGGCGCATCGTGCAGGATGACGGTCGCCGGCTGCTGCTTGAGCAGATCGGCGAGCGCGAGCGAGTTGAGCGCCGCGGTCTGGCCGGGACTGTCGAGCGCGCTGGACAGACTGGTCCGGCGCTGGGCATCGCCATCGGCGTGGCCGGCGGAATCGGCCAGCGCGCCGATCAGCCCGAAGCCGACGCCCCAGCCGGTGGTGCGCGCGTTGAACCGCTCCGCCGGCCAGACATGCAGCTCGCACGCCGGTGCGGGCGCGGTCGGCGTCTGCGCGCCGGCGGACGCCGCCGTGATGATCGACGCGATCGACGCCACCCAAACTCGGATCATGACATTCCTCCCCTGTTGAAAACGACTTATCGACGCGCGGCGACGGCGTAGCCCGCGAACTGTTCGAGATTGCGGACCAGCGCGACACGCAGCGCGGAATCGGCCGACACCGGATCGGCATCGATCGTGAAATGCGGCAGGGGCGTGGAGACCAGCGTCGTGAACGGCCGCGCCCCGCCATAAGGCCGCCACGCGAAGATGCCCTGTAATGCCGTACGGCTGAGCTGGTTATGCGAGAAGACGATATGCTGGAGCACCAGCGCTCCACCGCATGGCGCCGGCGCGGTCGTCCCGTCGACCGGCCCGTCGTGCAGCACCATCCGCGAGCCTGCCTGGCCCAGCAGCGCGGGCAGGTCCATGCCGGTCAGGGCCGAACGCTGCGCGGCCGGGGTCAGCATGTCGGCCAACATGCTCGGATGGCCGTCGCGGTCGCGCAGCGCCCTGTTGTGCGCCTCGATCAGGACGGCGCCGTCGCTGTTGGTTTCGAGGCCCTGAGCCAGCCAGACGTCGACGCGGCAGGCCGGCGCCTGCGCGATCGCCATGGCGCCCGGCACGAGCGACAGCGCGGCCGAACACGCCGCGATCCAAAGCCTTCGCATTGACAGACAAGCCCCCCGAGCGCCGCCCCCGCAGCGCATCCAAGACATTCGCCCGACAGGAGATTTTGTCAATCGGCGGCGTGGTCGAACTCCTGCCGTTCCTGAACCGCAACGAAATGCGGGGTTCAGCGGAGATAAACCGCGCATCCGGCGTTGTGACACGATCGCCGCGGCTTTTCCGCGGCCCGAGGGGAGAGAGAAGATGCGCTTGAAACGCCCGATGACGGCCTTGATGGCCTGCGCGATGCTGCTGCCGCTGGCCGGCTGCTACGAGGATGACGGCCCGCGCGGCTATGGCCCGCCGCCCCCGCCCCCGCCGCCGCCCGGTGGCTATTATGATCATGACCGTCCGCCGCCCCCTCCGGGTGGCTATTACGACAATGGCGCGCCGCGCGGCGGCTATTGGGATCGCGACGCGCCGCAGGGCTACGACCCCTATCGTGACTATCGCGACGAGCCGGGCCGCGATCGTGTGATCACCCGCGACGACCGCGTCTATCGTGGATCGGACGGCCGCTATTACTGCCGGCGTTCGGACGGCACGACCGGCACCGTGGTCGGCGCGATCGGCGGCGGCGTGCTCGGCGCGATCCTCGGCGGCGGCGGCGCGCTCGGCACCATCCTCGGTGCCGGTGGCGGTGCGCTGCTCGGTCGCTCGATCGACAAGGGCGAGGTCCACTGCAAGTGATCCGCGCCTGATCGCGGGAAACCCGTTCGCCCCGAAAAGATATTCAGGGCGAGCGGGTTTCCTGTCGGTCGAATCGGCCCAATCCGCTGTCCGTCCCGCACAATCGGTCCCAGACGCGGAAATAGAGGCCGTAATTGCAGCGATACTGCTGATGATGCCGCTGATGGTGGCTCGCGGTAATCAGCCAGTTCCCCGCTCGTCCCTCGACCATCCCGCGCGGAAACATCTCCCAGCCCATGTGGTTGGTGACGCCCATTACCGTCATGATCGTCAGCACGCAGGCCAGTGCCGTCCAGTGTAGCGGGACGATCAGCACCAGTGCGGGGATCACCACCGCCCCGGTCAGCGCCTCCCATGGATGGAAGCTCATCGCCGCCCAGGCGGTCGGCGGGCGGCTCGCATGATGGACGGCGTGCGCGATCCGGAACGGCATCGGCCGGTGCATCCAGCGGTGCGTCCAGTAGAACCATGTATCGTGCGCGAACAGGCAGAGCAGCGCCGATACCGGCCACCACCAGAGTGGATACGCATGGATGTCGGTGTAGACCCGCGTCCAGCCGCGATGCGCCCAGCCCCAGGCGAGCACGCCCGCCGGCACGCCGTAGATCGCGGCCGACGCGAGGCTCCAGCCGATCTCGCGCCGCATCTGCGGAGACAGGCCACGATAGAGGCCGGGGTGTCGCCGCTCTGTGGCGAGCGCGAAGGCGCCCGAGACGAAGAGGTAGCGCACACCGACGATCAGCGTCATCGCCAGGACGGAGAGGAGAAGCGCGAGCGTGGTGGTCACCACCCGCTTATACCTCGCAGCATCTTGATTTGAGCCATGAAAAAGACGAGCAGGGGCGCATGGGAGAGGGTGGCGACCCTGGCCTGCGCCATCCTGATTTCGAGCGAAGCATGACCGACGAGCGTCCCGTGTCCGAATCGGCCCCGCGCCGATCCGATCCCCGTTATGCCATCGACCTGCCGGCGCGGCTGGTCGTGATCGAGGGCAAACCGGAAAAGGTGCGGCTGATCGATCTGTCGCGCGGCGGCTTCCGCGTCACCTCGCCTCTCAACCTGCCCGCCGGCCATCCCGTGCGGCTGGAGGTCGACGGCTGGCCGCGGCTGGTCGGCAAGGTTGTGTGGTGCAGCGGCGGACGGATCGGCTGCATGATCGACGTGCCGCCGAGTGATGCCGTCTACGCAAAGATGCGCGCCGTCGCCGAAGGGCAGCAAGGCCAGCAGCAGCCCTGACGGCTCACTTCGCCGGCGGCCCCATTTCCTCGCGATGGAGGATCAGCCATTCCATGATCCGGCCCCATACCTGCTTCACGTCACCTTCGGCGGCATCGAACTGGCGGATCACCACATCCAGCGCGCGATCGCCGAAACGCTCCACCAATCCTTCCGCCAACGCATTGATTCGCTCGTCCACATCGACTTCCTTCACAGGGCCGACATTGGGCCACTGGATCGGCCTGCGCTCTAGGGCACGAAGGGGGTCTTGTGGCTGCACGAGTGTATAAACTGTATCAGGATCGATCAGTCTCGACCATCGTCTAAGGACCTGCGCAAATTTGCAGGCGGGTGACGCGGCGTGCGCGCCACGATAGGAATCCCGGCATGACACGCGTGCGCCAGTGCGACCTTGCGATCGTCGGCGGCGGGCTGGCCGGCGGGCTGATTGCACTCGCACTCGCGAAACGCCGGCCGGAAGCGCGCGTGCTGCTGATCGAGGGTGGCGAGACTCTGGGCGGCAACCACGTCTGGTCCTTCTTCGAAAGCGACGTGACGCCGGAGGACCGGCTGCTGATCGGCCCGCTCGTGGCCCATGCGTGGGACGGTTATCACGTCGTGTTCCCCGGCCTGCGCCGGCGGCTGGACGTGCGCTACAACAGCATCACCTCCGAACGCTTCGATCAGGCGCTCCGCGAGACGCTGCCCGCCGAGCGGGTGCTGACCGGTCGCAAGGCGATCGGCGTCGGCCCGCGATCGGTGGTGCTGGCGGACGGCACGCGGATCGAGGCCGGCGGCGTAATCGATGCGCGCGGCCCCGGCGACCTCTCCACCCTGGAATGCGGCTGGCAGAAATTCCTCGGCCGCGAGCTGCGCCTCGCCAAGCCGCACGGGCTGCAGCGCCCGGTGGTGATGGACGCCAGCGTCGATCAGGCGGACGGCTATCGCTTCGTCTACCTGCTGCCGTTCGGCACCGATCGCCTGTTCGTCGAGGATACCTATTACAGCGACACGCCCACCATCGATCCCGCTCTCCTGGCCGGGCGGGTTTCCGCTTACGCCGCGTCGCGCGGCTGGCCGGTCGCGGATTCGGCGCGCGAGGAGACCGGCGCGCTGCCGGTGGTGATGTCCGGCGATTTCGAGGCCTATTGGCGGTCCGGCGGCGCGCATGTCGCCAAGGCCGGGATGCGCGCCGGCCTGTTCCAGCCGGTCACCGGCTATTCGCTGCCAGACGCGATGCGGACGGCGCGGTTCATCGCGAACCTCTCCGATCTCTCCGCGCCGGGCCTGCATGAGGCGCTGTTCGCCTTCGCCAAACGGGCCTGGGACGAACGCGGTTTCTACCGCCTGCTCAATCGCATGCTGTTCAAGGCGGCCGAGCCGGACGAGCGCTGGCGGGTGCTGAAGCGATTCTACACGCTGGACGAATCCCTCGTGGAGCGCTTTTACGCGAGCCGCTCGACCAACATGGACAAGGCGCGGATCCTGCTGGGTCGTCCGCCGGTTCCGATCGGGCGTGCGTTGCGGGCGATCGCCGGTTAGGGATTGGACACATGAAGACGGCGGCGGTCATCGGAGCGGGATTCGGCGGGCTGGCGCTCGCCATCCGCCTGCAATCGGCGGGCATCGCCACGGTGCTGGTCGAGGCGCGCGACAAGCCCGGCGGCCGTGCCTATGCCTGGGAGCGGGACGGCTTCACCTTCGATGCCGGCCCCACCGTCATCACCGATCCCAACTGCCTCGCCGAACTGTGGCGCCTGTCCGGCCGCGATATGGCCGAGGATGTCGAGCTGCTGCCGGTCGATCCCTTCTATCGGCTCAACTGGCCCGACGGCACGACGTTCGACTACACCAACGACGATGCGGCGCTTGGCCGCCAGATCGCGGCGCTGAACCCGGAGGATGTCGCCGGTTATCGCCGCTTCCTCGATTATGCCGGCGCGGTCTATCGCGAGGGTTACGAGAAGCTCGGCCACGTCGCCTTCCTCGACTTCTCGTCGATGATCAAGGCGGGTCCGGAACTGCTCAAGAACCAGGCGTGGCGTTCCGTCTATTCGATGGTGTCCTCCTTCGTGAAGGATCCGCATCTCCGGCAGGCGCTGAGCTTCCATACCCTTCTGGTGGGCGGCAATCCGATGACCACCAGCGCGATCTACGCGCTGATCCACAAGCTGGAGCGCGACGGCGGCGTCTGGTTTCCCAAGGGCGGCACCCATGCCCTCATCCGCGCGATGGTCGCGCAGTTCGAGCGGCTGGGCGGCGTGGTGCGGCTGGGCGATCCGGTGGTATCGATCGACACGCTGGGCGATCACGTCACCGGCGTGACGACGAAGAGCGGCTGGCACGGCACCTTCGATGCGGTCGCCTCCAACGCCGACATCGTGCACAGCTATCGCGATCTGCTGACCTCCACCCAGCGCGGCGAGCGCGCGGCGCGCTCGCTGGAGCGCAAGCGCTTCTCACCATCGCTGTTCGTCGTGCATTTCGGCATCCGCGGCGCCTTTCCCGGCATCCACCACCATTCGATCCTGTTCGGCCCGCGTTACGAGGGGTTGCTCAAGGACATCTACGATCACGGCGTGCTGGCGCGCGACTTCGCGCTCTATCTCCACCACCCGACCGTCACCGACCCGAGCCTCGCGCCGGAGGGCTGCTCGACCTTCTATGCGCTGGCGCCGGTGCCGCACATGGGCAAGCTGCCGGTCGACTGGGACGAGATCGGGCCGATCTACGCCGATCGCATCCTCGATCATCTGGAGGCACGGCTGATACCGGGCCTGCGCGAGCGCCTGATAACCCGTTTCCACTACACGCCGGCCGATTTCGCGGGCGATCTGAACGCGCATCTCGGCTCGGCCTTCAGCCTCGAGCCGTTGCTTACCCAGTCGGCCTTCTTCCGCGTCCACAATCGCGACGACCGGATCCCGAACCTCTATTTCGTCGGCGCGGGCACGCATCCGGGCGCGGGCATCCCCGGCGTCGTCGGATCGGCGAAGGCGACCGCAACGCTGATGCTGGACGACCTCAGGCGGAGCTAGTGTTGGGACCACCTTTATCCGACCCCGGAATTCTAGGAGTTACGGGACTTGCCAACCTAATCCACGCAACCATGAATGACCTTCGGCGCTAATCGGCAACCCGAAATGGACTCCTGCCGCCGAGTATCTCAGTCGACGGCGCACCGCCTACCGGGCCACTGGGGACGTTGGACCTTAATGACGGGTAGCCTGCCGGCGAGAACGTCCTCTCGCGGCAGGCCGATCGGGAAGGTGTTCGCCAGATTCACGCCGGTGGCCGCGAGGACGTTCCGGGGCAGCAGACCGACGGTTTGCTTCACCATGGGCCAAGGCATGATGGTTTCGCTGAGCCGGAGTATCTGAGCGCGGTCGTAGAACGTCTTCTTCGGCGAGTGACGTGACAGCCTGACGAGCCCCATCGCGACGGCTCGGTCGAGCTCACGCTTGCCGACCATCAGGATGTCGCATGCCTCAGACGTCGTGAGCATGATGCGGGGGAAGAGCTTCAGGTTGTCGCTGGAACTCTGGAGGTCGGGACGACCAGCGATTCGGCACGGATCCACCAGCGCGTGCCTGGCGTCGAACGACCGACCGACCGGGATCCAGCAGGGCAGCTCATCCGCAAGGATCATCGAGAGCACATGCCCCCACGGCTTCATCCGAGCGAAGCACCTCATGGCCAGATGGAGCGGAACGAGACCAGAAGGCGGAGCTTCGGTCCGCGCGACTTCCGCGAACCGACTGCGGATGCCCGCGACCGCGGTCTTCAGCAGCCGCGGTTCGGGATCGAGCGCATGGATCACCGGATGGTCGACGTAGGCCAGTTCGCCCAGGGCCGCGAGCTGCTCGATTCCGTAGACCGGGATCTTGAGATAGGTCGCGCAGAAGGTCCAGGGGTCCGAACCCCGCCATAGGTTGGAGATCAGCTCGATCTCATGCGCGTCGAAGCGGGCGCCTCGTGGTTCGCTCGACGCCACGATCGGCGTGATCCGGCCGGTGTTTCGGAGTCTCGCGAACTGAATCGTCGAAATCCCGGTGATCCTGGCCGCATCGCGCGCGTTGAACGTGCGGCGCCCCAATGCGGCGAGGGCGATGTGCGAATTGTCGCGCGTCTCGGGGAGTCCGGCCTCGAACATCCGGTAGAGAGAACTCTTGGTCGTCGTGACGCTGAGCCTGCGATACCCCTTCGAGAAGCGCTTGGCCGCCGAGAGATCGGAGAGCCGACCATCGGAGAGGCGTTCCACGACCTCGCCGCGGAGCCGGCGGGGCCAGTCGCCCAGCAGATCGACGCCCGTGCAGACGATCTCGGCGAGTTCCTCGGGAGGGAGATGGACCACGCCCCGGGCGTTGGTGCTTCCCACGATGTTCGCCGGAACGCCGCGAACGAAGAGGGATCCCAGCAGAACGAGGCTCTGCACCTGGATTCGGCAACTCGCCTCCGCGAAGTCGGTCGGCATCGCGGCGAGCGTCGATGCTCTGACCGACGGGTCGGGATCGAGCATGCTCGCGAACCGGCGATAGCTCGCCTCGAGGCGTCTGGGCAGGAAGCGCGGCTCGGGCGCGACGAGCGGGCGACGGCATTCGTAGTTGTCGCAGTTGCCGATGCCCCAGGCCTCGCTCCATCCCTGCACAGTCCCGCAATCGGAGCAGCGATCGATCAGCAGCTCGAGGCTTTCCGGGCAGTAGGGAAGATGGCGATACAGCCAGGTGGTGCGATGATGGCCCGATTCGGCGAGGCTGACCGGGGACACTCGCCGGCGATGCAGTTCGAGATGGGACCGCGCGGGCGTCGGGATGCGGGCCCCCGCGTGCGGGTCGGGCTTCTGCTCGTTGCCGACGCGGCGAGCCTCGACCTCGGCCGGCGAACATCCGACGACGCGCGCGAGCGCGACGGACCAGTCGCCCGGCTCCACGACGACGTGACCCGGATGGAAGAGGTAGGCTCCGGTGACGCTCGTCACGATCCTCGTGTTCGCCAGCACGTTGCGCCGCGTGGCGCGCGCGACGAGGCCGATGAGGCTCTCGCCGTCGCGCGGCACGGTGGGAAGCGAGAGCCGCGCCGAGCTGACGGTGCCGTTCCAGCGGATTCCTGCGGTTACCACGAATCGGGCTCCGCGAAGGGGTTCTCGTCCACCCAGCCGTTGGGGATGGCGAAGTGCCGCACGGAATAGGAGAGGTCGTATTCCTCCACGAAGTCCGCGCCGCGCCGGGCGGAGAACCTGAGCGCCTCCTCGACGATGCGATGGACGCGGCCGACGTGTCCGGTCGCGGCGTCGACCATGCGGGCGAGGATCGCCCCGGTCCCGAGGCCGGAGAGTCGCCTGACGCAGCCGGCATCGACCATGGCCTGGTCGAGGTTGTCGCAGAACGTCGCGAAGGCGCGCGCGGCGTCGACGGACTCCATGGTGGCGGGGGCGAGCTCGAGGGGGGTCCCGAGTCGCCCCGCGAGCTGCGGGTTCGCCTCGAAGAATTCGCGGGACCGCTCGTTGCCGGCCATGACGATGGGGACCAGCCCCTCGTCCATGAACGTCTTCAGCTGGTCCGTGACGTCCTCCTTGACCTGCGAACCGCCGAGGAGGTGCTGGACCTCATCGACGAAGAGGAGCTGGACGCCGTGTTCGAGGAGCAGCTCCTTGCAGCGCTGCTCCAGGATCTCGACGTTCCCGACGTTGACATGCGGGTCGCCGAGCTTCGCCAGGACGTTCTGGAAGAGCATCTTGACCGTCGTCCGCTTCTTCAGGCCGATGTAGATCGCCTGGTGGGGATGCGGGGAAAGGCCGGTCGCCGCCGCCGTCTTCGTCTTGAGCTCGGCGATGTAGCTCTTGAGGGTCCACGTTTTTCCGGCCTGCGAGACCTGCGACAGGCGCAGGCCGGGAAGAGGTCTGCCGCGGATGCCGAGGGTCGACTGCCGCATGGCCTCGATCCTCCCCTTGATCGCCTTCTGGGGGGCGTGCTCGACGTCGATGCCGAGATAGGCCGTCCAGGCTGCGGTCTCGCGCGCGGTCGCCGCGTCGTCCCCCTCGGAGAGGGCGCGGCCCGTGGCGGGGCCGCGGAACTCGCGACCGGCGCTCATGCGCCGGTCTCCTCGTCGGCGACGTCGCCGTCGTAGGGATCCTCGCCGTGGAGCGGCTCGGGCTCGATGCCGGTCTCGGGATCGATGGCCTCGGCGGGGGCGCCAGCCCGGACCGCGTCCCAGAAGGCCTCGGCCCTGTCGATCGCGGGCTTCTTTGGCTTGCGACCGGAGCTTCTGGCCGTCGGGGACTTGGAATCCCCCGGCGACGTCGGCGCGATGCCGAGGTCGTCGGCCGTGAGCTGGGGCGAGACGACGGCGTCGTCCGGCAGGAGCGCGGGCTTGCGGCCGCCCTTCAGCGCGTCGACGACGTGGCTCTGGTGGAGGGCCGCCATGGTGGCGCGCTCCTTGAACTTCATCTTCGGCAGCATCTCCTCCATCGCGCCGAGCGTGAGGGCCTTCGAGCGCTGTCGCGCCTGTTCGGTGTCGAACGGCTCGTTCCGCTTCCGCGCCATCTCGCGGAACTTGTCGTGCTCCCAGGCCGTCAGGTTGTGGGTGTAGGCGGGCTGGGTCGAGGGCAGGCTGATCCAGCTGTTGTCGAGCGTGTCGAGGAACTCGATGGAGTCGATGTTCCCGTCGTTGCGGCGGACGGTGACCTTCACGGTCGCCGAGCCGTCCTTGCGCTGCGAGCGGCGGGCCTGCGTGTGGTGCATGTGGTCGAGGCCGAGCCTGACCTTGCGCGGATCGCGGTAGCGGATGCCGTCGAGCTCGATGCCGTCGCCGGTGAGCAGCGCCTGGTATTCGCGGGACAGGCAGCGCGCGACGTGGTCGCGGTCGACGAAGACGGGCGTGGCGCGGTTCCTGGCCTTCTGCATCCAGACCTGGAGCGGCGAGCGGCCGTCGAGGCCCTTGGACGGCGACACGTTGTGGCTCGCCACGACGTGCGCCACCATGACCCTGAGCTGGGGCAGCGTGAGCATGGCCGCCGCGACGCCGTCGTAGTCGAGGTCGCGGGCCCGCTTGGGGTCGATGATCGTGCCCGGGAGCATCGCGAGCTCCTCCTTGAGCGAACGGAAGAAGCGCTCGAGGGCCGCCTTCGCCGTCGGCATGCCGACCGGCGGCTCGGCGAGGCCGATGCCCGCGGAGTTGAGCCCGGGCAGCGAGCTCGGGCCGACGAGCGGCTTCGCGTTGTCGGGGGTGATGGTCGACGGCTTGCCGAAGATCCACCTCAGGTCCGGAAACTGGGCGAGGACGGCCTCGGGGTATTCGCTCGGCGCAAGGCAGTCGATGACCGCCTGCATGGACGTCTCGGCGCGCGGCGGGCCGGCGTAGACGCACCAGCCGAGGATAGCGTGCGAGGCGTAGTCCATGAGGACCGTGATGCGGACCTTGCAGGCCGGGAGCTGCCACGCGTCGTCGAAGACGATGACCTGCTCGAGGTCGGCGGCGTCCATGAGGACCAGCTCGAGGAGCCGGTCGACGAGGACGGGCTCGCCCGAGCCCTTGTAGAGCTTCTCGGACGACTGCCTGCCCTCCTTGGCGGCGACCGTCTCCGCGCAGCGGAGGCGCTCGATGCGCTTGCGCAGCGCCTCCTTGGACGGGCACCTGTGCTTCGGCGCGCTCGGCGCGAGCTGCTCGTTGGCGCGCTTCAGCTGGTGCTCGAGCCAGGCGTAGGCCTGCGCCTTGGTCGCGCGCGGGCGGGCCCAGAACCAGAGCGCCGCCTCGTGCAGCAGGCGGTCGACGAAGGGCGAGACCTGGGCCTGGCCGAGGCGCCGGCCCGCGCTGCTGACGAGGGCGCCCGGCCGGCGGAGTTTCTCGACCCGGCGCATCCAGCGGCGGACCGAGCTGGCGCCGGGGCGCGGGTAGCGCAGGTCGGAGGGCTCGGTGCCGAAGTTGCCGTCGAGCCAGTGGCGGATCGCCCGGTCGGTCCGGTCGATCTGCGCCATGCAGGCGCGCCAGGCGAGGGAGTCGCGCCAGCGGCTCTTCGCGTCCCGGCTGGCGCAGGCGTGCGGGTCGAGGAGCAGGAAGCGCCCTTGCGCGACGGCGACGTCGGTCGCGTCGCCCACCGGGTGGAGCAGCCCGCGGGCATACATCTCGCGCATCCACTCGACCGTGGGATCGGACACGGCGTCCGTCGCGGGGTCGCGGACCTGGAGGAGGCCCTCGGTCTGGACGTCGCGGAGCGCGACGGTCCCGTCGTCGCGGATGGCCTCCAGGACGACGTTGCGGTCGTCGCAGCGGAAGCGGTCGCCGACCGCCCCCACGATGTCGATGCGGACGGGCTCGCCGACGGGGTGGGCGACGGCGGTCGAGGGGTTGAAGTGCTTCAAGGTCGTTCTCCTTCGGAATGGTCGGCGCGGCCAGGCCGGGCGGACCGGGTGGTGGTGGTCAGGGTGGTTGTGGTGGTGACGGTGATGATCGCCGCGACGGTGCGGGTGCAGGCTCCGCTGGCCATCTCGAGGCGCGCCCCGGCCTTCAGCGGCCGGGGCGGATGGCGATGCGGCGCAGGTCGTGCTCCGCGGGCTCGGCGGGCGGCACCGGCGACACGATGGTGTCGTCGTTCACCGCGACGTCGAGGTCGTAGGCGTAGTGCCGGGCGCACATGAGCGCGTTGACGACCTGGAGCGCTGCCGACCGGTGCACGCCCAGCACCTCGCCCATCAGGGCCAGCGGCACCTCCGGGCCGCACTTCTCGACGTGGTCGGCGGCGGCGGCGAGCTGGCGCTCGTCGAAGCCGGTGAAGCGGTCGTCGAAGGCCCGGGCGACGTTCCTGACGCGGCGGCGGCGCTTCTGGATCTCGTCGCCGGTGCGCTTCACGAAGGCGATGCCGTGGAGCGGGAGGTCGTTGGCGGCGCGCTCCATCAGCGGCGCGTAGTCGACGTCGGAGAAGTAGCTGGCGCTGGCCTTGAGCTCGCGGGCCACCGTGCCGCCGCACGTCCGGGTCTCGAGGCAGTCGAGGGTGTAGCGGCGGCGGCCCTCGGGCGTCTCCCACGTCACGACCAGGCCCTGGGTCGCGTAGTCGACGCAGCCGGGATCCACCTCCCTCTCCATGGCGTCGAGCCGCTCCCACGGGCTCTCGCCCGACTGGTAGGCGCAGGTCTTGCGGCTGAGGAACTGGAAGGTGCCGCGCTTGCGGTGGAAGGTGACGCAGCTCCGGAAGGGACGGGATTCGATCGAAACGAGCGTCCAGCCGGCCGTCGACGCGGCCGCCCTGGTCGCGCCCATGGCGATCTCCGAGAAGAGCGGATGGACGTGGTTGACGCCGCCGATGCGGCGGGCGCGGGGGTGGAGGCAGTCGAGAGG
This sequence comes from Sphingomonas oryzagri, assembly GCF_029906645.1. Lineage (NCBI taxonomy): Bacteria > Pseudomonadati > Pseudomonadota > Alphaproteobacteria > Sphingomonadales > Sphingomonadaceae > Sphingomonas > Sphingomonas oryzagri. Next base: position 95,882 of record NZ_JARYGZ010000002.1, read on the forward strand.
ATCGGGGATGCCGATCTCCGACAGGCGGGGGAGGAACCCCGCGAGGGCGGGAAGTGCGGCCGTTGGCGGTTCATCCGGTCCGGCGCCCACCGGTGTGCGGTTGAGCGGATTGATGGTCGGCGTGCGCAAGATACCCCTCCTCGAACGATGATTTGATAGACCCGTTACGGCCATAGCGGCTGTAGTGGGTTTTCAATGTTCGACAATCAAGAGGCTTGCAAGTGATATTTTATGGCTGTAGTGGGTTTCAAGTTTTTCACGTAGTGAACTTTTGGAAGCCGCCGTGGCGAATGTGCCGACCCTCGACGAACTCAAGCTGCGCGCCTGGCCCGAGGGAATTCCGACTCGGGACGAGCTGGCGATCCAGCGACTTCCCGACTCGGGGAGGGAGACGGTTCGCCGACGTTTGGCGGCGGTGCTTCGCTGGACGGAGCCGACAGACGGGGAACCGCGGTTCGATGGCGCCGCCGACGCGGCCACCTTCGCGGGACTGGCCACTTCGCACTTCTATCAGCTCGTGAGGGACTGGAAGGCCCGCCGCTCGGTGGAATCCCTGGGTGTGGTCGGAAAGGCCGGCACGAAGCGCAGGTCCGCGGTTTCGGATGCCGTGAAGGCGGAGATCTCGACCACGATCGCCGAGGTCCTCGACCGCGATCCGAACGCGGGGACCAACGCGATCCTGGATGCGATAGCCGCTCGCCATGCGGGGGCGCCGTCGCGAACGACTTTGATACGGATGATCACGGAGGCGCGACGGGAGCGGCGTTCCGGATCGTTCGGCGCCGACATCGCGTTCGACAGCGCCGGGCTGGATCTTGCCGATCCCGAGGGCCATCACCTCCGCCTGGACGCGGTCGTCGATGTCGGCACCGGCGTGGTTCTAGGCTGGGTCGTCGCAACGGCGAGGTGGGGTGCGACAGGATACGTGCACGCCGCCGATGCGGCGCTCGACGGGCTGGCCGATCTTGACCTGGAAGGCGTGTCCGTGGCCGATGGCGAGCCGGATGTCATGATCCGGGTCAGGTCAGGCGATGCGGCGGCCGAGCGCATCTTCGGTGGGACCGGTCTTCCCCTCGTGACTCCGAACGGCATCGACCGCCTCGGCAGGATCATCGTCGACGCGATCGGAGACCGTATCGGGCCCACTTGGCTTGGCGTGGGCGAGCGGCCCGACGGGGTGAGCTTCAGGACCGGCCGGGCGGCGGCGATGCCCGAGATCAGCTCGGCCATGATCGACACCATTCGGGAAACCATCGATCGAAACAACGGCGTGCGCCTCGAACGGGCGCGTCAGAATGGCATCGGTGGCTCGGCCGATTCCGATGGCGTGAGAAATCTGCTGCGGCGCGTGGCTGATCTGCGGTCGCGGATCGACGACGACCGCTAGATGGGCGTCATGCCCCCTTCGCCGCGTGCGCGCTCCTTGCTGCGGAGGGATCGGAGCCGTTCGTAGGTGGTCGACAGGGCCGGCGGCCTGATCCCGGCCTCTCCGCACAGTTCGACCGTCCGCGCGTGGACCGCATCCCCACGTGCATCGTCACCGAGCTCCTCGAGCGCGCGGCGGATGAACATCGCGATCATATCGGTCGTCTGCGTGTTCTTGCGCCTCGGCCGCTTCGCTGCGTAGGCGCCAGGCACGGCGACGGCGGATCTGAACATGATCCAGATGCGGACCATCTTTCGGAACTGGTGGGACGTCATGCCGAGACGGTCCGCCGCCTTCGATACGTCGGTCGAGTCCGGCTGTTCGATCCTGAGGTATTGGCGGATCGCGCGAAGCCTTTTCCGGATTTCGGGCCGCCGGGATGCGGGCACCTCATCGAGATCGACGCCGCGCTCGAGCGCTTCCAGCGCCTCGATCCGATCTAGCTCGGACGGCCGGTATCCGCTGCCTTGGAGGAACTTGGCCTCGCCGAGGCGGCGCCATGCCGTCGCCATGCGGATGAGGCTATCGACCGAGAGGCCGATTTCGGCCGCGAAGGCATCGTCGATCTCGACGTCCGGCCGCTCGATCGCGACGTAGCGCTTCACGATTGCGGCGCGCCGCCGCGCCTCGGCAATGTTGGCATGGCGCGGACGTGAGCCAGTATCCTTTTCGCGCGGCGCATCTACCTCGCTCACCCTTTCCTCCATTCCCGGTTGATCGGCGTTTTCGATCAAGACCTCGCGCGCTCGTGCCGGCAGAAGCCTCGTTCACGATCCGGTTCGGGGTGCCGCTTGTCTTGGCGGGTTGGCGTGACGTCGTATCCCTCCGGATCGTCGGCACGCGGTTTTTGACGCAGTCCCCCAGCATTTCCTCCACTGCTGCGGTGAGCAGTTCAGCTGCGATGGAGCGCAGTCGGTCTTCCCGTCCCTGTCGCCTGTCTCATCGACACGGCGGGACGCGAAACTCAGAGCCGCGGCTCGGGGTCGCAGCGACAGCGATGCCGAGAGGTTGGTGCGACGAACCGAGTGCTGGCCGCTATTGCGGTGTTAACACTCGGATTCTAGCGTCGTCGCATCCCATCGAGAGATGGGCGAGGCGTGGAAACCTCGAACGGTAAGTAGCCGCATGCCCGGTCGAATCTCATTCGGCCGGGGAGCGGGCGTGTATGTCCAGGATCCTCGGGTCTAAAGACGCTCGCGCTCGTCTTACCGCGAGTTTCCAATCTCCGGCTTTCGGGCCGGCGTCGCCTCGGGTTCGGGGCGACGCCGCCGGCTGGAGCCAGCCTTGGTCTCGCCCCTGTGGGGTCGCGTGGACATGGGCAGTCGTCATATCGGCAACGTATCGGTCCGCTCGGCGCTTAGCGCGCCGTCGCGCCCGGCGAGCATCGACCCCGTTCTGCGCGGGCGCCCGCCGCCGCTCGGCCTCCGCTGACGGAACGACGAGAGGGTCTGCTGCCCTGAACGAACATGGATGGACGACGGCCGCGCCGGAGCGACGCTCCGGCGATCTATGGCGCTCGTCCGAAGGACAAGGGGAATGCCGTGAAGAACATGTCGAAGATCATCGCCGCGGGCGTAGCGCTCGCCATGCTGCCGGGGTGCGGAAGCTCGAGCCCGCCGAAGGGGCATGCCGGTGGCGGGTCCGCCGGGTCGAGGACGCCGGAGGAGGTCGCGCAGGCGGCGCCCTACAGGGTCGGCGGCGCGGGGCTGATGATGACGCCCGAGCAAGTGGGCGCCGCACTTGGCGCGGAGGGCTATGCGAAGAAGGAGAGCGCGATGAACGCGGCCGCCTGGTCGAGCGACTCCTTCGAGGATCTCGTCGACGAGCGGATTTCCGGGCATGGTTCGGCGCATCCGACGCGAATACCGACGCACGAGGAATGGACGAAGGGCCACGAGGCGGTCGCGGTCGATTATGGGATCTACCCGGACGCGCCGAAGGCCATCGGCATCAAGTGGACGACGGACGACGGCTCGCCGGGCGAGGCCGAGATCAGGGCGACGCTCACGAAGCGATATGGATCGGGCTTCCAGCTGAAGAGCTTTCTGCCCCCGCAATGGTGCACGCCGTCGCCCTGCGGCCAGGGCTCTGCGACGCTGACGGCCTCGGGGAGCGAGATCTCGCTGCTGGCCCCGTCCGTGATGAGCCAGCCGGTCAGCTTCAACCAGCGCATGGACGCGGCCGTGCGGGCGAAGGGTGGGACGTCGAAGGGATCGTTCTAATCGAGAAGCTGGTCGGCGGTGCTCATCGCCGACCAGCGACCTAATGAACCGGTTCGCGGATGCCTGCTCGAGAAGGGCAGCACCCCGAGACATGCTAGGGTGCCGGCTGCTCCAGCGAGGCGGCCGAAACGATGGTCCGGAACTGGCTGCTGATCTCGGGATGACGACGTTCGAGGTAGGCGGAGATGTGCTCGTTGCCGAGCAGCTTCCCTATGTAGCCCGACGCGACGACGAGGCTCAGCACGTCGTCGCCGAAGGCGTCCTCGACGGCCTTCATGTCGCGCGTGAGGTTCTCCATCTCGCGCTCCATCTTCGCCATCTGCTCGGCGCTCAGACCGCCGATGCGCTTCTTGCGATCCGGCTTCGCGAGGTCGTCGCGCTTGGTCGCGGCGAGCAGCGCCTTGACGTAGCTGTGGAAGAAGTTGTTGGCCGAGATCATGAGCTCGGCTGCCTCGATCTGCCGAGGCGCCTTCATCTTCTTCAGGACCTCGAAGGTCTGGACGTTGATCGGCCGGTCCTTGAACATCTCGACGACCTCGGGCGCGATGCCCTTGAGCAGGTTCTGGCGTCGGCGGACGACGTTCACGTCGACGCCCAGCGACTTTGCGATCAGCTCGTCGGACGCGCCGCGCTTGATCGCGCGGTCGATCATGTAGTGCTCCTGGACGGTCGCCAGGCGGTTGACTCTCTTGTTGTAGGTGAAGGCCTCGTCGTCGTCCGCGAGGATGCAGCGGACCGTCTCGTCGCCGCGGGCCAGCAATGCGTGATGGCGGAGATGGCCGTCGAGAATCAAATAGGGCTGCCCGCGCTTCTGCTTCGACACCACCAGCGGCTCGGCGAGCCCGACCGTCGCGATCGACGCGACGATGCGCGCGTATCTTCGGGAGGTGAGCACCTGCGACGGAATCTGCCGGAGCGGAAGGATGTCCGAGAGCCTGAGCTCGAGGATCTTCGGGGCGAAGGCGATGTGGATGTCGTCGCTCATGGTCAGGCCTTCGCGATGCCTATGCGCTCGGCGAGCGGGAGCGGAAGCGTCTCCATCGCCTCGGCGCGAAGAAGGGTGACGAAATGCTCCTCGGCGAGGAGCCTCTTCAGCGCGTTTACGACGAACATGAGGCGGCTCTGGGTCAGGCTAGCCTTGCGGACGAGCTGCTTCTGCCGCTCCACCTCCTTCTGGTAGGTGCGCACGAGCGACGCGGCCGTCGGCTTGAGCCCCCTGTGTGGCCGGGCGACGGACTTCATGGCCTTGCCGATCTGGGCGCGCTCGTCGACGAGCCGTCGGATCGCCACGATCTGCGAGGTCGCGACCATGCCCTTCTCGTAGGCGTCAGCCAGCGCACGCTGCACCTCGAGGTCGGGGGCCATCGCGATCTCGTAGGCCACGCAGTGGGGGATCACGCCGCGCTCGACCGCGTTGAGGAGTCTTTCCTCGCCCCGGTCGAGCATGGTGCAGATGACCGAGACGTATTCGTGACTGAAGCCGAGCTTGTCGCCCACCTGCTGAAGCGTGTAGCCGCGGTCGCGCAATGCGCCGACCTCGCGGATGAGTTCAAGCGGGCTGTGGTTGCGCCGTGCCATGTTCTCGACGAGGCTGAGGACGTAGGCCTCCTCGCGTGACACGTCGATCACGATGGCAGGGATGAGCGTCTGCTTGAGCTCGATGAAGGCCTCGAGGCGTCCCTGCCCGCAGACTAGCGCGTATCCGTCCTCGGTTGCCGTGACCGTGATCGGCTTCTTGAGGCCGACCTTGGAGATGCTGTCGACCAGCTCCTCGAAGATCCTGCGGTTGCGGGCGCGGGGATTGAGGATCTCGATGGAGCCGACCGGCACCATGACGATGTCGGGGACGTTCTGGGTCATGCGGCGTGGCCGAGGCGGAAGCGGCGGGACAGATGGTAGAGCGGGCCGAGGTCGTCGGCGCGGTAGGCGTCGAGGCGGGTGCCGTTCTCGTCGGCGAGCCTGAGCGCGTCGTTGCCGCCGAGGTCGATCCAGGGAAGCAGATAGTAGTCGCGCGGCCGCTCGTTGCCGGGCGACATGCGGACCGCCACCGTGATGTCGGGCGCGAGGCCGGCGTCGAGACGGATCTTCCAGCGGCGCGACCCGCCGGCCGTCTCGAAGCACCGGGCGAGGACGAGGGACACCGAGAACTCGTCGTTGACGCGCATGAGGTCGGTCGCGGGATCGACGGCGACGGCGCCGCCGATGCGTTCGATCTCCGCCGCTGTGTCGGCGACGATGCCGGGGTGCATCAGGCGCAGAGCCCGGTTGGTCTCGAGATAGCGATAGTCGCGTCCGGGATCGTAGCCGATGAGGGAATAGGCCTTCACGAGGCTGCCGAAGCGGTGGCGATAGGCTGAGGAGGAGGGCATGTCCTCGTCCTCGTCGATGACGAGGCCGGACAGCGCCCCTTTGCGCAGCTGGAAGTCACGGAGCATCGTGAGCAGCTGCTCGTCGGTGAACCTGCGCGAGCGCTCGGCGACGATGTGCTGGGCGGCTTCGAAGAAGTCGGCGTCGACGATGGCCTCGAAGGCGCCGTCGCCGCGCACCCACATGTCGGGCGGGTTCGCCACCCGCTTGCGCTTCAGCTTGAAGGAGACGCGGTTGTAGACGTTGTTGCCGATATACTTCTCGTTGGTCAGGATCTGGTGGACTATCCCGCGCGTCCATCCGTGACCGAGCCCGGTGTCGATGCGCTCGTCGTTGAGGAGGATCGCGATCTCGCGCTCCGAGCGGCGCTGGAGGACGAAGACACGGTAGATGCGGCGGACGGTCTCGACCTCCGCAGGCGGACCCGGCACGAGGATGACCCGATCGGTCTGGAGGCTCTTCTGCTCGCCGCGCTCGAGCGGGGCCTTTCGCTCGTTGTGCTCGTCGACGAGGAAGCGGCGCAGGCCGTAGCCTGCGGGTCCGCCCTGACGGTAGCCCAGCGTGATGAGGCGGCATTGGCCGGCGAACACCTTGGTGGAAAGCTCGCGGCTGTACTCGCCCGCCATCACGCGCTTGACGCTCTTGATCAGCGTGGCACTGAGGCTTCCGTCGTTCTCGAACTGCTCGGCGCAGTAGTGGACGGTGATGCCGGCCTGCCGGCAGATGAATTCGTAGTAGGCGCTCTCGTCCGCGTCCTGGAAGCGCCCCCAGCGGCTGATGTCGTAGACGAGGATGACGTCGTAGTCGGCGCTTCCCGAGCGCACGTCCTCGATCATGCGGCGAAGGGATTCGCGGCCCGCGATGCTGAGCCCGCTGCAACCCTCGTCAGCATAGGTGCGGACGATCTCCATGCCCTTCTGCGCGGCGTAGGCGGCAATCGCGTCGGCCTGGTTCTGCGTCGAGTATTTCTGGTTGTCCGTCGACATGCGGACATATTGGGCGGCCCTCACCGTCTTCACTGGCCGATCGTCCGTCACCATTGCGCCTGACCCCGATTCGCAACCGATTCCATCTATCTGCGGTCGCGGATACGGTGAGGGGGTGCGGAATGTCGCTGCCCGGAATGGACCGAAAACTTCCGCACCCGCCACTCGGCGGGGACGCGGATCTGTCGCTCGAGATCGCGGCCGCGCTCCGGCGGGAGTTCGGCGATCTCCCCGCGACGGTGAAGCGGATAGCGCAGCTGGCGAACGCGCGCGAGCGGACCGTGAAGAACTGGCTGGCGGGAAACAACGGGCCGTGCGGCGACAAGCTCGTCGCGCTGATGCGGCACTCGGATCAGGTGCTGGAGGTCGTGCTCCGGCTCAGCGGTCGCGCCGATCTGCTGCGCGCCGCCCGCATGGATGATGCGCTGGCGAAGGTCCAGGCTTCGCTTCGGAACATGGAGGGGCTGCTCGACCAGAAGGCGTCCGAGTGAGCGGCTCTGACGGCGCTCGGGCTCGGTCCAGGCGGATTTCGCGCACCGCCCGCTACTGATCCTCGATGACGTCGAGGGCCTCGATCCTTCGCGCCGAGACGAGGTCGCCGAGGTCGATCTTCAACGCCCGGGCGAAGCGCAGGCAGGTCAGCAGGGACGGGTTCGCCCTGAGGTTCTCGACGTAGGAGATGTAGGCCTTCCCGAAGCCGGTGATGGCGGCGAGCTGCGCGTGGGTCAGGCCCGCCTGCTTGCGGGCGGCCTTCAGCCGCCTGGCGAAGCGGGCCTCCTCCTCGTGGAAGTCGCCAGGAGCGAGGGGGCGCTTCGTCACGGCCGCCGCCCGGTCTTGGCCGGAAGGGCTCCTCGCATCCGGCGGCTCGGTGGCGTCGGTGACGGATTTCTCCAGGTCGATCGCATATCGGCGATCCTACGGTCTTCCGCCGCGGCTGCCAATGCGGTCGTTCCGATGGAGCATTCCGCACAGGAACGGGCATGTCGGGTCCGAACATGCCGAGACCCGGACCGCCTCCGCGGCGTTGCGCATCCTATTTGCAGATCACCGCCCAATAGGCGCCCAGCCAGGGGCCGATCTTGCCGTTGTCGAAATAGTATGCTGCGTTTTGATCCTGCCTCCACATGCAAGCGCCTCCCTTGGATTTGATGGACGACATCTTCGCAGTGCAAAGCGTGCTGGCGATTTGCGCTGTCGTGGCGGCGCCAAGGTTGTATTGGGTTCCGCTGTAGTCGCTGCTGAACGATTGGACCGGCACGCCGCAGGAGGGACCGGTTGGAGCCGGTGCGGCGGCGGCGACGTTCGAGAGGCGCTGCCGCGCGTAGTATTTCGTGGTGGCGGCGCTCGCTGTCGCGCTGAGCGCCATCGCGGCGACGGCTGCCAGCGCTCCATGGTGGACCATTCGATTTCGCCGCCAGCATCGGCTGGTGCGGCGCATCGCCGGGTCGAAGTCACGTTTGGTCATTTTTCCTCCAGGCTATTTGAGTTCAAGTTGCCGCGCTTTCTGCGTCGCGAAAATTGTGGAGTTCGCGAATTCGCATTTCAATGGAGGTAACCTGAAAGACAAAAATAAAGCCCGTCATCCTCTCCAAAACATATCAGTCTCTAGCGCTGCGCAATATATCTGGACTCCAGAACCTGCATTTATTGAGTCCAGAATTCATCGGGTGTGATCGAAGCAGTAAATATCTGTGTTATCATTATTCTGTGGCGCTGCTATGAGCAGACGTTATTGGTGACGCACGACGGGGCGGTCGGTCGCCGCCGGCTGCCGACCCGGAAATCGCGAAGCTCTTGCTCCAGGCTGGGATGCGCCCACTCCGAGCGCGGATGCTCGACCATCGGCCGAACGGGTGCCTCTCGCCTTCCGTCGCGCTTCGATCGATCCGATGACGGACGGAGATGGTTCGACCGCACGGCGGGATCACTGTTTGCGTTCTAAACGGAGCGATTTCCGTCGGTCCGGCCCGTTGTTGAGATGGTGCGGCAAGTCGAATCCAAGTAGGGAAGGTCGGCTGTAGCGGGGGCGTCGGCGTAAGAGGGGGCTTTTCGTGTCTTGGACTGTTGAGGTTGCCGTAGCGGCGAAGATCGGCTTCGCGACGCATCAGAACGCGATTCCCGTCATCCGCGACCTCAAGGTCGCCGCGCCTTTGGAAGGGGAGAAGGCGAGCGATCTCGTCCTCACGCTCTCCGCCGATCCGCCGTTCGTGCAGGCGAAGACGTGGCGCATCGACGCGATGGCGCCCGGCGACGAGATCGACGTCGCCGATCGCGACGTCGCCCTCAACGCGACCCTCCTCCACGATCTGACCGAGAGCATGACCGGGACGCTGTCGCTGTCGCTCGCCGACGCGACCGGCGCAGTGCTCGCCGAGTGCGCTCATCCGGTCGAACTGCTCGCCCACAACCAGTGGGGCGGCCTCTCGACGATGGCGGAGCTGCTGCCCGCGTTCGTGATGCCCAACGACCCGGCGGTCGACAAGGTGCTGAAGACGGCGTCGGACGTGCTGCGCCGGGCCGGCAAGCCGGACGCCCTCGACGGCTACCAGTCGGGGAAGCGGGAACGGGTGTGGGAGCTGGCGTCTGCGGTCTGGTCCGCCGTCGCGGGTCTGCGGCTCTCCTACGCGCTGCCGCCGGCCAGCTTCGAGCGCACGGGGCAGAAGGTGCGTACGCCCTCGCAGATCCTAGCAGGCGGGGTGGCGACGTGCCTCGACACCGCGCTGCTATTCGCGGCGGCGCTGGAGCAGGCCAGCCTCAACCCGCTCCTGGTCCTGACGGAGGGGCACGCCTTCGTCGGCGTGTGGCTCCAGCCCGTGGAGTTCGCGGCGCTGGTGACGGACGAGGCGGCGGCGCTGCGCCGGAGGTTCGACCTCGACGACCTCGTCGTGTTCGAGACCACGCTCGCGACGCAGAATCCTCCGGCGAGCTTCAGTCAGGCCATGGCGACAGCGCGCCGGGAGATCGCGGAAGAGGCGGATGGGCGCTTCGAGATGGCGATCGACGTGCGCCGCGCGCGGATGCAGCGAATCCGTCCGCTCGGCGTCGCCGGGACCGGCCATTCGCCCTCCGACGAGGTCGTCGTCGCCATGGCCGAGGGCTTGGAGGTCGCACCCGACCTGCCCGCTTTCGACGTCGAGGTGAGCGAGGAGGCGCCGACCGCCACCGGCCGCATCCTCCAGTGGCAGCGCAAGCTGCTGAACCTCACCACGAGCAACAACCTGCTGAGCCTGCGCGAGGGCAAGAGCGTTGTGAAGCTGCTCTGCCCGGATCCCGGCGCGCTGGAGGACCTTCTTGCGGACGGGAAGAAGATCCGCATCGTGCCGATGCCGGATCTCGACGTCGGCGGGCGCGACGAGAGGCTCTACGAGCAGCAGACCCAGACGAGCCTGCGGCTCGAGGTCGCGGAACAGGCGATGAGGCGCGGCGAGGCGCTTTCGCTGCTGCCCAAGGACAAGCTCGACGCGTCTCTGGTCGAGCTCTACCGCAAGGCGCGCACCGATCTCGAGGAGGGCGGCGCCAACACGCTCTACCTCGCGATGGGCTTCCTGAAGTGGAAGAAGTCGCCGACCGAGGAGAAGGTGTATCGCGCACCGCTGATCCTGCTGCCGGTGCGATTGGAGCGGAAGAGCGCGCTCTCCGGCGTCACGATGATCGCGCACGAGGACGAGCCGCGCTTCAACTTGACACTGCTCGAGTTGCTCCGGCAGGACTTCGAGCTGACCATTCCGGGGCTCGACGGCGAGCTGCCCAAGGACCACAGCGGCATCGACGTCCCGGGCGTCTGGCGCAGGGTCCGCGAGGCGGTGCGCGACATCGCCGGCTTCGAGGTAGTGCCCGAGGTCGTGATCGGCACCTTCTCGTTCGCCAAGTATCTCATGTGGAAGGATCTGGTCGATCGCGCGGACCGGCTGAAGGAGAGCCCGCTCGTCCGCCACCTGATCGATCGCGACGGGTCGGTGCAGGTCGACAGGAGTGGCTTCCCCCGCGCCGAGGAGATGGACGCCAAGGTCGACCCCGCGAGGCTGTTCACCCCGCTCCCGGCGGACAGCTCCCAGCTGGTTGCGGTCATCGCGTCGGCCGAGGGCCGGGACTTCGTTCTCGACGGGCCGCCGGGCACCGGCAAGTCGCAGACCATCTCCAACATCATCGCGCACAACCTGGCGCTCGGACGGCGCGTGCTGTTCGTCGCCGAGAAGCGGGCGGCGCTCGAGGTCGTGCAGCGGCGTCTCGCCGACAAGGGGCTGGCGCCCTTCTGCCTCGAGCTGCACTCGGCCAAGGCGACCAAGTCGGCGGTGCTGAAGCAGCTCGACAGCGCCTGGACGGCGCGCGACGCGCTCACCGCCGAGGAGTGGGAACGCGAGGCGGCGGAGACGAGGCGCCTGCGCGACGACCTCAACGGCGTGGTGGCCCTGCTCCATCTCGAAGAGCCGAACGGCTGGACGATCCATCGGGCGATCGGGAGGACCGTGCGCGACGCGACCGGGTCCACGCCGCGCTTCGCCTTCGCGGCGTCGGTTCGCCATTCGGGCGAGGACATGGTGCGCTTCCGCGACGTCGCGCGCAGGCTCGGCATCGCGCGCAAGGCGGTGACCGATCTTCCGGCCGAGCTGGACGGCGTCGCGCGCACCGAATGGTCGAACGGCTGGCAGGAGGACATCGTCGCCTCCGCTGGCGAGGTGCCCGGCGCCATCGACGCCGTCGAGACCGGCCGGTCCGGCGTCAGCACCGCGACGAAGCTCCCGCTCCCCGGCGAGGACCGGGACCAGCTGCGGGCGCTGGTGGAATTCGTCGAGCTCTGTCTCACCACGCACGGGCACGACGTGCGCTTCGCCTTCGCGCCCGACATGGCGGACCGCGTGACGGCGGTGCGCGAGGCGGTGGCGCTGATCGATCGCTACCGCGCCGAGGAGGGAGCGCTGAGCGCGGCCTATGCCCCCGAGGCGGCGCGCAGGATCGACATCGAGGGGACGCAGGCGGCCTGGACCGTGGCGTCCGGCAGGTTCTGGTTCTTCGCCGCGCTCGCGCAGCGGAAGGTCGCGCGCTCGCTCGCCCAGGCCGGCGGGGCCTCGGGGCCGGTCGAGCCCGAGGCGGATCTGCCGCGCCTCCTCGCGATGCGCGATCTGCTGGCGCGGATCGACGCCCTGGCCGTTCGCGCGTCGGGCATCCCCGGCTGGGCGGGGCTCGCCACGGACGGTGCCCTGGTCGAGCAGGCCATCGGCCGCGCCGAGCGGCTCCGTGCCGCGATCGCGGCGCAGGCCGACGGACCCGAGACGCTGGTCGAGCTTCGTCGCGCGGTGTCCACGCTCGTCGTTGACGCGAACGAGATGCTGGCGGGCGACGGACCGGTGGCCGGCGCCGCGGAGAGGCTGCGCGGCTCGCTGGAGAGGATGGACCGGGTCGTCGGTCGCTTCGACGAGCTCTGTGCGGCTCCGGCGGGCGCGGGATTCGACGGCCTGCGGGCGCGTGCCGCCGTCGTCGTCGCGCATGCGCGTCGCCTCAACGACTGGACCGCCTGGCGGCGCGTCCGCGACGAGGCTTTGCAGGCCGGGATCGCGCCGCTCGTCGAGGCGCTGGAGCGCGGTGCCGTCGCGCCCGAGGCATCGGTCGAGACCTTCGAGACGGCCTACGCCCGCTGGTTCGCCTTCGTCCGCATCGACCAGGAACCTCTGCTCACCCAGTTCATGGCCGGCGAGCAGGAGGACCGCATCGCGCGCTTCCGCGAGCTCGACGACCGGATGGGCGAGCTGTCGTCGCGCTACATCCGCGCCAGGCTCTGCGGACTGATTCCGGACAAGAGCGAGGTAGGCAAGAAGGACGGATACGGGACGCTGAAGCATCAGCTCCAGTTGCAGCGGCCGAGCATGCCGATACGGAAGCTGGCCTCGGAGATGGGCGACGCCTTCACGCGACTGGCGCCCTGCATGCTGATGAGCCCGCTCTCGATCGCGCAGTATCTGCCTGCCGATCAGGCGCTCTTCGATCTGGTCATCTTCGACGAGGCCTCGCAGATCACGCCCTGGGACGCGATCGGAGCGATGGCGCGGGGCAAGCAGGTCATCATCGCCGGCGATCCCAAGCAGATGCCGCCGAGCAACGACTTCCAGCGCGGCACCGGCGCGGCCACCGTGGACGACGACACCGTGCCGGATCTGCCGAGCATCCTCGACGAATGCCTGGGGGCCGGCGTGCCGAGCCATCGGCTGAGCTGGCACTACCGCAGCCGTCACGAGAGCCTCATCACCTTCTCGAACGCGCGCTACTACGGGAACGAGCTGGTCACCTTCCCGCCGCCGGAGACCCGGCCGAGCGCGGTCACCTGGCAGAAGGTGCCGGGCGTCTACACGAGCGGCATCAAGACCAATCCGATCGAGGCGCAGGCGATCGTCGACGAGGCGGTGCGTCGCCTGCGCGATCCGGCCTTCGTGGACGAGAGGGGCGCGCCGCTCAGCCTCGGCATCATCACGATGAACGCCGAGCAGATGCGGCTGGTCGAGGACCTGCTCGACAAGGCCCGCCGCGCTCATCCCGCGATCGAGCCGCACTTCGATGCGGAGACGCGGCTGGAGCCGGTCTGCGTGCGCAACCTCGAGACCGTCCAGGGCGACGAGCGCGACGTGATCCTGCTCGGAGTCAACTTCGGGCCGACCGAGCCGGGCGGTCAGACCATGTCGATGTCGTTCGGCAAGCTCAACAACTTCGGCGGCGAGCGTCGCCTCAACGTCGCCGCGACGCGCGCGCGGCGGGAGATGAAGGTGTTCACCTCCTTCGATCCGGGCATGATCGACCTGACCCGCACGGCGTCGGGAGGCGTTCGCGACCTCAAGGCGTTCATCGAGTTCGCGGAACGCGGGCCGCGCGCGATCGCCGAAGCGAACAAGGGATCGATGGGTGGCGCGGATTCGCCGTTCGAGGAGGCGGTGACCACCGAGCTGCGCCGACGGGGCTGGACGGCCGTGCCGCAGGTCGGCGTGTCGAAGTTCCGCATCGATCTCGGCATCGTCCACCCGGATCGGCCGGGCGACTATCTGGTCGGTGTGGAGTGCGACGGCGCCTCCTACCACAGCGCCGCCACCGCTCGTGATCGCGACAAGGTCCGTCAGGCCATTCTGGAAGGACTCGGCTGGACGCTGGTGCGGACGTGGTCGACGGACTGGTGGATCGACCGCGACCGCGCGGCCGACAAGCTGCACGCTCGCATCGAGGCGCTGCTGGACGCAGATCGCACGGCGCGAGCGGAGGCGGAGGCAGCCGCCGCGGACCCTCTCGCCTCGGATGCCCGGACGCCGCACGACGAGATCATCGAGATCGTAGCGCCCTCCCGCACGGCGGTGCCGGAGACCGACGACGTAGAGGGCGACGTGGGCGACGTCGCCACTGGCGAGCCGGACCCGGTCCTGATCGTCGATCACGGGAGCGAAAGGCGCGAACCGATCTATGCCCGGGCGGCTGAGCCGATCGTCGCCGCGGCGGCCGGCTGGTCGGCGGAGACCGACCTCTACCGCGCGACGGCGTTCAAGACGTTCGAGGGCGAGCTTGATCCGCTCCGCTTCTACGAGGCCTCCTATGACGACCTTCTCGCCAGACTGGTGGCTCACGTGCTGCGGTTCGAGGCGCCTATAGCCGAGAGCCTGCTGGTTCAGCGCATAGCGCGGGCGCACGGCTTCCAGCGAGCAGGAAGGGTCATCCGCGACCGTGTCATGGCGGTCGCGGAGCGCGAGCACTTCGTGCAGGAGGAATCGAGCGGCGGCAGGTTCGTCTGGTCGACGGAGGCCGACTGCGCGGTCTGGGGGCATGCCCGAGCTCCGGCCTCGATGGACGACATCCGCCAGATCGAGGACATCTCGCTTGCCGAAATCCGCGTGGCGCGCAACGGTCGGGACGCGACCGAGGTGGCCCGCCTGTTCGGCGTGCGGCGCTTGACCTCGACGGCGAAGACCAGGATCGACAGCGCGTAGACTTGGCGCCCGTGCGATGACCGCGGTCTTGGATCTGCCGTCGAGGGCGCATCGGCATATCGCCGGCGTCAGGTTCTACCGGCTGCGAGCCACCGCAGATTCTCGGCCATCTCGGTGACGGCACCGAGGATGTGGTCGTCCTCGTCGGGAAACAGCTCGCCAGCGAGAAACCGCCGCTTCGCGAACGACGGGCGCCCGCCGTCGAAGGCCGGATCGGACAGCAGGCGCTCGGCGAGCGCGCGGATATGCGCCGCAGTCTCCTTCCCAGCCAATCGCTCGCCCGCTTCCTCCTGGTCGGCAACGCGGAGTGAGATCGCCTCGACTTCACGCTCGAACTCAGTGATCCAGGCGGCCTCCGCATAAGCGGCGTGCAGCACGCCTCCCGCGACGAATTCGACCGTCGTTCGGGCGGAATCGCCGTCATGAGCGGCTAGCGGTTTTCCGGCCCGCCTGATGTCCGTCGACGCGTCGTCATCCGGCTCGGCGCCGATCTCCTCGATCGCAGCCTCCACCTCGACGGCAGGATCCAGGGTCGTTTCGACGGCATATATGATGGCCGGGCGAACCGCGATGACCAGCCTAACGATCTCCTCGGTGGAGAGCAGGACCGTCGGATATGCGGACCGCTCCGTATGAAGCGGCGCGGCGACGAGATGGGAGCCTGCGGATGTGGCAGCGGACCGGATCTCGGCAGCGAGGGCTTCGGCATCGTTCATCCGTTCGTCCTTTCCGTTTCAGTCGAAGCCGACTGTCTCGTCACACCGCGTCGAGTCGCCGGGCCAGCTGCTCCGCGTTGCATATTATCACCTTGGCGGAGGCCGCGAGCTCGACGGCGGCGTCCGTGAAGCCGGCCACCGCGCAGACGACCGCGAAATCCAGCTTGTAGTGGGTTCGCGCACCGATGGCCTCCTGAACGGCCTTCACCCCTACCGGTTTGGACGTATCCTTGCATTGGATCGCATAGGAGAGATCGTCCTTCTGGGCGATGATGTCCGCGCCGAAGTCTCCACTCGCCGGCGTGGCCCGAACTTCGAAGCCGGCTGCGCTCAGACGATTCATGCATTCCTGCTCGAACGCGAGGCCGCGATTGAGCCTTGGAGCGGGCCGGAGGAGATCGGCCTTTATGAGTCGGACGAGGTCGCGGAGACGCAGAGCGCCATCGTCGCCGGACGCCGGGAGGAATCTCTGCACGACCTTTTCGACGGCGGCGCGGGCATGAGATTCGTTCTGTCGTCCGATCGCGTCCTCATGGACGTTCACGGCGTAGACGTTCTTCAGGACGGGAGCGTTCGGGACATAGATGTTGAGAAGGTGGACAAAGTACAGCGTTAGGTCGATGAGGCCGTAGGCGAGTGGATTGCGGCCATCCCAGAAGGTGCGGTCCTTCCGCCTGTCGGCGAGCACGACCAGTGCGGGTTCGCCGGCTTCGGATCGGAACGTCACGTCGGACCATTCGGGGAAGTAGCGATCGACCTGGAAGGCCATCCAGGGAACCTCTGCCTCGATCAGCTTCGCGAAGAGCGCGTTTGCCTGCGCCGGTGCGCAGCGGAGAGCGCCCCCATGACCGGTGGCCACAGCGTATGGTCGGGTGAGGAAGGACGGATCGCCTCGATAGATGCCGAGTATCGCGTCCTTGTGCGCGAGCAGGTTGGCGAAATCGAGGGCGGTGACGTCCGGCGCGGTGCGCCCGGCGTCGAAATCCTCAATCCCCTTCGCGAGCGGCATGGGCTGTCGGTCCTGTTCGTGATGAGGGAGCGGGGTCGCGGTCACGCCGTTCCAGGCGGGAGCCGGGAAGATCGAGTCCCCATCTGCGATCGACGTAGAAGGCCAGCGCCTCGTTCGTCTCGACGACGAGGAAGTCGCCTTCGAACCCGTATTCGAGGCGCACGGCCTTCTGCTGTTCCGGCGAGAGGTCGGACCTGGGACGCAGCTCGATCCGGACGCGGGTCTCCCATTGCTCGTCGATCGGCAGGGCATCCGGTGGCGCCTCCGTTGCGAAGCTGCTGGCCTCGGACACCCGGACCGGCAGATAGTCGCGCCACTCGCCGTGTCGATAGCTCCATGCGCGAAAGTGGATGCGCTCACCGTCGAAGCCGATCCGCGCTGGTGCGATCCACTGGGTCTGTCGGTCGCCGGTGCTCATCGACGCGTAGTCGATCTCGATCCGACGGCCGAGCTCCATCGCCTGATAGAGATGACGCACGACGGAGGCAGGACAAAGGCGCGACGGCGAGGGAAGCGCCTCGAACCGACGGCCCGCTCCGCTGGCCACCACGTCGAGCATCGGAGGGGCGTCGCCGGGTTCGGCGAGGCCGACATGGCGGTCGGAGGCGACGTAGGCCTTGCGGACCGTGTCGTAGAACGGAGCTGGTTCACGGCACTTCGCGAGGTAGACGCGGAAGTCGATGGCGGCCTGTGCCGGCGAGATGCCAAAGCGCTCGATCAGGTCACTGCGGTTCGCCTGCCCCCTCCATGCGAAGCACTGGTCGAGCCAAGCCAATCGCGTCCTGATCGCGGGTTTGAGATCGTCGGTCTCCATCGAAGGCGAACGCTACTTGACGACTCGCGTTGAGTCCATCTAATTTCTATACGTTCACTAATTAGACGGACTGGCCACGATGCGGATCCTCCATACTAGCGACTGGCATCTCGGACGCCAGTTCCACGGGGCGTCCCTGGACGAGGATCATGACGCCGTCCTCGCGCAGGTCGAGGCGGCGATCGCCGAGCACGCGCCCGACGTTCTGGTCATCGCCGGCGACATCTTCGACCGGGCGACGCCGCCTCAGTCGGCGCTGCGCCGCTTCGGCGACTTCGTCCAGCGCGTCGGCGCGACGTGCGGAACCGCCATCGTGCTGATCGCCGGCAACCACGACTCCGCCGCGCAGATCGGCATGATGGGCGTGCTGGCCGATCCGGAGCGGTCGCTCGTGCGCGGCCCCCTTGATCCGGAAGAGCGGCCGCTGCTGCTCGAGGACGAGTTCGGTCCGGTGGCCATATCGGCCCTGCCCTTCTCCTACGAGTTCGCGGCGCGCGCCTGCTATGCGAACGACGCCATATCGTGCCCGGCGGACGTGCTGGCCGAACAGATCGCGAGCGCGCGACGTCATGTGCCGGCCGGTGCACGGTGGGTCGTCGTCGCGCACGCCTTCGTGGAGGGCGCATCGACCAGCGAGGGCGAGCGACCCTTGACCCGCGCAGTCGGCGGGATCGAGACGGTCCCCGCTTCGGTCTTCGTCGGTGCTCACTATGTCGCCCTCGGCCATCTCCACCGTCCGCAGGCGGTCGGGGCCGGGCACGTCCGCTACTCGGGCGCGCCGTTGGCATTCGGCTTCGACGAGGAGGGTCACGGGAAGTCGATGACGCTCGTCGACATGGCGGCCGACGGCTCGATCGTGACGACGGCGCTGCCAATCGTTCCCCGACGGAACGTCAGGACTCTGCGCGGCAAGCTCGCCGAGCTGCTCGCGGCACCCGAGGGGTCGAGCGATCTGGTGAGCGTCGTGCTCACTGACGAGACGCCGCAGATCGATCCGATGAAGCGGTTGCGCAAGTTGTATCCCCATGCCGTCCAGCTCTCCTACGAGAGACACGAGAGCGCCGGCGCGCGAAGCCTTCGGGACGGGCGCGCGGCGCTTGAGCGGCCGCAGGACGTCATCGCCAGCTTCATGGGCTTCGTGCGGGAGAAGCCGATGACGGAAGCGGAGGGATCGCTCGTCGTCGAGGCGCTGGCCGACCTCGCGATCGCGGGAGAGGAGGCATGAGGCCGATCCGGCTCACGATCTCGGCGTTCGGCCCCTATGCCGGCACCGAGCAGGTCGATTTCCGGGAGGCGACGGACGCCGGTCTGTTCGGGATCTACGGCCCGACCGGATCGGGCAAGTCGTCGATCTTCAGCGCCATGACGTTCGCGCTGTTCGGCGAGGGCGCGAAGAGGGAGCAGTCGATCGCGACGATGCGGTCCGGGCATGCCGACGCCGACCAGCCGACCGAGGTGTCCCTGCTCTTCGAGATCGGCGAGCGCCGCTACTACATCCGTCGGCAGCCCGACCAGACGCGGCCGAAGAAGCGTGGCGACGGGGAGACGACCGAAAGCCACAAGGCCTGGCTCTTCGACGCGACCGAGGTTCCGGTCGAGGAGGTCACCGCCGACAACTGCGGCGTCGTGCTGGCCGAGACCAAGGTCGGCGAGGTCGCGCGGCTGGTGAAGGAGCTTCTCGGCTACGGCGTCGAGCAGTTCCGCCAGATCGTGCTCCTGCCGCAGGGGCGGTTCGAACGCTTCCTGGTCGCAGACAGCAACGAGCGCGTGGCGATTCTGCGCGAGCTGTTCGACGTCAGCGTCTATCGCAGGATCGCGGAGCGGATGAAGGAGCAGGCGGCGTCGGCGCGCCGGGACTTCGACGACGGGCATCGGATCATGGCGCAGCGCCTGGCCGACGCCGGCTTCGCGAGCACGGACGAGCTGGAGACGGGCATCGCCGAGGCGGGCGTGACCGTCGACGACCGACGCGCGAAGGCGGTGCTGGCGGAGACCGCCGCCCGCGACGCGGAGAAGGCGCATCTCGAAGCGGAACGGATCGAGGGCCTCTTCGCGGGGGTCGAGAGAGCCGATCGGCGCATGGCGGAGCTTGAGGAAGGCCGTCCGGCGATCGAGGCGCTCGAGGTCGTGGTCGCCCGCGCGCAGAAGGCGCAGCGGGCCGTCGATCTGGAGACCCGTGTCACCGAACTCCGCCGCGCCCATGGCAACGCCGTCGTCGAGGAGGAGCGTATTCGCGAGGCGGCGCGCCTCGCGACGGAGAAGCACGCTCAGTTCGAAGCCGCCGCCGTGCGCGAACGCAGGGAGGCGGAGCAGATCGACGGCCTGCTGGTCAGGGCGGCCGAGGTGGAACGGCATAGGGCCGCCCTCGTCGGCGCCGGCGATCTCAAGGCCGATCACGAGGCGAAGCACGGTAAGCTGGACGTGGCGCAGACCGGCTTCGATCGGGCGGATGCCGAGAAGACCCGCCTGGACGGTCTGGTCGCGTCGCTGGCTGGACGGATCGACTCCGCCCAGAAGGCGAACGTGCGTCGGTCCGACTTGACGGCGAACCTTGCCACGGCTGTGGGCGAGCAGCGGGAGGCGAAGGCTCACGCCGACGCGGGACGCAAGGCGTCGGAAGCGAAGACCGGCCTAGACGGTCTCGTGAAGGCGCATGCCGACGCGCTGGCGCTGGTCGGGCCGTTGCGCGACCAGGCTGCCGACGCCGAACGCGCGTTCATCGGCGCGCAGGCGCAGGTCCTCGCTGACATGCATCTGGTCGACGGGGAGCCCTGCCCCGTGTGCGGAAGCGCGGAGCATCCCTCGCCGGCTCGGGGAGAAGGCGATCCGCGGCGGCTCGAGACGGAGATGCGGTCGGCACGCGAGGCCAGCGACGCGGCCGTGCGTCGCGAGAGCCTCGCCGAGGCGGCTGTCAAGGCGGCCGGGGATGCGCTCGCCGATCGGCAGGCCGACCTCGCGCTGCTCCCGCAGCCCCGGATCGGTCTCAAGGAGGCGGACGCTGAGGTCGCCCGGCTCAAGAGCGAGATCGCGACCTTGGGCACGGCGACGGACGTCGCGGATCTGGAGACGCAGTCGGCGGAGGCGAAGCGGCTCCTCGGCATCGCCACGACCGATCTGGCTGCCGCTCTCGACGGATTGCAGAGGGCCAAGACCGACGAGGCCGTTTCGGCCCGGTCCTACGCGGACGCGATCGAGAGCGTGCCGGTGCCCCTTCGCGCGGAGGGCGCCGTCGACGAGGAGGCGCGGAAGATCGCCGGCGCCGTGACGAAGCTGCGCGAGAAGCTGGCGGAAGCCGAGGACGGGTTGCGCAAGGCCGCCACCGATCGCGACACGGCCGCGGCCAAGGTGGCGGGCGCTGTCGACGCGGTCGCCAAGGCGGAGGTGGAGGCGACGAAGGCGGTGACCGCCTTCGGCTCGCGACTGACGGAACTCGAGCTGGACCCCGATCAATACGCGGTCGGACGCGAGGCCATCCCGCACATCGCGGCCCACGAGGCGCGCATCGGCGCGTTCCGGAAGGACTTTGCCCTCTCAGACGCGCAGGCGGCCGCCGCCAGAGCGTCGGTCGGCGGACTGGAGCGGCCGGACACGGTCGCGACCGCCGGAGCGAGAGACGTGGCGCGGGGTGAGGCCGCGACCGCCCGCGGCGTGGCGGCCGACGCCGAGGCGGCGCGGAAGGTGCTGGAGGATCTCCGGGGCTCGCTTCGCGATCAGCTGGAGCGGCTGGCGAAACTGGAGGAGGAATCGGGACCGCTGCGGGCGCTTGCCGAAGCGTTCGTCGGCGACAACGTGATGCGCACGCCGCTCGAGACCTTCGCGATCGGCGCGATGTTCGACCACGTCCTCGACGCCGCGAACCTACGCCTCGATCCGATGACGGCGGGACGCTATCGGCTTGTTCGCGACGTGGAATCGGTGGGCGGCCGCACGAAGCGCGGCCTCGACATCCGTGTGCACGACATCCAGACGGGACGTGCACGCGAGATCAGCACGCTGTCGGGCGGAGAGACCTTCATCGCAGCCCTGTCGCTTGCGCTGGGCCTCTCCGACATCGTCGAGATGAGTCACGGCCGGATCCGCCTCGACACGATCTTCATCGACGAGGGGTTCGGCAGCCTGGACACCGAGAACGACGGTGGCACGCTCGATCTCGTGCTCCAGGTCCTTCAGGAGATCGTAGGGAAGAGCCGTGCCGTCGGGCTGATCTCGCACGTGCCTCTCGTTCAACAGGCGGTGCCAAACGGATTCTCGATCGTGAAGACCGTGGACGGCAGCCGTGTGGAGCGCAGGGTCGCATGAGCGCGTTCCTGCGCATCGGCACGAACTCCATTGCTGTTCGAGGCGGCAATCACGCCGCGAGTGTGGCCAGGCTGGCCTCGAGGATGTTGCGCAACAGCTTGGAGCGTTGCACGGGGTCGCCGGCGAAGTCGATGGCGATCGAAGAAACCATTGGTCCTCGACGGACGGCTTTCGCCTCAAGACCCAAGGCAGTCAGTCGAGCGCAGTCAGCCAAGCTGATGACCCGGCCGTTCGACTCGCGAAACAGCAACGTCCTTTCGCGTCTAGATCCATTGGCGAGGACGGCGCGAACTCTGAGTTGGCCGCCGTCAGTATAGTATTCCTGCCAACGGGAGTCGGGAGGCACCATCTGGTCGATCTCGGGGTCTTCCTCGTCATCGATGCGGTGCGGCGCCGACGCGCTGGCGGATGCTGCCATCGAACCGGGCGGCGGTTCGAGGGCGTGTTGGGCGTCGAAGATGGCTTCGAAGGTTTCGGCCACCTCGTCCAGCTCCGCCGGGCGCCCGTCTGGACCAAGCCGGAACTCGGTGTTGCAGATGGGCTCGAACCGACGGATCAGTGCCTTCTCGAGTGGCTTGATGCGTCGTTCCTTGACGGTCTGCTTGTCTTCCGCGGGGGCGTTCGGTGCGATGCGCCGGTAGGAGAAGGAGAAGCGCTCGAATAGTGCCTCGGGCGAAGCGTCGCGGAGCTCGGTCCAGTGGCGGGCTGCGAAGCGGGCCTTGTTGTAGGTCGCCTTGACTGAGCCCTTCTCCAGGCGGTCGCTCGCGCCTCGCGCAGCCGCTAGATCGCGAGCGATCTCATGATCGAGATTGTCCATGATCGAACGGAGCGGCGCGGAGCTGAAGCCCAGGCTCTTGGCCCGCAGCGTGAAGCCCATCACGTGCTTGTAGATCCGGTCGGCCACATGCCCGCCGAACGGATTCGCTTCTGGTCCCACGAAGGATCCGATGTAGATGAGCTTGCCGTCCCAGAAGCAGGCATAGACCCCTGCTCCCGCGAGATCGGTCTCCTTCATGCCGGGCAGCTTCGCGCCAACGAGGTTGGCCCACGGCGGCATTCCGGGATCGGCCTCGCCCGATGAGAGGGAACAGATCTCGCGTAGATGGCGCTTCCGCAACGGATTGCTCTCCGGTCTGGTGGTGCGGTCCGAGACGGACGGCGTCCATAGGGAGTATCGAGAGACTCCTTACCGAAGGTTTGAGGGCGATCGGGCCGAGTGAGGGTGTCACCTATTCGTCGACGAAGAAGTCCTCGTCGAGGCGCTTGATGGCGATGGTCCGACTGGCGCGCACGCCGACGTCGTGCTCGACCATGAGCTCCGCCAGCCGGTCGCCGTCGATCAGGATCACGCGCTGAGGAAGGTGCTGCACGAACTGGAGGGCCGGCGCGCTGAAGGTCGAAGTCGTGACGAAGACGCCCTTGGTGGCGCCGAGGCCAACCAGACTGCCGACGAACGCCTGGATCTCGGGGCGGCCGACGCCCACGTGCGCCGAGTATCGCTTGGCCTGCACGTAGATGCGGTCGAGGCCGAGGCGGTCCTCGTCAATGACGCCGTCGACGCCCCCATCCCCGCTCTTGCCGAGGCGCAGGGCGGCGCGCTCGTGCGTGCCTCCGTAGCCCATGGCGACCAGCAGATCGACGATCACGCCTTCGAAGAAGGTCGCGCTTTGCGCGAGGATCCGTTGGAGGAGCTCGGCCTTCAGGGCGGCGTGGATGATCGCATGCGCGGAGTCGATCTGCTCCTCCGGCGTCGCATCGGCGACGGAGGCGGCACGGATGGCCGGCGCCTCTTCGGATCCCGTCGTGGCGACCGACTTGGCATACCACTCGAGAAACGGGGGATATGTTTTCAGCGTCTCGACGTCGATCTCGGCCGGCGATCTCTCGAGAAGGGTCCTGCCGGATTCGCTGGCGCGGAAGAGACCCCGTTTCGGGCTGTCGATCAGCCCTGCCTTGGTCATGTAGAACTTCGCCCAGTGGATGCGGTTGTGGAGGATGCGCTGCCGCCCGCTCGGCAGCAGCTCGTCGCGCTCCTCCTCGGAGAGGCCGAGATCGTCCGCGATGCGGTCGGCGACCTCAGGCACGCGCGTATCGCCTTCAGCGGCGGCCTTCAGCACCGGAAGCATGAGGCTCTGATAGTCCGGAATGCGCAAGTCGATCCCCCGTCGTCGGCGACGGGGTCTGGCTATCCCGTTCGGAGTACGTGCTCAAGCCCGGCCATGCGGTAGTCGGGGGCGGAGAGCCTGTCGGCCTGTCACTGCGCTGCGAGCACGGTGGCGATCCAGTGCGCCGATGCCGATATCGCGGCGTGCAGCGGGGGGATCAGCGCTGCGCAGGCGATGCCCGCGCCGGCCACGGTCGCGGCGCCGGCGGCGCCTCCTGCCTTCTTCGCGAACTCGTCGGCGAAGATGTCGATGCGCGGCTGGAACCAGTGCAACAGCTTCTGGAGACGCGAAGCCGCTTTGGCCACGTCCAGCGCATCGGGCTCGGCCTTCGCGGCCTCCTCGGCGATGATGGCGGAGGCGTCCTTGATCTCGGCCACGAGGGATTCCGGCAGCGGATTGCCGTCGTCGTCGACGGGAGGGCCGTTGTGCCCCATCTCGCCGTGCTTGGGCCGGCGGGCCTCCAGAGCTGCGGCAAGGCCGGCGACGGCGTCGCCCATGGCGGCCCTCAGCTCCAGCTCGCGGTCGCTGCCGAACGTCGGTTCGGCGTCGCCTTCGAGGTCGGCAACGAGGCGATCCAGATCGGTGGTCGCTGCGTCGGTCGCGATCGCATCGGGATCAGGCTCGGCGCTTCCGCCGGAAATCGTTCTGGTCGTCACCTCGATCGGCGGATCTGTCGGAGCGCTTTCGTCGAGGGCATCGGTCTCGCGGAGCTCGGCAAGGAGGGCCTCGAGATCGCTCTGGTCGCTTTTGTCGTCGAGGGTGCGACCGGAGGTCTTGCGATAGGCGCGCAGCATGAGCGGCGTCGCCTCCTTATGATCGGTGGCATGGATCATGTGATACATGATCCGGCCGCCGCGCCGCTGGCTGTGTATGGGATAGGGCTTCGCGTAGGCGTAGCCGAGCTCGTTCATGAAGCGCTCGGCGAGGAGCGGGCCGCGCTCGGCGGACGATACCTTTCGGAGATCGCGCCAGTCGTCCCGGCCCCACCATCGCGTCAGACGCTCCGCAGTCTCTGGCCGGCGCACCGCCGCGATCGAGCGGTCGAGCCAGCCGGTCGCGAGAAAGTAGAAGATCTCGATCTTGTGGGTCGTCTTGTGCCCGGCGATGGCCTGCACCGTGGCCCAGTCGCATTCGAACCCGCGCTGGTCGAGCAGTGCGAAGGTCGCGGTCTTCGGCGTTATCGTGCCGGCCCCGAGGATGTCGTGGACCCGCTCGTTGAAATCGCCCGGAAGCACCTCGATCCGGCGTTTGGGCAGCGCTTCCGCGGCCTTGATCTCCTCGAGGAGCTCGATGCCCTTGGGGTCGAGATCGCATAGCCAGAACTCGCGCATCCACGGCGGCCGTGCCTGGAGCACGAGATTGGCGGAGCAGAGCTCCTTCAGATGTCGCTGCTGGGGAGCGGCGAAGCCGTCGATGTAGGTTCCGTGCTTCGTGACGAAGGTGAAGAGCCGGATGTATTCTTGGATGAGCTTAGCCTTGTTCTCCGTCCAGAGCGGCGTCTTCAGGGATCGGAAGTCCTTCTCCTCGGGTTTCTCGAGGATCGGGATCTCCTGTTCCGTGAACAGGGCCGGATGGCCGGGGACTAGGCTGTTCTTGCGACGGGGAGCTCGTCCCATGTCTCTCCGTCCAGCTCTCGGCCGGCGATCTTCTTGCCGACGCGGATCATGGTGGTGCCGTCGGCCACGGTCTCCATCCGCGCCTTGGCGAGCGGGATGCCCTGACCGGGCGCCCAGTCGCCCCACTGCTTGAAGTGGAAGGCGACGTCGTGCGCCATGCAGATGTTGAGGAGGTCGCGGAACCACGACGGGCTCGACGGCCGCGCCTTGGGTCCGCTCTCGCCACCGGTGATCACCCAGTCGAGCTTGTCGGCCCACGGCCCGATGTCGAGGGGACCGAGCAGCGGCTCGGCCGAGATGAAGCGGACGGCGGCGGGGATGGCGCCGAGGTGCGGCAGGCGCTCCTCGGCGTATTCCTGATTCTCGACCGTCGTGCCGAGCCAGACGTTCGCTGGCCACTCGTCGCCCCACGGCGCGAGTCGGGCGACGATCTCGGGGCGCTTGGTGAGGAGGAGCCAGTCGAGGTGCGGCGTCGCCTCGATCAGCTTCCAGAGACGGGCGCGATGGACGTCGAGGTCGCGCCGGTCCTCGAAGACGTCGGCCATGGACGCGCAGAACACACGGGCGCGCTCGCCCGTCGCCTCGGCGGCCGCGTTCCACTTCAGCGGCTCGGACCAGTGCTTGTCGCCGAAGAAGCGGCGCTCGGCGTTAATGCCCCATACCTTGCTGCCGACGCGCTTGGCCCAGCTCTCGGCGTAGCAGTGCTTGCACGCGGGAGACACCTTCACGCACCCCCACCAGGGGTTGAAGGTGTGGGTCGTCCATTCGATCCGGGAGTTCTTAGCCATTCGCGCCTCTGAGCGATGGTATAGCCTTTGTGCAACGCCGGCCAAGTGTTCGTTGTTCGTTCGATCCGATCATGGCGAGATCAGGCTTCCGCCAGAGGGACGATCTGGTCCTGCCCGACGTCGTAGCGGTAGAGATGCAGGCTCTTCGTAGCGATCAGCCTCATGGCCTGCTCGACGGACACCCTCGACACGAGAAACCACTCGCGCGGATCGACGGACCGACCGAAGCGGTCGGGCAGCCTGACGTCGACGCACGCGGCGCCGAAGAAGCGGTGGAGCAGCCCCTCGATCTTCTTCGGCGGGACGCCCCGGGTCTCGTATTCGTCGACGATCCTCGCCTCGGCGAGCAGGAAGGTCGGATCGGAGGCGGCGCCGGCGATGCGGCCGGCGGCCGTCTCGGTGGTCGACCCGATCTTGACGATGTGGTCGGCGAGGTCGGCCAGTGCCGGGTTCGTCGACAGCGTCCGCGCGACGTAGACGCAGCCGGTCACGGCGGGCTTCGCGTCCTTGAACAGGTCGCCCGCATCGGTCGTCAGCACGCGGCGGCTGTTCTCGGCGCGGTAGAGGGCCTTGCCGAACGAGCGCAGCAGGTGGTCGCTCTCGGTGCCGTTGTCGTAGATGATGCGCAGACGGGCGTCGTCGCGGTCGTTGCGCGTGTGCCGATCGACCTCGGCGATGTAGGCCAGCGCGCCGTCGACGATGAACATGTCGCCGACCCCGATCTGGTAGGTGGAGCTGGTCGGGACGGTCGCGCGGGCGCCGTTCGCGATGTCGGCGATGCACTCGTCGAAGATGGGCCGGAAGGCTTCGAAGTCCTTGCAGACGGTGCGTTCGGCGATGGTGTCGGTCTCCGCCTTCGGCTGCGGCACCGGCGTCTCGCGGAAGTCGAAGATGTGGTCGTCGGGGGTGCTTAGGAGATCGTCGCCGGCGGCGATGAGATCGTCGAGGCTGGCCGGGGCCGCTTCGCTGACGGCGGCCGCCATCGGCGCATCGAGTAGTCCGTATTGATCAAGGTGGCGCAGCTTGCCGACCTTGGCGGCGTCCTTGCGGAAGCTGTCGAGCCTGACCCCTAGCCGCATCTCGTCCGGTGCGCGGGCGTTCCTGTCTGGAGCCCGGCCGGTGCGCTCGCGGAACGCCACCACCTCGAGGAAGAGCCTGGACTGATCGTCGGCGGGCGTCCGCGACGGCTTTACGACGGGCACGAAGAGATCGTCGCCGGCCGCGATCAGCTCGTCGAGGGCTTCGTAGAACGCAGCGGTCGATCTCGCCATGTCAGGCCGCCTGCTCCTGCGCCTTCTCCTTCTGGCGGCGGATCGCGGCGGCGCGGATCCAAGCGAGGGCCTCTGCCATTCGCTTCTCGACCGGGTTCGCGGCGGTGATGCTCGGCTCGCGGCCGTGCTGCTCCTTGAAGGCGCGGATGCGCGGCACCTGGGCGAGCGCCTCGGCTTCGGTGATCTCGATGCGGGTCTCGGCGATGGACTGGTGGATGCGTCGCAGGACCGATTCCCCGAGCGCCTTGGACAGGATCTCGTAGGATTGCTGGAAGGGGTTCACCTGATCGATGAGGTCGATGCTGAGCTCGGGCATCGTGATGAACTTGGAGGTCAGCTTGATCAGCTGCGCGTGGGCCTTCTGGCCTTCGGTCTCCTCGCCGTCCTCGGAGGGCGTGGTGTCGATCGGGAGGCCCGGCTGGGCGATCCTGGCGAGCACGGCGCGGCGCGCGACGATGTTCTGCCGGATGGCCTCGATGTCCTCCTCGCTCTCGGCGATGTCGGGATAGCGCTTGGCGATGATGTCGGGGATCAGATGCTGGTTGATGGTCTCGGCCGGAAACTCGTCGGGGATGAGGCTGGCGCGAAGCACCTGGCTGTCCTGAAGCACGGCCGCCATCAGGTCCGTCATGTCCGTCTCGATGATCTCCTTGGCGCGCCTGCTGGTCGGTTCCTTGAGGCCGGCGATCTCGATGGTGGGCTCCGCGTCGAGGAGGTCGATGCGCGTAGTCGGGCGGGCGCCGCCGTCGAACCGGTCGTCGGAGGCCTTCGTCTTGAAGTTGAAGTTGGGGATCAGCACCTGCTCCATGAGGAGCGAGGCGGCGATCGCCTTCAGCATGTCATTGACCGCGCTACGCACGACCTCGTCGGCGGTGTCGGGTTCGGCGAGCAGGTTCGTGAACTGGGCGTGCGTCTTGCCTGGTGCGTCGCGGGTGGCTCGGCCGATGATCTGCACGACCTCGGTCAGCGAGCCCCGGTAGCCGATCGTCAGGGCGTGCTCGCACCAGATCCAGTCGAAGCCCTCCTTGGCCATCCCGAGGGCGATGACGATGTCGAGGTCCTCTCGCTTCTCCACGCTGCGGAGGCCTGTCAGCACGGTCTGCTGGGTGTCCGGCGTGACGAGGTCGGCGATCTTCAGAACACGACCGTCATGGGTTCGCAGCAACTGGAAGCCGGTTTTCGGATCGACCTCGAACACGTTGCCGAGGACGTCGAGGATGCCGTTCATCTCCCTGATCTTGTCGCCGAGCGCCGCCTGCGAGTTGACGTTGGGGATGTGGATGATCGTCTTCTTGGTCGGATCGAGCACCTCGCCGATCGCGGATAGGTAGCTGCCGTGGTAGAAGTGGTAGCCGATCCCCAGCGTCTTGAGATGCTCGTAGCCGGACAGCTGCTCGTAGTAGGTGTAGACGACGTCGGTGAACTTCGCCTCGTCATCGGCACGCAGGACCGGGATCTGGTCGCCGCGGAAGAAGGAGCCGGTCATGGCGACGATGTGGGTGGAGCCCTCGTCCATGACGGTGCGGATCAGCTCGCCCAGGCGGTTGTCGGCGTCGGCCGAGACGTGATGGAACTCGTCGATGGCAAGGACGCAGTCGTGGAAGGCGGTGATGCCGCGGCCTTCGCGCATGATCCGGTCGAAGGCGTGGCGCAGCGTGGAGTGAGTACAGACGATGATGTCGTCGTCCGAATCCATGAAACGGATGAAGGCGTTGATCTTGCCGCTGTCGCCGCCGATCATGTCGCAGAGGTTGTTCTGCGGAGCGATCGTCCAGTCGGCGAAGAAGCCGTGCGCCGTAAGATCGGTCGAACGGAACGAGTTGCCGATCGAGCGCTCCGGCACGGCGACGACGACCTTGCGCATGCCTTGGTTGCGGAGCTTGTCGAGGCCGAGGAACATCAGCGCACGGGACTTGCCGGACGCGGGCGGGCTCTTGATGAGCAGATACTTGGCGTTGCGGGCGTCGAAGGCGCGAGACTGCATGACACGCATGCCGTAGGCGTTGGTTGCCTTGCTGGCACCGGTGGAGCCGTATTCGACGGTGATGAAGTCAGGCATTCTGGCGTCTCCGGGTCAGCTGTTCTTCGGCTTTGAATGCCGTGCATAGAGCTTAAACAGATGCTCTAGCCGCTCGGTGTCGTCTCGGAATGGGCGACCAATGTAGATGGTCTCGAGGTATCGATCGAGATCACGGTGCGCCTGCCGAAGTTCGTCTGGTGTCGTTTCTGGATTGTATAGCCATCCTAGGGACCGGCCATCGGCAATATAGGGCTCCCTAGCCCTGAGAATTGCCAGAGCGTGATCCTCAAGCTCGGTTTTCTGTTGGGCGGAGAGAGATGGAAGGGGGAAGGTGTTGTAGACGAGAGTGTTGGAATACCGATAATCGGTCTTCAACCTTCCGCCGACCGTTGCCGTCCAATCAAGATGGAGGCGCGAGGAGACGATCGAGAACAGCCATGTAGGGGCGTTGTAGACCGCGAACGCCTGGTCGGTCGCGACCGTCCCTTCAGGGAGGAAGCCGCAAGGCAGATGCGATCGCCGTTCCGAGCAAATTCTGGGGATGATTAGGAAGGGCTCATCACGATGTCTAATCTCGTTGAAACGGTGCGGCCAAGCTGCCGAGGCGGCCGTGGAGGCCTTGGTGCTCTTTGCCCTTGCCTCGGACACTAGCCGCAGCCGGCCTGCAATCGAAGGGATCGAGGACGCAAGTGCCAGTTGGTCGTCACTGATCCAAAGGCAATATCGGAGATCGCCCTGAAGATACTCCTGGGCACCGTAGATGGGGCGGATGAGCGATCGGGCCTCGGGATGGGCATCGAGGAGTGCTTCCATCTCCTGGGTGTCCAGGCTCAGGTGACCAGCGTCTTTTGCAGCACTGCCGAGCTCGATTTCCGGAAGCCCGGCGATTGACGAGGATCGACGCTCGACGAAGATGTCCGGTGCATCGACCAGATAAGGGTTCACGTTGCTGGCGGCGATCTTGTGCTCGATGCTGAAAATCGCTTTCGGTCGATTTGAGATCGGCCTGAGGCCAACGATAACGCAGATCACTCCCGCGTTCTTCGCGGCGCTGTTGCTCCATTTGAACGGCGTGTAGCAGAAACTGTATTCGGCTCCCTTTGACCGGAGCAGTGGCCATAGCAACGGCACTTGTTCGCCCTGGAAGAGGGAATTGGTCGTGACGAAGGCCGCGGTGGCCCCGGTGAGGCGACCGAAGTCGGCGGCGCGTGCGAACCAGGCTGCGACGTAGTCGAGATTGCCGAAGACGCCAGGCTCCGCCGAGAACACTGCGGCCATGTCATCTTGTTGATCGGCAGTGCGCTTGGGGCGCCCAAGATACGGGGGATTGCCCACGATGAAGATCTCGGACGCCGGATCGGATGGACACACATCCGACCATGCGATGCGAAGGGCATTTCCGACTCTGATGCTCCCCGCATCCGTCAGCGGCAGAGCCGGAGCCGGGCTCGAGCATATCTCGCCCAGCTTCTGGTTCATTTGATACTGGGAAATCCAAAGCGAGAGCTTGGCCGTTTCGCAGGCGAAGTCGACTGGATCGACGCCGTAGAAGCTGCTGATCTTGATCCCAGTGTGATAGTCCGGAAGCGCCAATTGGCCCTTCCGCTTCACGTCGCGAATGCGTCGGAACGCCTCAGTCTCGATGCGGCGGAGTTCGCGATAGGCGATGATGAGGAAGTTGCCCGATCCGCAAGCGGGATCGAACACGCGGATCTTGCTGATGCGGTCCACGAGCTTGCCGAGCGCGCTCACGCTGTCGCCGGCTATGGTAAGCTGCTCGCGAAGGGAGGAGAGGAAGAGCGGCTCCAGCACCTTCATGATGTTCGGCACGGACGTATAGTGCATGCCGAAGTCGGCGCGCATGTCGGTGTGGACGATGGCCTGGATCATGGAGCCGAAGATGTCGGCGTGGATCTGGTCCCAATGGAGGTCGGCTGCTTCGAGGAGGAGGCGGCGCGCTCGCCGGTTGAACACGGGGACTGCGGTGCGGTCGCGGAACAGGCCGCCGTTCACATACGGGAAGTCGGTGGCGATCCGGCGCGACTGGACGCCGGCGCCTGCCCTGTTGGCCTCCACAGGGATGTCGAGAGCGATGAAGACGTCCTCAATCACCCTTCGGGTGTCCGAGCCATCGATCTGCATGGCTTCGCGCCGTAGCGTGTCGACGAACAGCTTCTTCTTGAAGATGCCCGTGTCCTCGGCAAACATGCAGAACAGGATGCGCGTCATGAAGAGGTTGAGGTCGTGGACATGGTCCACGCCGAAGCCGGGATTGGCATCGAGGATGGCGTCGTGGAATTTGGCCATGTGCCGCGCGGCCCGCACGTCGGCGGTCGTCTCGGCGGCGGGCTTGTAGCGCTCCACGCCGAACATCGGCATCAGATAGTCGTAATTGACCGGGAGGTCGGCGAGACGGTCGAAGCCGGGGCTCTCCCCCGTTTTGATGTCGACGGCGAGGAACTCGTCACCGTCCGTGCTGACGAGGAAGCGGGGCGCGTTCTTGGCGGCCGCGCCCTTCTTGCCGACCAGCGACGCCTTCAAGGCCTCGACGACGTTCTGCACCTCGCCGGGGGCGGCCGGGCGGTATAGCATCTTCTTCGGCCAGAGGATGTCGGTAGCGGCCAAGCCGGCGGGGTGCTTCATCCGCAGCTTGGTCACCTCGTTCCGGGAGGCGTCGTAGGCCTCCATGAGGCGGAACGGGAAGTCGTGCAGGGTGCAGGCGCCGGCGGCGACATCCTGAGCAATCTGCTCGAGGGACTTTTCGATCTCGATCGTGTTCATCGCGGTGCTCACTCCGCACCATCCGTCGAACCGCTGAGTTCGAGGAGGAGCGACCCGAGCTCGCCGAGGACCGCCCGGTTGGCGCGGTAGATCGTTTCGCGACCGTTCTTGGCGCTCTTCACGAGGCCAGCTCGCGCCAACACCGCGAGATGGACGGACATGGAGTTGTGGAGGATGCCGCCGACGGCAGTCGCAAGATCGCTCACGCTCATCCCGGCGGCGCCGGGCCGGCTGAGCGTGACCATGGCCGCAAAGCGAATGGGCTGCGCCAACGCGCTCATCGAAGTGATGGCCTTCTTCTGATTCATGTCATGAATCTATGACGCATTGATACGAATGGCAAGCGACGGAAATTACGTCGACATGAGAGATCGGACCAGAACGGGGCGATTGGAGGACCATGGAATCACGCGGATTCTAAGCAGGTTTGTCGCTGGCGCTGCGGGAGCTGTTCAACGCGGCTGGGGCTTCGAAGCAGAAGTCAATCAAGAACAAAAATACATCAATGCGTCATGACATATTGACGTATGGTTAATGCATCGTTAACTATGTTTCCACCGAGGGGCGGCCGCCTCCCGGATTCCCCATGAGACACGAGGAGACCGACGTTGACGAAGATGCTCGACCGCGCCGCTGCCGCGGACATCCACCACCATGTGCCGGCGGTCTCGTCGGATCGGGACGACCCGATGCTGCCCGACGAGACGGGCGACGAGCGCGTCGGCGTCACGAGGCGCGGCCTCGTCAGGCTGGCGATGGTCGCGGCCGAGGTCGGCGCCCGCTTCCAGCGCGAGGGAGTCGCCCACGACCCGATGGCCTGGATGCTTTCGCCCAGGGCGGTCTTCGACGGGGAGACCGCCATCGACGCGTGCATCGACCTCGCCCCGGCCATGCGCGCGATCATGCTGCACGGCCTCGGTCTGGGGCTCGACGCCACGCCCGAGGAGATCGACGATCTCATGGCCGACGACGAGGGCGGCGAGGAGGACGGCGACGACGTCGGCATCGGCGCGATCGATCCGCCCTCGGCGCACGTGATCCCGCTGAACGCGGGCTCGCCGCGCCTGTGGACGGCGCTTCTCGTCGACGAAAGCGACGACGGCATCGTGCACGCCTTCGAGGCCATGGTGGCGCCCGGCCCGGAGGTCGCCCGCGAGCGCATCCGCCAGCGTCACGGCGCCAGGATCGCGCACGGTGCCGAGATCCGCGAGGGGTTCGACGCCACCCAGCCGCTGGCCGAGGCGCTAGTGGCGCCGGCGGTGCAGGACATCCTCGCGATGGTCGCGGTCGACCCGGCCTCCCCGCTCGCGCAGGGCCTCGAGGTCACCGTCTCGCAGCGGTTTTGCGAATGACGGAGGCGCCTGGCCATAGGCGTCCGCCCGACGCGGAGGAGCATGCGCGGCAGGTCGCGGCGATGGTGAGGGCCATCGGAAGGCATCCCGACTACCGCGTCCTCCGCCGCATCAAGCCGATGAGGCGGACTGCGCCGGGCGGCATCCGCCCCGAGATGATGTGCGGATGCGCCATCGACGTGGAGACCACCGGGCTCGACCACCGGAAGGACGAGATCATCGAATTGGCGATGCAGCGCTTCTGGACGGACGCCGAGGGCAGGATCGTGGCGACGGGTCGTCGCGTATCCTGGCTCGAGGAGCCGGCGGTCGCCGAGATCTCGGAGGAGATCACCAGGGTGACGGGTCTGACGGCCGACGACGTGAGGGGCCGTTCGATCACCGACGCCGAGGCGATCACGCTGCTCCGCGACGCCCATGTCGTGGTCGCGCACAACGCGGGGTTCGACCGTCCGTTCGTGGAGAGCAGGCTGCCGGGGGCTGCGGGTCTCCGCTGGGTGTGCTCGATGCGCGACGTGGACTGGCGGGCGCACGGGTTCGAGGGCCGCGTGCTGGGTCACCTGCTCGGGCAGATGGGCTGGTTCCACTCCGCGCACCGCGCGCAGGCGGACGTCGACGCGCTGCTCCACCTGCTCGATCATCCGGTCGGCGCGACCACCGTGTTCCGCGAGGCGGTCACCACGGCATCGCGCCCGACGTGGCGGATCAGCGCGATCGATGCGCCCTACGGCGCGAAGGATGCGCTCAAGGCGCGGGGCTACCGCTGGAACGGCGAGGCCAAGGTCTGGAGCAAAGAGGTCGCGCGGGACGGTCTCGACGACGAGATCGGCTGGGCGATCGGCAGCGTCTACGCCGGGCGCGGACGGCCGCGGTTCGACAGGATCACCTGGAACGACCGCTACGCCGGAGTCTGACCGGCCAACGCGGCGACCGCCACGCGACGACGATCATCACGACACGACGGAGGAGACAAGGACCGGGCGCGAAGGCGTCCCCGGGAAGGCCTGGATTCAACCTGGCGAGGAGAGATGGACATGGCGAAGAAGGCGCAGAAGGGCGAGCTGGTTCGGAGCGGCAACGTGATCGTCCCCTACCGCATGGGCGGCGAGATCACCGTGGACGGCGTGGCCGTCTGGCACGTGGCGAGCCTCAGACCGGCGACTGAGCGCGGCGCGTGGGATTTCGAGGCGGACAAGCTCGCGTGGTGGGATCAGGCGACCGGCCTGCCCTGCATCATCCGCAGGGAGCGGAAGGGCAATCTCGGCGGCTACGTCGGCGTGCCGCCCGGCCATCCGCTCCATGGCCTCTCCGACGGCGCGCTGCCGCATGCGCTCGGCATCGAGGTGCACGGCGGTGTCCGCTACGCGGCCGCATGTCAGCGCGACGAGCCCGAGGACCGCTCGATCTGCCATGTCGAGCGGATGGAGCCGATCGGCGGGCAGCGCGTGTTCGCGGGCGCCGACGGCGACGCGTGGTGGTTCGGGTTCCGCTGCGACACGGCGCTCGACTACGCGCCGCTGGACTTCGGCGCCAACAGGCGCCCCTACGAGGGCCACGACAAGGGCCAGGTCTATCGGGACGAGGCCTACGTCTACCGGCAGACGGTCCAGCTCGCGGCGCAGCTCGACGCCATCGCGAAGGATCTGCCGAAGCCCGTGCTCGAGGAACCGCCGCCCGGCGTCGGTCTCGCCGAGGTCGCGGCCAGGAGGCGTGACCGATGAGCGGCCCGGAGGAGCGCTTCGACGATCCGTCGCGCCCGTGGGGCTGGTGGATGACCATGGACCGGAGCGGCTTCGTCGTCGACGAGCAGGGCCGGCGGTTCCGATCGGTGCGCGACGCGCTCTGGCGCGGCCGCCTCGGTCTCGACGTCACCGATGACCGGGAGGCCGGGATCGAGATGGAAAGGCTGCTCGGCTACCTCGTCTCGATCTCGCGCAAGGCGGCTGGCAGACGCGAACGCCTGATCGAGGTGTTCGAGGAGGACGCCCGCATGCCGGCGTTCGTCGAGATGTGGGCGCGGGGCCAGGGTCTCCTCGACGAGGATTCCGCCCTCACCATGGAGGGCCACGCGGCCATGCTCATGCTCGCGGTCACGCGCGACCTCGAGCGGGGGCCGACGCCGGTCGGCCGCGACGAGGTGCCGACCGCCGGCCCTGCCGCGGACCGGGCCGCGCGCGAAGCGATGTTCGAGCGCTCCGAGGCGTTCGGGCGCCGGAGCGAGTGGCGGTTCGAGCGGACGATGGTCGGGAGCGTCTACGCCATCTCGCTGTCGGGCCGCGTCAGTCCGAGGGCGCTGCCCGCCGAGGCGACGGTCTGGACATGCGCGTTTCTCGACCAGGAGAGCCGTGACGCCATGTTCCAGTGGATCTGCCTCCGGGTGGATCGCTGGCGGGCCTGGGGAGATGACGCCGGCAGGTTCGGGGCGGCATGGCTCACCGACCACCTGTTCACGCTGATCGCGTGCGGAATGGCGGAGGCGGTCGGCGGCGGAGCCACGGATACCCGAGGGGGATTCCCGTAGCCGATGCCGTCGACGGCTGAACGGCCGGACCCGACGGACGGGCTTGTCGACGGCTCGAGGATGGACAGGAGCGGAGGGCTCTCGCACGAAGGAGGCCGGATGTGACGGGAGCAGGCATGGCGAGCGAGGAGATCGAGGCAGCCCTGGAGTTCAAGCGCGGATTGGAACGGGACTTCGAGACGGCTGCCGGCCTCGATGGCCGATCCTACTACTCGGCCGCGTATTCGCTGCCCCAGGCCTCGCCCGTCATGTGGATCAATCTCAATCCCGGCGGCACGCCCGACGATCATCGCGTCCTCTCCGACGAGCAGATGGCCAGCGGTCGGCACGAGTTCTGGCATGGCGACGGCAAGACCTCGAGGGCGACCGGATCGTTCCTGGCACAGCTCTTCCCGGTCCCGTCCATCCGGCTGCGCTCCATCCAGGGGACGAACGTGGCGTGGGAGCGGAGCCGCGCAGGCCGCGACATCGATCTCGATGCGGCCGCCAGGCGGGCGGCTCCCTTCCTGCGGCGCTACGTCGACTACGCACGACCCAGGTTCCTAGTCTTCGGCGGATCGGCGGCGTTCGACCTCTTCGTGGACGTCCATGCCGCTGAGTCGGTGAAAACCCA
The DNA here is from genome assembly GCF_029906645.1 of Sphingomonas oryzagri. Lineage (NCBI taxonomy): Bacteria > Pseudomonadati > Pseudomonadota > Alphaproteobacteria > Sphingomonadales > Sphingomonadaceae > Sphingomonas > Sphingomonas oryzagri. The sequence continues at coordinate 132,803 of NZ_JARYGZ010000002.1, forward strand.
CGAAGTGCTCATGGGCAACTGGGGAAGGACGCAGGCCCGCATCTTCGTCGCGGCGACGCTCGCGGTGCCTGGTCTCGGCGAGTTCGAGGCCCTGGTGGTGTCGCATCCCAGTCGTGGGGTGCGTGCGGGAGTACTTGAGCGCTGCCGGGAGAGGCTGGCCGGCATCGAACTGCCCGAGGCGCTGGCCTGAAGTCCGCATACAGACAGATTTCGAAGATCTGTCTGTATGCGGCTCGATATGCGGCGGCGCCGCCTAAGCGGCCCAGACCTGGTTGAGGATCTGCGCGGCGAGCGCCGCCTTGTCCTGCGGTAGGAAGCGGCCATAGTGCTCGGCGACCATCTCCGGCGTGTCCTGGATCGCGTAGCTCGCCTGCTCGTAGGAGCCGGTCCGCTTGAGGATGTGGGTGGCGAGGACGTCGCGGATGTTGTGCGGGCCGTGCGGCAGCAGCCCTGCGATCGCTCCTTTCCCGGTCCAAGGGTTGTAGATCCCGTAGCGCTGGATCACGAGCCGCCACGCCTCGTAGAAGGTCGCCTGGTCGTAGGCGGCGTCGGAACTGGTCCGCTTGACCGTCTTGACGAAGAACGTGCCGGGGTCCTCGGCTTCGCCGAGCAGGACGCCTCTGTGCCGGTCCAGCCAGACCTCGATGTGGCGATAGAGGCCATCGTAATCGGGCAGCAGAAGGCGGAAAGGCTTTTTGCCGAAGAACGAGGAGTTCGCGTTCTTGAACGCGACGGAGGGGATGACGACCTCCCAGCCGCCGTCGCGATCGCTCCACCGCAGTTCGCCGCGCTTGAGCGTCTCGAGCTGGCGCTCCGGCCTCGGCCGCCCGCCTCTGGGGCACACGAGCAGCTGGCGCAGATTCTTCTGGCGGACGCCGAGATGCAGGCCGAGGCGCAGCATCAGGAAGCCGCGAACCGCCTCGGCCGCCGCGACGGGATACCGGTCGGCGCTCGGCATGCGCTTCAGGATCTCGGTCGTGATGCGGCGGTATTCCGCGACGGGGCTTTCGGCCTCCAGGACGGCGATGATCGGCTCAAACGGATCTCGATGGACGCGCGCGACGCGACCTATCTCCTTCGAGCGCGCCAGCCCGTGCTCGTGCATGACCTCGCAGGCGCCGCGCCAGTCGGCGCGGGCGGCGGCGACGTCGGCTTCCTCGACGAGGCCGGGTATCGGTTCGAGGCGCTCGGCGAGCCGCTCGTTCTGCCACATCCAGCCGGTCTCCTTGCGGGTCATGGCGAGGACGAGGCCGAGCATGTTGATCTCCCAGGCGGTATAGAAGCCCCGCCGCTGCTCGCGCCATTGGAGATACCAGTCCCATACGGCGGGGAAGGCCAGCAGCGCCATCGACAGCCGATCGGCCGGCAGGCCGAGGCCGCCGATCTCGGCATCCGGCGCGGCCGTCATTGCGCCGAACATGAGCGCGAGATGCTCGATCTTCTGCGCCGCGGTCTCCTCGCCCCAGACGCCCGTGCGCTTCTCGCCGATCGAGGTGAGCGTCTTGGTCTTGAAGCGGATCAGACCGGCGAGCTCGCGGACAAGCGCGGGTGGCGCAGAGCCGGGCGGCGTGGCCCCGGCCGCGACGTCGGTGACGACGGGTCCCGCCATCAGCGTCTCGGCCTTCGGAAAGCGGAGCGCGTATCGGTGTTTCATCGCCTCGGCCTGGAAGCGTCTGTAGTCGGTGCTGCCCGAGATGACGACGGTCCGCACCCACTCGAGTATCTCGGCCCGCTGCGCGGCCGGGCGCCGGTCGAAGTCCTCCGGCAGATGCCACGCGAGGCGGCGCTGCTCCGATCTGGTCACGGTCGGGATCGCCTTGCCGACGACGGCCTTGCCGCTTTCCGGCAGCTTCGTCCGGAAGTAGCCGGCGGGAAGCCGGTAACGGCGTTCGATGCGCGTCAGGATATCAAAGCTGGTTCCGGATTGAGGGACCTTTCGCCCGGCTGCCCAGTCCTGGATCGTCTTGCGCTGGAACGTCTCGCCATCGACGACGATCGCCTTGTGGAGATGCCAGAGGCTGTCCCCGTGGCGTCTGGCGTGGAGCGCGAGCGCGTCCGCGAAGGACTCGGGATCGAGCCAGTCTCCGGTGAGCGCGTCCGGAAACTCGACGACGGGCGTCGGCTTTCGCCCCCTTCGCGGGGCTGTCGGCTGAGAGTCGTCGGATGCGGCGGGCGCGCCGCAGCGGGCGGATGAACTGATTGAACGCATGAGCAACTGGTTTCCTCGTCAACGGCCCGATCGGCCTGATCGCCGTCGGGCGCTCCGATCCAAGATCGGAGCGGCCCATGCGAGGGTCGGCGGTTGAGAAATCGTTTCGGGGGCGGTCTTTCTGGCGTCGCCGCTGTGGGCGAGGATGGGGATTGTTCGACGTTCTAGACCGCGAACCGGGCTCGAACGGAGCGATGCCCGTCGAGACGGCCGTCGTCAGCACGGCGGTCTCGTTACAGCTCTGCCTAGCGGCGTCCCTGCCTGGCCTTCCTCGCGGCGTAGCGCGCGTCACGAGCGGCCTTGCGGTCCTCTTCCGTCCAGAGCGCGCGCTCCTCCCGTTTCCGCGCCTTGGCTTCCGCTCTCGCCTGCACCTCGGCGTCGCGCTCGGCCTTGACCCGTGCCTCGGCGGCGGCAACCGCCAACCGGTCCTGTTCGCGCTTCGCCTCGGCGGCTTCCTCCTTCACGCGGGCCGCTGCCTCTCTCGCCTGGATGGCCTTGGCGCGCTTGGCCGCCTCGGCCTCTTCGCGCGCGATGCGCCTCGCCGCCCGTTCGGCCATCACGGTCTCGTCCACTGGGGGGCGGGACTTGTATTGCGCCAGCGCGGCGCTCCGCGCGCGTGCTGCCGCCTGCTGTCGTTCCTGGAAGGTCGGATTCTGGAACGCCGGCATGCTTCGTGGTTTCTCCTTGGTGGTCGATCGTCCGTCGCGAGACGGAGGGGGGCGTGCATTGGCGCGGTCGGCGCGCGAAGTCGATACGTTCAGCGATGGCCGGGGGACTCGGGCCGTCGCGGCCCACCGGCTCCGCCGTCAGGCGAGGGAGTAGGTGGTGGTGCCGCTCTCGACAGTGAGTGCGGCCGTGATGTCGGACCTTGGGCCGAAGCTGTCGGCCGCGACGCGCTCGAGCCTGGCCATGCCGGGCTCGAAGACGACCCCGTCGTGGAGCGCGGGCTCGTCGTCGTGGCGGGTCGCGCGCAACGCCGCGATGCGTCGGGCGGCGTCGCCGATCGGGATCGCGAACGATCGCGCCTGCATAGGCGCTCCCGGCCCGTCCCCCAGCTTGGCGACGAGCCTGCCTGCGGCCCTGTCGACCCGCAGCAGAGCGTGGACGAGTTCGTGGCCGATCCGCACCATGCCCATTCCCGCCATCCTGCCGCGATGGACCGCGTCGTCGCGGACGAGGCTGTCGCCGTCCCTGTAGACGTTCACGAGCAGGCGTGCGCCGGTCCGACCGTTGCTGGGGGAGGTCGCCCAGAGGAACTTGAGCTGGGCTCCCTGGTGCTTGCACCGGTTGCAGACGTTCGCGGTGAAGGCGCGAAGGCGCTTTGCCGCGTCCCTGAACTCCTTGAGCGCGTTCTTTTCAGCACGCCCGTTCGGGTGGATGCGGTCGGGAAGCATCAGGGTGTAGCAGTCGAACAGCTCCGTCGCTTCGTAGACCAGGTGCTGGTAGGCCGAGAGGAGGGCGCTGCCGTCCGTTTTCTGGCGGAGCTCGACGGCTTCGAGTTCATCGGCGAAGTCCGTGAGCGCCTTGCCGGTGGAGCGCCAGCGGGCAGGGATCAGCTGATGCGGATGGGGTTCGTTCGACTTGCCCAGATCGATGGCGCGCGTCGAGCACGCCGCGAAGAATGGCGAGACCGGGTTGCCGGAGTCGTCGAGGTCGATTTCCATCGAGAGGATATTGTGGCTCGATGGCTCGGGAGGAAGAGGGAAGGTCGACACCCGTTATCGGGCAAGCCTGCATCGGCACCTATCCGACCTAGCGGATCAGGATCGCGAGCGTGACGCCATCGGGGATTCCGAATCCATTGAAGACTTGAAATCTGGCGGATTTCCGCGATATTTCGTGGCGATACCAGCGCCTTCCGACTGACCGCCGCTTGTCAGAGGGTCAGGGTCAGGTGGTCCCAACAGCTAGGCAGCGACCAGTCGATCGGCGGACGGCCATGCGCTTCCAGAAAGGCGTTCGCCTTGGAGAAATGCCGGCAGCCGAGGAAACCGTTGTGCGCGGAGAGCGGCGACGGATGCGCGGACTTGAGCACGAGGTGGTGCCCTCCCTGCTCGACGGTCTTCACGAAGCCCGCCTTCTTCTGCGCGTAGCTGCCCCAGAGCAGGAAGACGACCGGCTCAGATTGCTGTGCGACGAGGCGGATCACGGCGTCGGTGAACTTCTCCCAGCCCCGATCGCGGTGCGAGGCGGCGAGGCCCTGCTCCACCGTCAGCACCGAATTGAGCAGCAGCACGCCCTGCTTCGCCCAATGTTCGAGGAAGCCGTGATCGGGCCGCGCGATGCCGAGGTCGGCGTGCAGCTCCTTGTAGATGTTGACGAGGCTGGGCGGCGGCCGGACGCCGGGCTGCACCGAGAAGCACAGGCCATGCGCCTGCCCCGGCCCGTGATAGGGATCCTGCCCGAGGATGACGACGCGCACCTGATCGAGCGGCGTCAGGTCCAGCGCGCGGAACCACTCGCCGCCCTTGGGGAAGATGCGCTTGCCGGCCGCCTTCTCGGCGACGAGAAACTGCCGAAGCGCCGCCATGTATGGGCTGTCGAACTCACCGGACAGCGGCGCGCGCCAGCTTTCGTGCAGCTTCACCTGTCCCGCGTCCGCCATCGTCTGCTCCTTTGGCAAAGGGCTTTGCCGGGGCGCGAGGGGACTCGTCAACCGGGCGGCATCTGTTACGCTGCCGCCTCCTCTGAGTGCGGAGAATCGTGATGGGAATCCTCGACGGACTGCTCGGCCAGATCGGCAGCAATGTGGATATCGAGAACCTCGCCACCAAGATCGGCCTGCCCGCCGACAAGGTGGAAGAAGCGGTGCATGCGCTGGGCGTCGCCCATCCGCAGGACGGCGACACGGCGGAGATCGCCGCGCAACAGACCGGCCTTCCGACCGACACGCTCAATGAGATCATCGGCCATATCGGCGGCGAGGGCAGCCTCGGCCAGTTCGCCAGCCTGCTGCAGGGCGAAGGCAGCCTCACCGACAAGCTGGGCGGCTTCGCCTCGGGCCTGTTCGGCAAGAGCTGACGTTCCCGATCCTCCCCGTCGGGGGGAGGATTACGCGGCCTCCACCCTGCCTTCGCGCACGGTGAGCATGGTGCCGGCACCGATGCCCTCGAACAGCGCAGGTTCGGTGCCGGTCATCCAGACCTGTCCGCCGGTCGCCGCCAGTCGATCGAACAGCGCGGCGCGGCGGACGGGATCGAGATGCGCCGCCACCTCGTCGAGCAGCAGCAGCGGCGGTCGTCCGGCCCGCTCGGCGACGAGATCGGCGTGCGCGAGGACGATGCCGAGCAACAACGCCTTCTGTTCCCCGGTCGAGCAGCGGTCGGCCGGCTGCCTTTTCCCGAGATGGGTGACGACGAGATCGGTACGGTGCGGCCCGGCGAGAGTCCGCCCCGCCGCCGCGTCGCGACCGCGCGAGGTGTGCAGCTCGGCCGCGAGATCGATGCCGCGCCACCCCTCCAGCGCGAGGCCTGCCCGCGCGAACGGGCCTTCGGGCTGATCGGCCAGCCGCTCCGCCAGCGCCGCCAGCGCCCGCTCCCGCGCGATCGCGATCGCTTCGCCATGCTCGGCCATGCCGGCCTCCAGCGCCGAAAGCCACGTCGGGTCCGCCCCGCCCCCGAAATCATTGGCAGGCTCGGCCAGCAGCTTGTTCCGCGCCCGCATCGCCGCTTCGTAGCGCGCGCTGTGGTGCCCGTGGGACGGTTCCAGCGCCAGCACCAGCCGGTCGAGGAAGCGCCGCCGCCCGCTCGCCCCTTCGGTGAAAAGCCGGTCCATCGCGGGCGTCAGCCACAGCACCGACAGCCATTCGGACAGCGAGGTGGCAGACGCCCCCGCACCGTTGATCCGCACCTGCCGCCGCTCGGGCGCGGTCGCCGTCGTGCCGGTGCCGATCTCGATATCGCCCGCCAGCCGCGCGGCCACCGCGAAGCCGCCCGGCCCGTCGCCGCGCGCCATTTCGGACAGCGTGGCGCCGCGCAGCCCCCGCCCCGGTGACAACAGCGACAGCGCCTCCAGCACGTTGGTCTTGCCCGCGCCATTCTCGCCCGTCAGCACCACGAAGCCCGGCGTCGCCTCGATCGTCGCGGCGTCGTAGGAACGAAAATCGGTGAGGATCAGGCGGGTGACGGACATGCCCGACCCGTCTATGCCAGCGCGACGCCGAGGAACAGGGAGACGCCGATGTTGGGCGAACTGAAGACGCTCGATCGCAGCCAGTGGAGCGCGGTGATCGCCTCCTTCCTGGGCTGGACGCTGGATGCGTTCGACTTCTTCCTGATGGTCTTCATGGTGAAGGCGATCGCCGCCGAGTTCGGCACCGATGCCAAGACGGTGAGTTGGGCGGTGACGCTGACGCTCGCGGCGCGACCGTTCGGCGCGCTGCTGTTCGGCTGGCTGGCCGACAGGTTCGGCCGGCGCCCGATCCTGATGATCGACATCCTGCTCTTCTCGATCCTCGAATTCGCCTCCGCCTTCGCGCCCAGCCTGTGGTCGCTGATTGTGATCCGCATCCTGTTCGGTTTCGCGATGGGCGGCGAGTGGGGCATCGGCGCCAGCCTCGTGATGGAATCGATCCCGCCGAAGACGCGCGGACTGATCTCCGGCCTGCTGCAGGAAGGCTATGCCTGCGGCTACCTGCTGGCGGCGGTGGTCTATTACTTCCTGTTCGATACGATCGGCTGGCGCGGCATGTTCATGGTTGGCATCGTGCCGGCGCTGCTGGTGGTGGTGATCCGGCTGTGGGTGAAGGAAAGCCCCGCCTTCGAGGAAGCGCGACACAAGGGCGACCGGCCCGATCCCTTCGCGCTGCTCATCAAGCACTGGAAGACGGCAGCCTATGTCGTCGTATTGATGACGGCCTTCAACTTCTTCAGCCACGGATCGCAGGACGTCTATCCGCTCTTCCTGCAGACCGAGCACAAGTTCGACACGCACACCGTCGGCCTCGTCACCGCGATCATGAATGTCGGCGCGATCACCGGCGGGCTGATTTTCGGCGCCCTGTCGGATCGGTTCAGCCGGCGCTGGGCGATCATCGTCGCCGCCTTGCTGGCATTGCCGATCATCCCGCTCTGGGCGTTCAGCCATACGGCGGCGATGCTGGCGGTGGGCGCCTTCCTGATGCAGGTGGCGGTGCAGGGCGCGTGGGGCGTGGTGCCCGTCCATATCAATGAGCTGGCGCCGGACGGAGCGCGCGGCATGTTCCCCGGATTCGCCTATCAGGCAGGCAATTTCATCGCCTCGATCAATCTGCGCCTGCAGACCGGGATCGCGGAAACGTCCAGCTATTCGCACGCCATGGGGCTGGTCATCGGCGTGACGGCGGTGGTGCTGGCAGTGTGGACCTTCGTGGGGCCAGAGAAAAAGGGCGTCGCGCTCAAAGCGCGACGCCCTATTCGCCGGGCCTGAGCGACCGGATCAGCAGCCGTTGCGGCGGTTCTGCGCGGCGTCGTGCTTCTTGTCGAGGTGACGGCCGAGCAGGCCGCCGCCGACGCCGCCGGCGATGGTGCCGAGCGTGCCGCCGCCCAGCGCGTTGCCGATCAGCGCGCCGCCGGCCGCACCGGCGATCAGGCCGGTGGTGCCGCTCGAGCGCTTGCAGCGATAATGATAGCGGCCGTCATGGCCATGATAGTAATGGCGGGCCATCGCAGGCGCCGGCACCGCGACCGGGGTGGCGACGGCGGCGGCGAGCGTGGCGATCAGAAACTTGCGGGTCATCGTGTCTACTCCCTCTGCATGAGCGTCGGGCGGCGAAGCCCGATCGTCGAGTCCGGTTATGCCCCGCGCACAGTGGCGTGACGCTGAACGCGCCATACAACCTGCATTAATCTTTTCGGTTCCGGAACGCTTATGCGGACGTGACCCTGCGCCAGCGCCGATAGCCGATTACGGCGAGCACGATCATCGCCGCATAAAGCCCGGCGGTGAGGATCAGGCCCTTGAACACGAACATGCCGACATAGATGAGGTCCACCGCGATCCACAGCCGCCAGCTGGCCGCGTGGCGCCGCGCCGTCCAGAACTGGGCGACGAGGCTGAAGCTGCTCAGCGTCGAGTCCATCCATGGCAGAGCGGCATTGGTGTAGCGGCTGGTGAACCAGCCGATGGCAAGGCCGCCGATCGCGCCCACGACCAATCCCGCCACCGCCTGCCCGCGCGGGAGCGGCGCCACGACGACCTCCCCGTCCTCGTCCCGGCGGCCCATCGCCCATGCGATCCAGCCATAGAGGATGCCGATCCCGAACAGCGCCTGCAGCACCATGTCGGCATAAAGCCGCACGTCGAGGAACAGCTTGAAGTAGAGCGCGCAGGCCAGAAGATTGATCGGCCAGCACAGCATCAAGCGCTTCGCGGTCAGCCAGATGGCGAGGAAGGTCACGACGACCGCGGCGATCTCCAGCGCCGACATCAGGCGGTCGCCGCACCCATGATCCGCGAACCGAAATCGCGGGCCGGGGCCGAGAGGAACCATTCGGCATGACCGATCAGATAATCGTGCCAGGCGATCGCCGCATCCTGGGGCGCGGAGACGATGCCCGCGAAATAGTCGATCTCCGACAGCGCGAACTCGACATGGACGAGCGGGAGCAGGCGGACGACCGTTTCGATCTCCGATGCGTCGAGCGCCACGATGCTACGATAGCCGGCGAGCAGCGCGATGGCGGCATCGGGCTGGGCGATGTCGGCGCCCTCCCCCAGCCTCAGCCATTCGATCGCGGTGCGCTCGATCGCGGTGGCAAGATCATGGAGCGCCGAGGTCCGGGTCGCGAGGCCGAAGTCGATGATGCTCGCGACCTCACCGTCGGCCGTCCACATCAGGTTGGAGGGGTGCCAGTCATTGTGCGTCCAGAGCGTCCGATGGCCGGCCAGCCGCTCCGGTAGCCCGTCTCCGAACGTGGCGAACAGGCGCCCCAGTTCCCGCCGCCACGGTTTGTCCGCCAGATAGCCGGCGAGCGCCGGACGATCGGCGACATAGGCTTCGGCCGCCGCCAGCGGATCGGGCGACGGCAGGATCGTGAAGCTCGCCACCAATGGCCGCGCCGCGCGCGTCGGTGCGGTAAAGGTCCGCGCTGCCACGTGCAGCTGCGCCAGCGCCACCCCGGCGGTGAAGGCGTGGCCGTTCGACAGGAACGGCGTCCACGACAGCCGGTCGCGATAGAGGTCGATGCCGGGCGCCTTGCGATGCAGCTCGTAGGTCCAGTCGCCCTGCGCGAACGCCCCCTGCCGGTCCGCCGACATGATGATCTCCGACACCGGCAATCCTGCGGCGCGCAGATGGGCGACGAAGGCGTGCTCCTGCGCCAGATCCTCGGGCGAGCGCAGCCGCCGGTGGTGCCGTTTGAGCAGGAACTCGCCCCGGCTGGTCTGCAGCAAAGTCGCCGCCGAGAAGGGGCGCGGCGAATGCCAGCGCAGCCCCACCAGCCGCCCCGCGCCGGGAAAGCGGCCGATCACGCCTTCCGCCTCCGCCGTCGTGATCGCCGGCCAGGTCGGAGCCTCCAGCGCGGTGCCCATGCCGTGGACGAGGTGGGCGGGAAGCGCGGCGCTCATCGTCAGAAGGCGCGCGACAGCGTGACCATGAGGGCCCGCCCGCTCCCGATATAATAAGCGGGCGCCGATCCCGCGATCACCGTGCCGTTGCGGCCGGTCGTATCCTGCGCGTTGGTGCTGATCGCCTCGACGCCGGAAAGGACGTGCGGATTGGTCACGTTGATCGCGTTGAGGCGCAGGTCGGTGCGCTGCGCATCGATCAGCCCCGCCAGATGGACGCCGATCGACAGGTCGAGCGTCGCATAGCCCTTGATGCTCTCGTCGTTGGTGAAGGTCGCATATTGGCGCCCGACATATTTGAGCGCCGTGCTGCCGAACAGCCGCCCGTCGTCATAGGTGCCGCCGACGCCGAACTGCCAGGTCGGCGCCGAGACGGCGTGCTTGCCCTTCGTGGGCAGATAATCGTCGCCCACCGGCAGGTCGCCATCGATCCGCGCGTGGAGATATTCGCCAGAGACGTAGAGGCTCATGCCCCTGGCCGGACGCCAGTCGATCTCGCCGTCGACTCCGTAGGAGGTCTGGCTGCCGGCGTTGATCGTCGAGTTCATCAGCGCGCCGCCCTGATCGATCACCGTCGCCAGCTGACGGTTGCGGAAATGATAGTGGAAGCCGGTCAGCGAGGCGGAAAGGTTCGGGCCGATGTAACGGTAGCCCAGCTCCTCGGAGACCGAATATTCGTTCTTCAGGTCGGTCGTGCCGGTGCTCGACACGGCGCCGCCGTCATACACGTTGTAGAGCGTGTATTCGTCCGGCGCGCGGAAGTTGGTGGTGACGTTGGCGAACAGTTGCTGGCGATCGTCCAGCTGGTAGCGCACCGCCGCGCGCGGCAGGGCGGCGAAGCTGTCGAAGCGCACCTTCGATTGCGGGCCGGGCAGGTAGTTGCGGCCGTTGTGCAGCACGTCCACGCCCTTGAACCCGACATCCACCGTCAGGCGCGGCGTCACCGCAATGCTGTCGGCGAGGAAGAAACCCTTGGTCACCGTGATCGTCCGCTCATTCTCATAGGCGAGCAGGCGACCGTCGGCGGTGCGGATCGCGTGATCCTGATACCCCCACGGATCGACCGGATGGCCGTCGTCGCGAACTGCCGTGTAGGTCTGCAGCACGCGATCGGTGCCATAGTCGAACCAAAGCCCGGCGGTGATCGTATGCGCGCCCACCTGGTAGGTCAGCTTGCTGACGTTGCCGCCGCGGAACTGGTCGCCGGTGAAATTGCCCAGTACCGTCGCGATGCCGTCCGCATCGGCGCCCGGCAGCGCGACCGGCCCCAGCGCCTCGGTGCCGAGAGTGTTGCCGTCTTCGCTCAATTGCGTGCCGTAGGGCGAATTGCCGTAGCCGAACTGGAGATAGCTGGTGCTGTCCAGCGCCAGCCGGTCGGAGAGAGTCAGGTGGACCGGCGCCGACACGTAGATGTTGCGGAACGGGCTGCGCGACAGGCGCCAGTAATTGGTGTCGCCATCGGTGTAATGCCTGTCGAGGTTGAAACCGCGCCCGTACGCCCGCCAGTCGGCGAGCGTCGGACTGGGATAGAGCGAGTTGTTCGCGTCGTTGAACGAGACGGAGACGCTGGCGCGATTGCCGTCGCCCCATTCATTCAGCAGCTTGGCATCGACGTGGCTGCGCGTGTCGAAGCCGGCCCCGCGCCAATTGTCCGCACGGCTGTACGAGTAGGAGACGAAGGCCTTCAGCCCCGTCGCGCCGATCGTGCCGGTGTCGATCCGCACGAAGGCGCGGCGCTGGTCGTAGGAACCGGCCGAGAGATCGACCAGCCCGCCGAACTTCGATTTGGGATCGTCGAGCGAAAGCGACAGCAGCCCGCCCGCTCCGCCCACCGTCGGGGAATCGATATCCACCGCACCCTGCGCCAGCGTCACCTGCCGCACATTCTCGGCATCGGCGAACTGCGAGGGGTAGGCGTAATAATAGCCGATGTCGTTCTGCGGCGCGCCTTCCATCAGCACGCCGATCTCGTCCTGCCCCAGCCCGCGCAGCGTGAGGCTCGAGCTGACCGACAGGCCGTAGGGATCGGTGGAGGACACATTGGCGCCGGGCAGCAGATTGACCAGCTGGAAGGCGTTGAGCGTCGGTGCCTGCTTGCTGATGAAATCGGTCGAGATGGCGCTCACCGCCTTGGCAGCGTGCTGGTCAGGCAAGAGGCCTTCCGGATCGGGATGGCCCACGACGCGGATGTCGGCCGGCGCCTCGTCGGCCACCGTCGCCGCCATCGCCGGCACGGCCGCGAGCAGTACGGGGAACGCCATCGTGGCACGGCGTGCCGACGTCATGGAAATACGGGAAAACCTCACACTCATCGTCGTACAGCCACTCCAGCGGAGGGCTTGACGGAATGTCCGCTCAACCCTCCCTACGCCGGTATCAACCGGATCAGGTTCAGCGGGTCGTGGGCTGCGGCCCACCTCTCAGCCGCGCGTCAGCGGCCCCCCGGGGATGCGGCTCCATAAGCGATAAGATGGGGCGTGGGAAGACGTTCGCCGATCGGATCAGGATGGGCTCCGCCGTCCATCTATACTTGATTCCCGGCAGCGGAATGCCGCTGATCCGCCCGATGCTGCAGCGATACCGAGATCGCGGCGATGGAACGGCGATGCAGGCGGCGATGGCGGACGGGGAACCGCCCGTCCGCCACGCCGACTTCGGGGATCGTCAGGCGTAGGCCTGGGTCACGTACTTGGCGACCAGATAAGGCTCGAGCGCGTCGGCGCCGCCCTCGGTGCCATAACCCGAATCCTTGACGCCGCCGAACGGCACCTCCGGCAGCGCGAGGCCGAGATGGTTGATCGTGATCATGCCAGTCTCGACCTGATCGCCCAAAGCCTGGATCGTCTTGGCCGACCGCGTAAAGGCATAGGCCGCGAGGCCGTAGGGGAGGCGATTGGCTTCGGCGATTGCCTCCTCCTCGGTCGAGAAGCGGTTGATGATCGCGACCGGGCCGAACGGTTCCTCGTTCATGATCCGCGCCTCAGTCGGGACGTTGGTCAGCACCGTCGGCTCGAAGAAGTTGCCGCGATTGCCGATGCGGTTGCCGCCGGTCAGCAGCTTGCCGCCGCGCTCCACCGCATCGTGGATCAGCGCCTCGACCGCCGGGATGCGCCGATCATTGGCAAGCGGACCCATCTGCGTGCCCTGCTCGGCGCCGTCACCCACCTTCACCTTGGCGATCGTCTCTACGAAGGTCTCGACGAACGGCTCGAACGCATCGTTCTGGATCAGGAAGCGGGTGGGCGAGACGCAGACCTGCCCGGCGTTGCGCGTCTTGAACATCGCCATCGTCTTCGCGGTGGCGGCGATGTCGGCATCCTCGAAGACCATCACCGGGGCGTGACCGCCCAGCTCCATCGTCGCGCGCTTCATGTGCTGGCCGGCGAGCGCGGCGAGCTGCTTGCCGACCGGGGTGGAGCCGGTGAAGCTCATCTTGCGGATCACCGGGTGGGCGATGAGGTAGGACGAAATCTCCGCCGGCACGCCGTAGACGAGCTGCACGACCCCCGCCGGCACGCCGGCATCGTGGAAGGCGCGGATCAGCTCCGCGCAGGATGCCGGCGTCTCCTCCGGCCCCTTGACGATGATCGAGCAGCCCGCCGCGAGCGCGGCCGAAACCTTGCGCACCGCCTGGTTGATCGGGAAGTTCCACGGCGTGAAGGCGGCGACCGGGCCGACCGGCTCCTTCACCACCAGCTGGTGCACGCCCGGCGCGCGGGCCGGGATGATGCGACCGTAGGCGCGACGGCCCTCCTCGGCGAACCATTCGATGATGTCGGCGGATGCCATCGCCTCGCCCTTGGCCTCGGCGAGCGGCTTGCCCTGCTCGGCGGTCATCAGCGGGGCGATCGCATCGGCGCGTTCGCGCATCAGATCGGCCGCCCTGCGCATGATCCTGGCGCGTTCGAACGGCGAGGTGGCGCGCCATTTCGCGAAGCCCTTTTGAGTCGCCTCCAGCGCGCGATCGAGATCGGCGGTGCCCGCCTTGGCGAGATTGCCAATCTTCTCGCCCGTCGCCGGATTGATCACATCGATCGTGGCGCCGTCGGCCGCCGGCCCCCAGGCGCCATCGATGAAGAGCTGGGTGTCGGTGGTGGTGGTCATGGCGGGTTTCTCCGGGTCGGGCGCGGCGGATGCCGGGCCGGGGCGGCACCGAGATAGGGTCATCCGTGTCGGCGGCAACCCCAGGGGGCGGCGGTAGATGCCGGGTGCCCGGATCGCCCGCGCCACAACCATTGCGTTCAGCGCAACGATCTCGCCGAAGCGGCTCGTGATTTCCGTCGCATGATGCGCCGTCAGATATTCGACACGGGAGCCGTGGTGACCGACAGCATCCAGTATATTCGCGCGCGGCAGATCATCGACGGCACGGGCGCCATGCCGATCGCCGATGGCGCGGTGATCGTCCGCGGCAAGACGATCGAGGCGGTCGGGCCGGCGGCGGCGTTGCCCTGCCCCGATGGCGCGCAGGTGATCGATCTCGGCGACGACACGCTGCTGCCCGGCCTGATCGACACCCACGGCCATCTCGTATTCCGCTATGGCGCGCGCGGTGCCGGCGGCGTGACCGGCCTGTTCGAGCAGTCGGCGATGCCAGGCGGCGTGCAGATGCTGTGGCTGGTCCGCAACGCGCGCGCGGCCCTGCTGTGCGGGGTCACCACCATGCGCATGGTCGCCGAAGGCACGCCGGACAATCCGATCGACAGCTACGCCAAGGCGGGGATCGCCGCCGGCGTCGTCCCCGGCCCCCGCATCATCGACGGCGGCACCGGCGTGACGCCCACCGGCGGCCACGGCGGCAAGGCGATCTGGACCGATGGCGTCGACGCGCTGCGCGCCCGCGTCCGCAAGGACTTCAACACCGGCGCGACGTGGATGAAGATCCTGCTGATCGACAGCGGACCCGAAACCACCATCTATTCGGACGAGGAGCTGGGGGCGATCGTCGACGAGGCGCATCGCTGGGGCATGAAGGTGACGGTGCATTGCACCGGGCGCTGGGGTTCCTCGATCATCGCCGCGGCGCGCGCGGGCGTCGACAATGTCGAGCATGCCCGGCCGCTGACGCCCGAGGTGATCGCCGAACTCAAGAAGCACGACGTCGGGGTGAGCCTCACTCCGCTCGTCTATGTCGGCTTCCGGCCCGACGCATCGACGTGGGACTATCTCGACAATGGCGCGACCGGCCCGGCCGACTGGATCGACTATGGCCGCAGGCAATATTTCGAGTTCCGCGCCGCGCACCCCGAGATCGAGACGGTCGATCGACCCTATCTCGACGGCGAGCCGAACCGGGCCGGGCGGGACTTCTTCCCCTCCAACGCCACCCAGCAGGGGCAGGCGCTGGCCGCGCTGCGCGCCGGGCTGAAGGTCAGCGTCGGGCTGGATACCGTCTATTACGGCGCGGTGGGTAACGCCGTCGAATATCTGATCGAGGGCGGCTTCACGCCGATGGAGGGCATCATGTGCGCCACCGGCATGGCGGCGCAGGTGATCGGCGAGAGCCATCGCATCGGATCGATCGAGCCGGGCAAGCTGGCGGATTTCATGTCGCTCGGCGCCGATCCGCTGACCCGGCGCTGGGCGTGGGATACCGTCCATTTCGTGATGAAAGAGGGCGTGCGCTACGATCAGCTCTCATGGAAATGACCATGCACCAGGAATGCGACGGCCACGGCGCGGGCTGCGTGCATCACTGGACTCCGGACGAGGAACCCGACGCCGTCACCCGGATGTTCGCGTGGTGGAACCGGGCCTATGCCGACAACGCCTTCACCGAGGCGGGCTTCGCGCGCTTCTTCACCGACGATGCCGTGTTCCTGATCGACGGCATCGTGCGCGCGCGCGGTCCTGCCGGGTTGCTCGCCTATTTCCAGCGCATCCGCGATCATAGCGACGCCGTGGTGCTGCACGCCCCGGAAGACAGCTTCGTCTCGGGCGATCGCGTGTTCGTGCACTATCGCACCTCGGTCCGCGCCGGCGGGACAGCCGAGGAGCACGACATCATGGCCGCAGTACGCGTGGCTTTTGGCAGGATCGCCTTCTTCAAGGCGATCCGCAGGATCGAACCCACCCCCTGATCCAGCGGCGCGCGGGGTGTCGAACCGCTGGACACCCGGCCGCCCAGGCCGCATCGGGCCATATTCGCGAGGATGATATGACGAGCTATTCCTGGCCTGCCGATCGGCGCGCGCCCCTGCCTCCCGTCCAGCCCTGGACGGGCCGCAGCGAGACGCTGATCGCCGCGGGCGACGATCCGCATCGCCTGCCCGCCGAGGCCAGCGACTTCGCCACGACGCCGACCTACGAAGAGACGCTGGCCGTTCTCCGCGCGATCTGCGCGCAGTCGCCGCTGGTACGGATGCGCGAATATGGGCGCTCGGCCGAAGGGCGTCCGCTGACGCTGGTGATCGCCAGCCGCGACCATGAGGCGGCGGCGGCCCCTCGAACGTCCGCCAGCGCCGCCCGCGTGCTCACCGAATGCGGCATCCATCCCGGCGAGATCGACGGCAAGGACGCCGGGCTGATGCTGGTGCGGGACATCGCCTTCCACGGCCGCGACGCTTTGCTCGACGGTTGCGACTGGTATTTCGTGCCGGTGCTGAACCCCGACGGGCATGAGCGGCGATCCGCGTTCAGCCGCCCCAACCAGCGCGGCCCCGAGCTGCAGGGCTGGCGCGCCTCCGCGCAGGGCCTCAACCTCAACCGCGACTTCGTGAAGGCGGACGGCCCGGAAATGCGGGCGATCCTCGCCCTGATCGGCGAGATCGACCCGGATCTCTACGTCGACATGCACGTCACCGACGGGCTCGATTACCAATATGACATCACCTACGGCTTTCAGGACGTGCCCTATTCCGCTTCGCCGGCGATCAGCGCCTGGCTGGAGGGCACCTATCGACCCACCGTATCGGCGAGCATGAAAGGCTGGGGCCATATTCCCGGCCCGCTGATCCTCGCCGCGGACGATCGCCGGCCGGAGCTGGGCCTGATGCTCCCCGCCTTCCCGCCGCGATTCTCGCACGGTTATGGCGATATGCGGCACCTCGCGACGGTACTCGTCGAGAATCACTCGCTCAAGCCGGTGAAGCAGCGGGTGCTCGGCACCTATGCCCTGCTCGAAGCCACCCTCGCGCTCGCCGGGGGCGACATTGCGGCACTGCGTACCGCGACCGAGGCGGATCGCACGCGCCACGCCGCCCGGCCCATCCTCACCTGGGACATGGCCGAGGCGCCGGTGCGCAACGTCACCTTCCACCCCATCGCGTCGGACTTTTACGCCTCGCCCGCGTCGGGCGCGCAGGAGGTCCGCTGGCTCGGCACGCCGCTGCCGCCGGTCGAGGTGCCGCTGTTCGGATCGCAGCCGGCGATCACCATCGCGCGCCCGCGCGGCTATTGGGTGCCGGTTTCCGAAACCGCCGTGATCGAGCGTCTGCGGCTCCACGGCATCGCGCACGACATCGCCGCCGGGCCGGTGGAGGTGGAGGTCGCGATGATCCGCCTCGCCGATCTCACGCTGGCGCCGCGCGTGTCGGAACGGCGCGTCGCGCTCGCCGCCGATTGCTCGACGGTCGAGACCCGCCGGGAGACCTTCCCCGCCGGTTCGGCCTATGTGCCGACCGACCAGCCGCTCGGCGATCTCGCGATCCACATGCTGGAGCCGGCCTGCGCGGATTCGCTGTTCCGCCAGGGCATGATCGCCGGAATGCTCGATCCGGTCGAATATATGGAAGCCTATGTCATCGCGCCGATGGCCGACGAGATGCTGGCGACCGATCCCGACCTGCGCGCCGCCTTCGAGGTCAGGCTCGCCGCCGATCCGGCTTTCGCCGCCGATCCGATGGCGCGGCTTCACTGGTTCTACCTGCGTTCGCCCTATCGCGACGAGCGCCACATGCTCTACCCGATCGGGCGCGTCGCCGCGTAGCGGCGGCGCGCTACGCCGCGCCGTCCGCCATACGCTCGGCCCAGGTCGGGCGCGTCATCTGGATCAGGTCGGTCTGGCGGCTGTACCATCCGGCACCGTGCATCCGCGCGAGCAGCTTCATGGCGAGCGTGTCGATGTAGAGACGCTCCGGATCCTCGATGAATTCGTCGCGGACGTGGGCGTGGACCACCTCGCCGATCACCGCCATCTGGTCCGGCCCCGTCTCGATCGCGTGCAGCACGCGGCATTCGAAGCTGGCCGGAGCCGTGGCGATGCGCGGCGGCGCGACCTGGATGCTGGCAGGCAGTTGCAGCCCCGCCAGTTCCACCTCGCTCACGTCGGCGGGCGCGTCGATGCAGGTGAGGTTCATCGCCTGGCCATGATCCTCGCTGACGAGATTGACGACGAATTCGCCGGTCTCGACGATATTGCGCGGCGTGTCCTTGAGCCGCCCTTCGCCGTGCCGGAGCATGCCCAGCGCGATCGTCGGCGGTTCGTCGCCCAGCACGTTGAAGAAGCTGTAGGGCGCGGCATTGACCAGCCCGTCCGCCGATCGCGACGTCACCCACGCGATCGGACGCGGCGTTACGCACGATCCGAGGATCTTGTAGCGGCTCGCCTTGGGCAGCGCGCGCATGTCGAAGTCCATATGCCTTATCCCTTGCGGACGACGGCCGACTGCGCCGTCTCGTCCACCGTCAGGCGGAAGACGTCGGGGCGGGCATAATGGCCGACCACGTCGAAATCATACTTGCCGCGCACCACCTCACCCAGATCGATATCCGCATAGAGGATCGTTTCCGGCGTGAAGTCCGGCCCGGCGAGTATCTGGCCGTGGGGGCTGACGATCACGCTGCCGCCGCGCATCATGATCGTATCGGGATCGTCGCCGAGCGCGCATTCGTAATCGTCGGGGAAGGCCGCACGGGTGATGTGCTGGCAGGACGAGAGGACGTAGCAGCGCCCCTCCAGCGCAATATGCTGCATCGAGGGTGCCCAGGTGTCGCGATCGTCGGCGGTCGGCGTGCAATAGATGCTCACGCGCTTGTCGTACATCGCGAGGCGCAGCGCCGGCATGTAGTTTTCCCAGCAGATCACCGCGCCGATCCGGCCGAGCGAGGTGTCGAACACCGGCATCGTCGATCCGTCGCCGAAGCCCCAGATCAGCCGCTCGGCGCCGGTCGGCATCAGCTTGCGATGCTTGCCGACGAGGCCGTCCGCGCCATCGAAGAACAGGGCCGTGCAGTAGAGCGTCCCGCCGTCGCGTTCGAGGCAGCCGATGACGACGAACAGCCCCGTCTCCGCGCAGGCCTCCGCGACGAGGGCGACCTCGGGTCCGTCGAGATCGATCGCGCCTTCGTGATAACGGCGAAAGGCATCCCGCCCCTCGGGCTTGCGCATGCCGACCGGCGTGCCGAACGAGGCCCCCTTGGGATAGCCGCCGAGGAACACTTCGGGGAACACAGCCAGCCGTGCGCCGCCAGCCGCAGCCTCGCGCACCAGCCGCGCCGCCTTCTCCGCCGAGGCCATCGGATCGAACGGCACCGATGCCGATTGCACCACCGCCGCCTTGTAGGTGCCCGAAACAGACTGGGTCATACGCCATCTCCCGCGAAAGCCATGGCATCCTTCTGGTCGCGTTGACAGCGCGGTGCAATATATTTTAAGCCTATAACAGTTTCACGGAAGGGCAACCGATGGCGACCGAGAGCTACGACGACTATCGCGAAGAGATGATCGGCCGCGCCAACGTCGCCGACACCGCCGAGCTGGTCGACTTCTACCGTGACCTGGAGGCGCAGGGTGCCGGCGCGCTGTGGACGGTCGCCAACAAGATCGAGCCGTGGGAGCCGATCACCCAATCGGTGCCGATCGTGTGGCATTACGACCGGCTGCGCGATCATGTGATGCGCGCGCTCGAACTGGTGACGCCGGAGCAGGCCGGCCGCCGCGTCGTCTATCTCGCCAATCCTGGCCGGCGCGACGTGACAGCGGCGGTCGGCTGGCTCTATTCGGGCATCCAGGTGATGGGACCGGGCGAGCTCGCCTCCAGCCACCGCCATTCCGCTTCGGCGCTGCGCTTCATCATGGAGGGATCGGGCGCCTTCACCAACGTCGACGGCCACAAGATGACGCTCGGCCGCAACGACTTCGTGCTGACCCCCAATGGCACCTGGCACGAGCATGGCGTCGCTGAGAACGGCACCGTCTGCACCTGGCAGGACGGGCTCGACATCCCGCTGATGAACGCGCTCGACGCGAACTTCTACGAGGTCCATCCCGATCTGCAGCAGGCGGTGAGCTTCCCGGTCGACGATTCGACCGCGACATGGGGCAACCCCGCGCTCAAGCCTGCCGGCGAAACCTGGTCCAAGCGCTATTCGCCGCTGCTGAAATATGAGTGGGAGCCGACCTACGAGGCGCTGCTCAAATACAGCAAGGTCACCGACGGATCGCCCTATGACGGCATCCACATGGACTATGTGAACCCGTTCACCGGCGGTGCGCCCATGTCGACGATGGGCGCATCCATGCAGCTGCTGCGCCCCGGCGAGCACACCAAGGCGCATCGCGAGGTCGGCTCGTTCGTCTATCAGTGCGCCAAGGGATCCGGCCACACCATCGTCAACGGCCAGCGGCTCGACTGGAAGGAGCGCGACATCTTCGTCGTGCCGAGCTGGATGTGGCACGAGCATGTCAACGGATCGGCCAGCGACGACGCCTGCCTCTTTTCGTTCCACGATCTGCCGGTGATGCGCGCGCTCGGTCTCTACCGGGCCGAGGGCCTTGCCGAAAATGGCGGGCACCAGCCCGTCCTCTCCTGATCTTTTCCTGAAAGGACCGCCATGCGTCTCGTTACCTATCGCGCCTCCGTCGAAGCGGAGGGCCGGCTCGGCGTGCTGGTCGACGATCTCGTCATCGACGTCGCCATCCTCGGCGAGCGCTACGACGTCCCCTTCCCGTCGCGGATGCTCGACTTCATCGATCTCGGCCCGGTGGCGCTCACCGAGCTGAAGGCGCTGCTGGAGGAGGCCAAGGGCCGCTGGCCGGTCGGCGGCGCGCTGCCGCTGGTCAACGTCACGCTGCTCGCGCCGATCCCGCGCCCGCGCAAGAACATCTTCGGCATCGGCCTCAACTATGTCGAGCATGTCGCCGAGAGCGCCAAGTCGCTCGACACGTCCAAGGATCTGCCCAAACAGCCGGTGATCTTCTCCAAGCCGCCGACCACGGTGGTGGCACCGGGCGACCCGGTGGTGCACCGCGCCGATATCACCCAGCAGCTCGACTGGGAGGTCGAACTGGCCTGCGTGATCGGCCGCACGGCGAAGCGCGTGGCCACCGAGGACGCGCTCAACCACGTGTTCGGTTACACCGTGTGCATCGACATGAGCGCGCGCGACAACCGCCGCGCCGGCCAGTGGATCTATTCCAAGGGGCAGGACAGCTACGCGCCGATGGGCCCGTGCATCGTCACCGCCGACGAGATCCCCGATCCGCAGACGCTCGATCTGTGGCTCACCGTCAACGGCGTCGAGAAGCAGCGTTCGAACACCAAGCACATGCTGTTCAAGGTCGATTTCCTGATTTCGGACATCAGCCAGGGCATCACGCTGGAGCCGGGCGACATCATCGCCACTGGCACGCCGGCGGGCGTCGGCGCCGGCCGCGATCCGCAGGAGTGGGTGTGGCCGGGCGACGTGATCGAGGCCGAGGTCGGCGGAATCGGCAAGCTGCGCCACCCCGTGGTGGCAGGCTGAGCCGGGCGGGGCGGCCTCACCCCCCTCTTTTGAAGGCCGCCCCGTCGAACGTTCAGGCCGCTTCGGCGGCTTCCTGCGGGCGCATGTCGATCGGCCAGGCCAGCGGACGGCCGGTCTTCAGGTCCATGCACACCAGCACCGGGCGGGCGGTGAAGCGCAGCATGTCGCCGCAGCGCACTTCGATCGCCAGCTCCACGGACGAGCGGCCGACCCGCGCCACGTCGATCCGAAAATCGAGCCGGTCACCGAGCCGGCCGGGCGTCGCGAATTCGCTCTCCAGCTTCACGGTCGGCACGCCGATCCCGCGATCGAGATGCATCGTGCGAAAATCGACGCCGACATGCTGCGCGAAGAAATCCTCGACCGCGGCGTTGAGCATCTCGAAATAGCGGGGATAGAAGACGATACCGGCGGCATCGACATGCGCGAAC
This sequence comes from Sphingomonas oryzagri, assembly GCF_029906645.1. Taxonomy (NCBI): domain Bacteria; kingdom Pseudomonadati; phylum Pseudomonadota; class Alphaproteobacteria; order Sphingomonadales; family Sphingomonadaceae; genus Sphingomonas; species Sphingomonas oryzagri. The sequence continues at coordinate 154,673 of NZ_JARYGZ010000002.1, forward strand.
CGCACCTCCTGCTGCGAAACGAAGGTCATTCAGGCTCCTCTTCGTCGGCCGCGATCGACGCCTTGAGCGTCGCCAGCAGCCGGTACAATGCAGTCTTGTCGTCGCGCGGCATGCCGGCGAACATCCGCTTGATCCACGCGTGGTGGGCGTCGGCCAGCTCGGCGAAATGCGCGCGGCCCCGATCGGTCAGCGCGACAATCGAGGAGCGCTTGTCCTCGGGCGCGGGCCGGCTGACCGCGAAGCCATCGGATTCCAGCTGTCGCACGAGCGCCGTCACGTTGCCGTTGGAGACGAGCAGCGTGCGCGACAATTCCCCCATCGTCACGCCGTGCGGATGGCGTTCCAGCGTCGCCATCACGTCGAAGCGCGGCAGCGTGGTGTCATATTGCGCGACGAAGCGCCGCCGCAGCCGCTTCTCGATGATCGTCGAGCAGCTGAGCAGGCGCAGCCACACGCGGACGTCGGTGCGGGCGGCCAACGCCCCGTCATGCTTTTCCCGTAGTCGTCCGCTCATTGTCGCTCCCCCAGACCGAACCGTCTCATGACGCTTCCGCCTGACGTTGCAAGGTCCGCGCGAGCTGGGACTGGCCGAGTGCATAGGCCCTGGGCACCGCGAGATCGCGATAGCCGGCCTGCGCCGCCGCCCGCATCGTCCACGCCGGGTCCGCCAGATGGGGCCGGCCCAGCGCGACCAGATCGGCGCGGCCGGCGGCGAGGATCGAGTTGACGTGATCCGGCTCGAAGATGTTGCCCACCGCCATGGTCGCGCAGCCGCCCTCGTTGCGGATGCGATCGGAGAAGGGCGTCTGGAACATGCGGCCATAGACCGGCTTGGCGGTGGCCGAGGTCTCGCCCGCCGACACGTCGATCAGGTCCGCGCCGGCATCGCGCAGCGCGGCGGCGATCCGCACGGCCTCGGCCGGGGTGACGCCAGCCTCGCCCGCCCAGTCGTTCGCCGAGATACGCACCGCGATCGGGCGCGCCTCGCCCCACGCCTCGCGCACCGCGCGCACCACCTCGACGGGCAGGCGCAGCCGGTTCTCCAGGCTGCCGCCATATTCGTCGGTGCGATGGTTCATCAGCGGCGTCAGGAAGCTCGACAGCAGTAAGCCGTGGCCCGCCTGGATCTCGATCATGTCGAAGCCGGCATCGGCGGCGCGGGTGGCGGCGAGCGCGAAATCGCGGACCACGCGGCGCATGTCGGCGCGGTTCATCTCGACCGGCACCTGGCTGTCGGGCTTGTAGCGCTCGGCCGAGGCGGAGATCAGCGGCCATCCGCCGTCCGCCAGCGGCACGTCCGGCTGGACGAAGCCGGGCTTCGTCGCACCGCGCGCGCCTGCATGCCCGAGCTGTACGCAGAGCTTCGCGGCGCTGTTGGCGTGGACGAAATCGGCGACCCGCCGCCACGCCGCGACCTGCGCGTCGTCATAGAGGCCGGGGCAATGGGGCGTGATCCGGCCATCGGCGGACACCGCCGTCATCTCGGTGACGACCAGCCCTGCCCCGCCCATCGCGCGCGCGCCGTAGTGGACGAGGTGGAAGTCGCTCGGGCACCCGTCCGGCCCCGCCGCATAGGTGAGCACCGGCGACACCACGACGCGGTTGGCGAGTTGCAAACCCCGCAGCGCATAAGGCGCGAACATCGGCGGGGCGGGCGGCGCGTCGTCGTTGCGTCCGGCCCGCGCGCCGAACCAGCGCTCGATCCCCGCCAGCCAGCGCGGATCGCGCAGGCGGAGATTCTCGTGGCTGACGCGCTGCGAGCGGGTGAGCAGCGAGTAAGCGAACTGTTCGGGCGCGAATCCTATATAGCGATGCAGCGTCTCGAACCATTCGGTCGAGTTGCGCGCCGAATTCTGGATCTTGAGCACCTCGACATGGCGCTCGTTCTGATATTCGGCGAGCGCCGCGCGCATCCCCGCCTTGTCGCTGGCGACGCCGGGGCGGCTCATCACCTCGGCCAGCTTGATCGCATCTTCCAGCGCCAGCTTGGTGCCCGATCCGATCGAGAAATGCGCCGTGTGCGCGGCATCGCCCAGCAGCACGACATTGTCGAACGACCAGGTTTCGCACAGCACGCGGCGGAAATTGATCCACGCCGCCGACCCACGCAGGTGGCCGGCATTGGTCAGCAGCGGCTCGCCATGCAGGTGACGCGCGAAGATACGCTCGCACGCGGCGATGGCGTCGGCCTGCTCCATCGTGTCGAAGCCGAGGCCCTGCCACGTCGCTTCCGAACATTCGACGATGAACGTTGATCGCGTCTCGTCGAAACGGTAAGCGTGCGCCCAGATCCAGCCATGCCCGGTCTCTTCGAACAGGAAGCCGAAGGCGTCGAACAGGCGCGGCGTGCCGAGCCAGATGAATTTGTTGGCGCGCGTCTGGATGTCGACGCCGAAGCGATCCTCATGCGCGGTGCGGATGCGGCTGTTGATCCCGTCCGCCGCGACGATCAGGTCGTAGTCGGCATAGGCCGAAAGATCGGAATCGAACTCGGTCTCGAACTCCAGCCGCACGCCGAGCGCGCGCGCCCGATCCTGCAGGATCTGCAGCAGGCGCTTGCGGCCGATGCCGATGAAGCCGTGCCCCCCCGATCGCTCGACATGATCGCCGACGACCACCTCGATATCGTCCCAATGCGCGAACTCGGCCTCGATCGTCGCGGCGCTGGCGGGATCGTTGGCGCGCAGGTTGGCGAGCGTCTGGTCGGAGAAGACGACGCCCCAGCCGAACGTGTCCCCGGCCTTGTTCCGCTCGATCACGACGACGTCGTGCGACGGATCGCGCAGCTTCATCGAAATCGCGAAATACAGCCCCGCCGGGCCACCACCGAGACATGCGACACGCATCTGCGGAACCTCCGATTTATTTTATGTCTAAAGTATATCGGGGCAGTGCGCAATATGCGGCGCGGCGCCCCTCAGCGCAGCGCGGCGAGCAGTCTGTCGGCGGCGGTGCGGATCGCGGCGGGATCGCGCGCGAAGCAGAGGCGGATATGGCCCCGCCCGACATCGCCGAAGGCCTCGCCGGGCGCGATGCCCACGCCATGCTCGATCGCGCGCCAGGCGAGTGCCTCGCCGTCGGCGAGGCCATCGACGCGGGGGAAGAGGTAGAAGGTCGCCTCGGTCTCGGGGACCAGGATGCGCGGATCCTTCGCCAGCACCGCCACGGCGGCGGCGCGCGCCGCCTCCAGCCGCTCCGCCTGCATCGCCACGAAGGCATCCCCCTCCGGCCCGAGCGCGGCGATGCCGCCCCGCTGGACGAAGCCCGGCGCGCAGGAAGTGTTGAACTCGATCAGCCGCTCCAGCGCCGCCACAAAGGCGCGCGGCGCCACCACCCAGCCGAGCCGCCACCCGGTCATCGCCCAGGTCTTCGAGAAGCTGTTGACGACGATCACCCGCCCCGCATCGTCGAAATGCGACAGGAAGGAGCGCGTGTCGGCACCGGGCCGCAGGATGCGGGCATAGACCTCGTCGGCGATCAGCCAGACGCCGCGCCGGCCCAGCTCGTCCACCAGTCGCGCCATATCGGCGGCCGGCATCCGCCAGCCGGTCGGGTTGTGGGGGCTGTTGAGGATCACCGCACGGGTGCGCGGCCCGAGCGCCCCGACGATCGCATCGAGATCGAGCACGAAGCGCGCGCCGTCGAGCCGCAGCGGCACCTCGCGCACGACGGCACCCAGCACGCGCGGCACGGCGATCAGGTTCGGCCATGTCGGCGTCACCACCACCACTTCATCGCCCGGATCGACAATCGCAGAGAGCACCAGCAGAATCGCGTTGAGGCCGGACGAGGTGACGGCGATCTGGTCGACCGAGAGGTCCGCGCCGTGGATCCGCGCCAGGTAGCCGGTCAGCGCGTCACGGAGCGGCGCGATGCCCAGATTGGGGCCGTAGAAGGTATCGCCCGCGCTGAGGCTGGCGTTCGCGGCTTCCACCACCGCCCGCGGCGTTGGCAGGTCGCTCTCGCCAAACCAAAGCGGGATGACGTCCTCCCGCCCCATCGCGGCATTGGCGATGGTACGGATCAGCGAGCCGGGCAGTTCGGTGGCGAGAGGGCGCAAGGATCTTCCATGAAGCAAGCGGGTCGGGCGGCCGGGCGAGGCGAGCCGCCCGTTCGGATTACAGGCCGTTGAAGAAGCTCTGCATCCTGTCAAGCGCGAGGTCGATCCGCTCGATCGTCTCCGATCCGAAACAGACCCGCAGGTGTCCCTCACCCTTCGCGCCGTAGAAGCTGCCCGCCTCGACGACGACATGCGCCTCGTTCAGCAGCCGCTCGGCCAGCGCCTGCGATCCGATGTCGGTGCCGGTGATGTCCGGAAAGGCGTAGATCGTACCCTGCGGCGAGGGGCAGCGCACGCCCGGCATCTGGTTCATCCGCCGCACGACGAGATCGCGCTTGGCCTTGTCGTCCGCCACCATCTCGCTGACCGGCGCTTCCGGCCCGGTGACGGCGGCAAGCCCGCCATATTGGATGAAGGCGTTGACGTGGGTGACGGCGCTGGTCGAGATCTTGACGAGGCCCGGCATCAGGCTGGCGTCGGCAACGGCATAGCCCAGCCGCCAGCCGTCCATCGCATAAGCCTTGGTGAAGGCGAACAGCGAGACGGTCCTCTCCTTCATCCCCGGCAGCGATGCGATGCTGACATGATCGGCCTCGCCGAAGGTGATATATTCGTACACCTCGTCCGACACGACGACGAGATCGTGGCGGATCGCGACGTCGGCCAGCGCCGCCAGTTCCTCGCGTGTGTAGACGCGGCCGGTGGGGTTGGCCGGGTTCACCATCACGATCATGCGGGTGCGCGGTGTGACGGCGGCTTCCACCCAGTCCGCGCGGATCGCGAAATCATTGTCCGCATCGAGCGGCACGGTGACGATCTTGCCGCCCGCCATTTCGATCTTGCCGACATGCTGCGGGTAGTAAGGATCGAGCAGGATCACTTCGTCGCCCGGATCGATCAGCGCCATGAACGCCGCATAAGACCCTTGCGTCAGCCCGTTGGTGACGAGGATCTCGTTCGGCGCCGCCTCGATATGGTTGAAGGCGCGCAGCTTGATCGCGATCGCGTCACGAAAGGCGCGCTCGCCCATCATGTCGCTGTAATGAACGTGGCCCCCCTCCAGCGCGGCGACGGTCGCCGCCTTGATGTGGGCAGGCGTGTCGTGGATCGGGCGACCGAACTCCAGATGGACGAGATCGACGCCGGCGGCATCGAGCGCCAGCGCCTGCTCGTACATGCCGTAGCTCTTCTTGGACGTCGCGGTGACGCGGGCGGCAAGCCTGACCATGGCGCGCCTCAGACCGAGAGCGAGACGACGCGCAGCAGCGCCATCCGCCCGTCCTCGACGATCGCATAGGCCATCGCCTCTTCGGCCGCCTGCTTGCCGTCGGCGATGACGTGGGTGCGGCAGTGGACGAAGGCGCGCTCTTTGGTCGCGAAGCCCTCCTCCACCGGCAGCACCATCGCCACCTCCTCGCAGCGCGCGGCGATCGCGGCATAATGGGTCGCCATCGCCTCCCAGCCGGTCGCGCGCAGATTGCCGTTGACGATCAGGCGGCCATCTTCGGTGAAGAAGCGCGCAAAGCCTTCCGGGGTCAGCTCGGCGGGGTCGCGCATCGCTCCGTTCCACCAGGTGAAGAAGGCGACGATGGGATGTTCGCTCATAATGTCCTCAGTCATGGCGCCGGGCGTCGAGCCAGTCGAGCAGCGGCGCGATATGGGGGTAGAAATTGCTGAGCCGGGATTGCAGCCCGGCGCTCGCACGGCTGGCTCCACCCAGCGTCGGCAGCGGCAGCGGCGCACCGGTGAGCAGATGGTCGGCCAGCGCCTCGCCCACCACGCTGGACAGCGCGATGCCCCGCGCGTTGCAGGCGGACGCCGAGATGATGCCGCCGTTCACCACCATCGAGGCGGGGTAACGCGGCGCGGAGAGCGAGCTGTCGCCCCACCACATATGCTGGATGCGGGGCACGTCCGGCAGGCCGAGCATCGCCTTCAGCCGGCGCGCCATGATCGCGGCGCTCCGCTTGGGCGAGGTGGCGAACGCATCGAGCGCGCCCGTCACGATCCGGCCCTCGCTGTCGACCCGATAGGTGAACAGGTTGCGGCGCGTGTCGGACAGGCACTCGCCATTCCGGAAGAGATGCGCGGTCCATTCGGCGGGCAGCGGCTCGGTTGCGCATTGCCAGACGCGCAGCGGCACGATCGTCGCCGTCATCGACGGTGCGAGCGCGGACGAAAGCCCGTTGGTGCATACCAGCACCCGGTCGGCGACGAGCGAACCCCGCTCCGTCACCAGCCGGTAGGATCCCGGCTGCGCTTCGATGCCGAGGACGCGGGACCGTTCGTAGAGCCGCGCGCCACGCGCGGCGGCGGCGTCCATCATCCCGCGGCAATAGCGCAGGGGATGCAGCGTGCCGCCGCTGGCAGCGAACCACGAGCCGACATAACCCTGCGCCGAGGTACGCTCGGCGGTCTGCCGGGCATCGAGCATCTCGCCGGGGAAGCCGAGCCGCTCCCACTGGATGACGATGTCCCTCACCCGCTCCATGGCGCCGACAGCGTGCGCGGGATGATACCAGCCGCCCTGCCGCGCGTCGCAGTCGATGCCGTAGGCGCGGATACGGTCGAACACCGCCTGCGCCGATCGGCCGACCATCGGCAGCAGCGTATCGGCGATGTCGCCGATCCGTTCTCGCACCTCGTCGGGCGAGCCGACGCTCAAGTGCGGAACGACGAAGCCGCCGGGCCGCGACGAGGCCCCCTCGCCGACCTCGCCCGCTTCCAGCACGGCGACGTCCGCGCCGGCTTCGGCAAGGGCAAGCGCGGCCGACGTGCCCATGATGCCGGCGCCGACGATGGCGATGTCAGCCTTCGTTTGCCGGCTGAGAGCGGGCGCGACGGCGCGCTCGCCAGCCGTCGCCCACCAGAGATTGTTCGATCGATCGTGCATGGATCACCGGAGATCCGGCCGCCGCCCGAGCGACGGCCGGAAGGATGGCATCAGTAGCGGAAGGTGACCTGCACGCCGTAGGTGGCGGGATCGCCCAGATAGTTGGACGACGGGAAGGCTCCGCCCCAATTATCGTAGGACTGGGAGATGTAGAGCTTGTTCAGGATGTTCTTACCGAACACCGCCACTTCCCACTTGTCGTTGCGATCGTGGACGCCGATCCGGCCGTTGAGCAGCCAGTAGCCGGCCTGCGAATTCTGCCCGCGCTCGGCCAGCGAGAAGTAGGTCTTGCTGCGGTAAGAGGCGTCGCCGAGGATGTAGACGCCGACATGATCGTTGCCGATCGGCGTCTCCCAGCGGGCCTGGCCGTCGAGCGTGAGCTTGGGGGCGTTGGCCAGCTGGTTGCCGGTGAAGTCGTCCGAACCGGGCTGGGTGTTGAACTTCGTGATCTTGCTGCTCAGCCAGTTGCCGGTCACGCGCAGCGACAGGTTGCGGGTCGGCTTGTAATCGGCCTCGGCCTCGAAGCCGTAGGTGCGCGCGTCGCCGGCATTGGCCAGCGTGATGACGCTGACGCCGTTCTCGATGATCGTCACGCTCGCCTGAAAATTATGCCACTTGTTGTAGTAGCCGGCGGCGTTGAGGGTCAGCTTGCCGTCGAGCCAGGTGGTCTTCACGCCCGCTTCGTAGGCGTCGACCGTCTCGCCGCGGAACGGCGTCGTCTCGTCGGGGTTGAAGGCGATCGCCGCCTTGAAGCCGCCCGCCTTGTAGCCCCGGCTGTAGCTCGCATAAACCATGGCGTCGTCGGTCAGCTTGTAGTCGAGACCGACCTTGCCCGACAGATTGCTCTGGTTGACGTGGTTCTGCACGAAGCCGGCGGTCGGCGGCAGGCTGGAATCGCCGAACGGGTTCAGGTCGACCGCATCATACGTGTAGCGCTTCTCGTCGCGGGTGAAGCGCAGGCCGCCGGTGAGCTTGAGCTTCGGCGTGATCGCATAGCCCGCCTGGCCGAACGCGGCGTAGGAATTGGTCGTCTGCACGTAGGAGGTGTCGACGCGGGTGTGGAACGGGAAATCGTCCAGCGCCTGCAGCGTGTCGCCGCCGATCCGATCCCACGAATAATAGAGACCGCCGACCCAGGTGAACGGGCCGGAGCCGTTCGACGCGAGGCGGAGTTCCTGCGTGAAGGACTGGATCTTGTCGCTGAACAGCCCGTCCAGCTCGACATAGGGCGATCCGTCGGAATCGTCCGGCGAGGAGCGGTTGTAGTAATTATATGCGGAGATGGCGGTCAGCTTGGCCGCGCCGAGATCGTAACCGATGTTGAGGTTCACGCCGGCGCCGTGCGCCACCGACCAGGTGCCGTAGATCGAGCCGTCCGATACGTGGCGCTGGTTCGGATCGGTGTCGTGATAGCCGAGCAGATCGACGCAGGTGTTGGGATCGCGATAGCCGGCGAGGCCCGCCGCGCAGAAGGCGCCCGAGCCGTCGGCGGCGTAATAGCCGACATGCTGGCGCTGCTGCGGCTGGCTCTTGTCGTAGAGGTAGGTGCCTTCCAGCGAGACGGTCAGCCGGCTGGTCGGCGTCCACAGCGCCTGTGCGCGCAGCGAGACGTCGTGCACCTTGCCGATGGTCTGGCCGGTCAGGTCGTTATACTGCCAGCCGCCGCTCTGCTGCACCGTCTTGCCGGAGAAGCGCACCGCCAGCGTGTCCGTCACGCCGCCGCCGAACGCCCCTTCCAGCTCCTTGCGGCCGAACCGCGCCCAGGTGCCGGTGACGTAGCCGCTCGTCTGCTGCGACGGCTTCACGCTGATGAAGTTGATCGCGCCGGCGGTGGTGTTGCGCCCGTAGAGCGTGCCCTGCGGCCCCTTCAGCACCTCGATGCGCTGGAGATCGAACAACTGGCCGGACATCATCGGCGTGAACGGCTGGATCACGTCGTCGACATAGATGCCGACTTCCGGGTTGTTGTTCGAGAAGGTGTCGTTGAGGCTCAGGCCGCGGATCGAGAAGACCGGGTTCTGATCCCCGCGCGATCCGGTAACGAACACGCCCGGCGAGATGTTGGCAACATCGGCCGCCGTCGTCACGCGCAGTTCCTGAAGCTGCTTTCCGGTGAAGGCGTTGATCGAGATCGGCACGTTCTGCAGCTTTTCCGAACGGCGCTGCGCCGTGACCACGATCTCGTTGTCGGATGCCTGCGCGGCGGCGGCCGACGTCGCGTCCTGCGCCTGCACGGCCCCGGCGCCCAGCGCCGCCATCGACACACCGGCCATCGCGGCCGCCCACACCATCTTCATGTCGTTCTCCCCGGATAGGCAGAGACGCCGCATCGGATGGGGCGTCCTTGCCCTCTTTGATACACGGAATTTTTTTGGATCCAATATTCAATATCCATCTTGTGCAATTTTTTTTGCGCGGTAACCCAGAGAGGACTTTCAGCGACTCTCGGAGATGAAATGGGTAGCGTCCGGGCGCATGTCGGCATCGACGTGGGCGGCACATTCACCGATCTGGCCATGTTCGACGGCGAGACGAAGCGGTTCTCGACGGTCAAGGTGCCGTCCTCCCCGCCCCTCTTCTGGCCGTCAGTGATCGACGCGCTGGACAAGGCGGGGATCGGTTCGGGCACGGCGGCAACCGTGCTGCACGGCACCACGGTCCACCTCAATGCATTCCTGGAGCGCAAGGGCGCGAAGATGGCGCTGGTCGCTACAAAGGGCTTCCGCGACGTCTACGAGATGCGGCGCGGCAACCGCCCGCAGCCTTACGACATGCATTTCCGCTACCCCGCCCCGCTGGTGGCGCGCCGCGACATCTTCGAGGTGGACGAGCGCACGCTGGCGGACGGATCGATCGAGACGGCGCCGAACGCGGCCGAACTCGACGCCCTCGCCGCGACGATCGAGGCCGGCGGCTACGAGGCGGTCGCGATCTGCCTGCTGCACAGCTACCGCAACCCCGCGAACGAGGCGGCGGTGGCCGCGGCGCTGCGCGCGAAGCTGCCGAACGTGCTGATCGGCCCGAGCCACGAGGTCTGCCGCGAATGGCGCGAATATGAGCGGACGAGCACGGCAGTGATCAACGGCTACACCTCGCCGATCCTGAGCCGCTACCTCGCCGATCTGCTGGAGGCGCTACGCGCCAAGGCGGAGACCAGGCTGTTCCTGCTCCAGTCCAACGGCGGCCTGATGCGCGCCGACGATGCGGGCGACAAGGGCATCCTTTCGCTGCTCTCCGGCCCGGTCGGCGGCAATGTCGCGGGATGTGCGCTGTCCGCGGTCGCCGGCATGCCCAACCTGATCTGCATCGATATGGGGGGCACCAGCTTCGAGGCCAGCCTCGTCATCGACGGCGAATCGGCGGTGCGCAACGAGCGTGAGGTCGGCGGCTTCCCGATCCTCGCCCCGATGGTGGACATCCACACGATCGGCGCCGGCGGCGGCAGCCTCGCCTGGAACGACACCGGTGCGCTCCGCGTCGGCCCGCAGAGCGCCGGCGCGCGGCCCGGCCCGGCCTGCTACGGCCACGGCGGCACCCAGCCGACCGTCACCGACGCCAATATCGCGCTCGGGCGGCTGGAAGACGGCGTGGCGTTCGGCGACCTGAAGCTGGACGCCACCCTCGCCCGCAACGCCATCGCCGGCTTCGCCAAGGATTTCGGCCTTTCGGGCGATGCGATGGCGCAGGGCATCCTCGACGTCATCAACGAGCAGATGGCCAACGCCATCCGCACCATCACTGTGCGCCGCGGCATCGATCCGCGCGATTTCGCGCTGGTCGCCTATGGCGGCGCCGGCCCGATGCACGCCGCCGACATCGCGCGGCTGCTCAACATCGAGACGGTGGTAGTGCCCCGCGCGGCGGGCGCCTTCTCGGCCTGGGGCATGCTCCAGTCCGATCTGGTGCACGATCGCGCCGAGACCCTGCTCCAGCCGGTCGATGCGCTCGACTGGGCCGATCTCGACGCGCGCTTCTCGGCGCTGGAGGCGGATCTCGGCGATCAGCTCGTCCGCGAGGGCACGGCGGCGGATCGCGTATCGTTCCTGCGCACGCTCGACATCCGCTATGCCGGGCAGGAGCATGCGATCGGCGTAATCGTCGAGAAGGCGGCCTTCGCCGATCCGGCGGCCGCCGCTGCAAAGCTCCGCGCCGATTTCGATGCCGCCTATCTCGCCACCTTCGGCCACAGCAATCCGGACGAGGTGCTGGAAACCGCGACGCTGCGCCTGCGCGCGACCGGCGGCACCGGCCTCGACGCCGCGACCCTGATCGGTGCCGAGGATGCGGTGGCGGAAGCGGCCACGCCGGAGCGGCTCGGCACCGTGATGTTCGACGGTGTGTCGTGCGAGACCCGCTTCGTCAGCCGCGCCGCGATGGCCAAGGGCGACAGCATCTCCGGCCCGTGCGTGGTCGGCGAATCGACCTGCACCACCATCGTTCCGCCGGATTTCACCGCCAGCATCGACGAACTCGGCAACCTCATCCTCACCTGGAAGGGCGCGCAAGCGTGAGCATCAATCCCGATCCGATCACCAGCGAGGTGGTCCGCAACGCGTACAACGCGATCGCCGACGACATGAGCGCGATGATCGCGCGATCGGCCTACTCGCCGATCCTTTACGAGGCGCATGACTACGGCATCGCTTTGTTCGACCGGCAGGCGCGGCTGCTCGGCCAATATGCCGGCCTGCCGCTCTTCACCGGCGGCCTCGACGCGGGCCTTCGCGCGACGATCGAGCGCTATGGGCTCGACGGCATGCGGCCGGGCGATGTGTTCACCGTCAACGACAGCTACATCACCGGCGGCCACCTCAACGACGTCGACACGATCGGCGTGATCGCCGACGAGGAAGAGGTGCTGGGCTTCATCGCGGTGCGCGCCCACTGGGCCGACATCGGCACCGCCGAGCCGGGCTTCCCGGTCAACAGCCGCAACATCTTCCAGGAAGGCGTGCGCTGGGGGCCGACGCGGATCATGGAAGGCGGCGAGTGGGTGCGCGACGTGATCGACCTGCTCTGCCTCAACAGCCGCGTGCCCAAGACGCTGATGGGCGACCTCAAGGCGCAGATCGCCGCGATCCGGCTCGGTGCCGAGCGCATGAAGTGGCTCAAGGGCCGCTTCGGGCAGGACATGCTGGAAGCCTGCGCGACGCAGATCTTCTCGGCCACCGAGGCCAAGTTCCGCGGCTTCATCCGCTCCATCCCCGACGGCATCTACACCGCCGAGGGCACGTCCGATAATGACGGCGTTACCGACGAACCGGTCGTCTCCAAGGTGACGGTGACGATCGCGGGCGACCACATGACGGTCGATACGCATGGTTCGGCGGCGCAGCGGCCGGGCAACCTCAACACCGGCTATGCCAACACCGTCTCGGCGGTGCGCCTCGCGCTCGCTCTGCTGATGCCGGAGCGCGAGCCCGACATCAACGACGGCAGCTTCCGCGCGATGGACGTGATCGCCGAATCCGGCTCCATCTACGCCGCCGAGGCCCCCGCCCCCTGTATGCGCCCGCACCCGGTGATGCTGCTGATCGACCTGATCATCAAGGCATTGTCCGACGTGCTGCCCGAGCATGTCGCGGCGGGCCTTCCGGGTGACAGCTGGAACATCTTCCTGATCGGCAAGGATCCGAAGACCGGCCAGGGCTTCACCAGCGGCGAGGCGCTGGACGGCGGCTGGGGCGCCTCCGCCCGAGGAGATGGCCCGAGCGCGATCATCCACAGCGCGGCGGGCGATTTCCGCAACATGCCGGTCGAGACGCTGGAATATCGCACCCCCGTCATCATCCGCCGGCTGGAACTCGGCAAGGACAGCGGCGGCGATGGCGAATATCGCGGCGGCCAGAACGTCGTGAAGGAATATGAGGCGCTCGCCGACATGGGTGTGACGCTCCACTTCGATCGATCCACGACGCCCGAATGGGGCCTGTTCGGCGGCCAGGACGGCGCTGCCCCGAAGGTGACCGTCTACAACGCCGACAAGCCGGAGGGCTTCGTCATCAACAAGGTCGAGCAGTTGCAGCTCCGCCCCGGCGACCGCTTCGTCGCCGAGACCGGCGGCGGTGGCGGTTATGGCGATCCGGCGAAGCGCACGGCCGAAGCCCGCGCCGCCGACATCGCCGACGGCATCTCCAGCGTGGCCGCCTGATCGTGGCGCCGGGAGGGTCCCCCGCCGCCACGCCGGGCGAGCGCAACTTCACCGTCCTGCAATGGACGGCCCTGCTGTTCGTCGTCTGCTGCGGCTTCTCCTCCCAGATGGTGATGCCGCTCTGGGTCGGCGCGGTGATCCAGGATCTGCATCTGAGCGAGGCGGCCGCCGGTCGCATCGGATCGATGGAGTTCCTGGCGGTCGCCATCGTCTCGGTGCTTGTCGCTCTGCGTATCCAGTCCTTCCCCACCCGGCCGACCGTGCTGGTCGGCGTGATCCTGCTCGTCGCCGGTAACGTCGCCTCGGCCTTCGCGCACAGCGAGCTGATGCTCACCGCCGCGCGGATGCTGTGCGGGCTGGGCAAGGGGCTGGTGGTGGCGATCGTGTTCAGCCTCGCGGCGGGATCGGCTCGGCCGACACGCGCCTTCGCGGTGCTGAACGTCGTCTACGCGCTGTTCTCCACCTTCTTCTACCTTGTCGTGCCCTATGCGATCACATGGGACGGTGCCGGTGGTGCCTTCCTGTCGATGGGCGGGGTCGCGGTGGTCGGCGCGCTGTTCATGCCCTTCTTCCCCGCCGATCGCCTGTCCGCCAGCGAGATTAGCGGGCTTAAGCTGCGCGATCTGCCGGCGTTCGGCTTCTTCGCCTTCGCGGCTTTGATCATCCTGTGGTCGGGCCACAACATGGTCTTCACCTTCATCGAACGGATCGGCGTGCGCGACGGCATGGACGTGAAGGCGATCGGCGCGGTCCTCTCGCTCTCCGCCTTCCTCACCATCGCCGGGCCAGGCCTCGCCCGCGCGATCGACACGCGCTTCGGCTATGGCGTGCCGATGCTGGTAGCGATCACCCTCAAGATCGCGGCGATGCTGGTGGTCGGCTACGTCGCCACCGCCACGGCCTTTTCGACCGCGGTGCCGGCCTTCATGCTGCTGTCGCTGTTCATCACGCCTTATGTGATGGGCATCCTCTCGCTGGCCGATCCCGCCGGGCGGCTGGCCGCGGCCTCCTCCGCGGCGATGACGGCAGGATCGTCGCTCGGCGCGTGGCTGGGTGGCATGGCGATCCAGGCGGCCGGCCCCGTCGGCCTCGGCTGGGGTGCCGTCATCCACTTCGTCATCTTCACTGTCATCGTCTTCGCGATCGCGCCGATCGCCAACCGTCACGGCCGCGCCAAGGCCGCGCTCGCCTGATGCCTTCCGGAGTTCCCATGATCCTCTTCACCAACGCCACCCTGATCGACGGCATCGCCGACACCGCGCGGCCCGACATGCACGTCCTCGTCGAGGGCAACGTGATCCGCGAGGTGTCCGACACGCCGATCACGGCCGTGGGCGCGCGGATGATAGATCTCAAGGGCCGCACGCTGATGCCTGGCCTGATCGACGCGCACGTCCACGTCTATTCGATCCACCTCAACGCCGCGCGCGAGCATGGCATGCCGCACACGTTGATGATGGCGCATGCCAGCCACCGCGTCCGCGCGATGCTGATGCGCGGCTTCACCACCATCCGCGACGTGGCGGGTGGCGACTGGGGCATGAAGACCGCGATCGAGAGCGGGCTGGTCGAGGGGCCGCGCCTGTTCGTCTCGGGCCGCGCGCTGAGCCAGACGGGCGGCCACGGCGATCACCGCCACCGCACCGACGACACCCTGCCCTGCGCCTGCACCTCCGTTCACGACATCATGAGCCAGCTCGCCGACGGGCCAGACAAGGTGCGCGTCGCCGTCCGCAACGAGCTGCGCAAGGGTGCCGACCATATCAAGATCATGGTCTCCGGCGGCGTCGGCAGCCCACACGACGCGCTCGACAACACGCAATATTCGCTGGAGGAGATCCGCATCGCGGTCGACGAGGCGGCCGCCAAGGGCACCTATGTCGCCGCCCACAGCTACACCGCGAAGAGCACCCGCCGCGCCGTCGAGTGCGGCGTCCGCACCATCGAGCACGGCAATTTCGTCGATCGCGAGACCGCGCTCTTCATGGCCGAGAAGCGCGCGTTCATGGTGCCGACGCTCATCTGCTACCGCGAATCCGCCGACAATGCCGACGAATACGGCCTGCGCCCCGAAGTGAAGCGCAAGCTCGCCGAGGTGAACGAGGCCGGGCTGCAGATGCTGGAGATCTGCCGCGACGCCGGCGTGACCATGGGTTTCGGTACCGATCTGATGGGCGAGATGATCGCCGCGCAGACCAAGGAGTTCGAGCTGCGCGCCGATGCGCTGAAGCCGATGGACATCCTGAAATCGGCCACCGCCGTGAATGCCGAGATCCTGAACCAGTCCGGAAAGCTCGGCTGCGTGGCCCCCGGCGCCTTCGCCGACCTGATCGTCGTCGACGGCGATCCGAGCGTCGATATCGGCCTGTTGAACGAGGGCCGGAATGCCATATTGGCGATCATGAAGGATGGTCGCTTCCACAAGGAGGCGCTAAATTAAACCACGGACAGGACGGGATTCTCAGTGGCGACGACGGCAAATGACGGCAAGCTGGCCAGAAGCACGACATCGGTCGACGTCGCCCGCGTCCTGAAGCAGCGGATCCTCGCCGGTCATTATGCCGAGGATCAGTTCATCCGGCAGGAACTGATCGCGCAGGAGCTGGGCGTCAGCCGCATCCCCGTGCGCGAGGCGCTCGCCCAGCTGGAGGCCGAGGGGCTGGTGATCCGCGAGAAATATCGCGGCGCCGTCGTCCCCAAGCTGTCGGTGAAGGAGATCGAGGAGATCTACGCGCTGCGGCTGATGATCGAGCCGTATCTGCTGCGCGCCGCCATCGCCAACATCACACCCGCGCAGATCGAGCATCTGCAAAATGTCGTCTCGCAATCGCGCAAGACGCAGGACATGGCCGAATGGGCCGGCCTCAACCTCGATTTCCACCGGACCTTGTACGAGGCGGCCGACCAGCCCCTGTCGCTCCAGCTGCTCGACAATCTGCTGATGCGCGCCGATCGATATCTCAAGATGCAGCGCTTCCTGTCCAACCAGACGCAGGAGGAGAGCGATGCCGAGCACCAGCGCATCCTCGATCTCATCGTCGCGGGCGATGCCGATGGCGCGGTCGCGGCGCTCTGCGAGCATATCCGCTGGAACGCCACCGACGTCACCAAGATGATCGGCTTCGGGCAGTAAGCGTCTTTTGGAAATGCGCGGAAGGGCGCATTTCGAGGCCGCACCGGCCATCCGCCGAAAGGCGGATTATCAAAAACCCTTAGCCCGGCCGTCGGGCCGTAACCTCGATCTCCACCTTCGCGCCCGGCGCCGGGATGCCGACGATCAGCGTGGTGTTGGTCGGCGGGCAATCGCCGAAGCGCGCCTTGAGCGCGGCGGCGACCGGCATCAGCACGTCGGCCGAGACGATGAACACGCGGCTGCGCGTCACGTCCGCGAAGCCCGCGCCGAAATGCGCCAGCGCGCGCTCGATCGTGGCGAAGATGTTGGCGAGCTGGTCCTCCACCGCGTCGGGCATTGCGCCGGTCTGCGGATCGCCGCCGACGGTGCCGGAGACGTGGATGTAGAGATCGTCCGCGACGGCGCGCGAATAGGCCGCGATCTCCTCGAAGCGGGTGCCGGACGAATAGCGTTCAAGCGACATGGATACTCCGTTCATCGTAGGGCCTCAGGACGGATCGAAACCGTCGAGGTTGAGGTGCAGTTGGTCGAGCAGCCCGATCAGGCGATCGAAATCGCGCGCCGAAAGCCCGCGCGTGATCGCCGCGTAGACCGGCGAGGTCGCGGCCCGCGCCTCCGCCAGCTTGTCCTCGCCGAGCGGCGAGAGCGTCACCATCGTCACGCGCGCATCCTCGCGGCTCGGTTCGCACGCGACGAGGCCGGCGGCGGCCATGCGCTGCACGATCCGCGTCATCGTCGAGAGCGGGATGACGGCGGCATCGGCGATGTCCCGCACGCCGCGCGGGCTCGCTTCGCCCAGGATCATCAGCACCCGCCAGTTGGGGATATCCAGCCCGATCGCGCGCAGCCGCGGCTCGATGATGCCGTTGTAGCGGCCGACCAGCCGGTTGAGCAGGTAGAAGGGATATTTCTCCACCCGGAACGCCGGCGTTCCGGGATCGCCATATATGCGGTTGTCCAAGCCCTGCTCTCCTGTCGATGCAGGCTTATCCGCGCGATCCTGATCGGGCAACCATCGAAGATTTTGGCGCAAAATTGATTGCATATGCACGTTTTTTAGCGCAGCTTTCGATTCGCACAACAACAAAGAGGGTCGGTGCATATGTCGCTCGCCACGCTCACCCAGTTCGCCCAGGCCGTATCCAGCGGCGCGATCCGCACCGTGGACCTGACCCAGACGCTTTCGGAAGATACGCCGCTGCTCGTCCTGCCCGAACCGTTCGGCCAGACGGCGGCGTTCAGGCGCGAGGAAATCTCCCGCTACGACGATCGCGGCGTCGCCTGGTACTGGAACAACTTCACAGTCGGCGAGCATACCGGCACGCATTTCGATGCGCCAATCCACTGGGTGACGGGCAAGGATCTGGCCGACAACACGGTCGATGCGATCAGACCGAGCGACTTCATCGCGCCCGCCGTGGTAATAGACTGTTCGGCGCAATGCGCCGAGGATGCGGACTTCCAGCTCACCCGCGCCGTGATCGAAGCGTGGGAGGCGGAACATGGGCCGATCCCGCCCAAGAGCTGGGTGATGTTCCGCACCGACTGGTCGAAGCGCTCCGGCGACGCCTACACCAACCGCCGCGCAGACGGCGCCCACACCCCCGGTCCCGATCCCGAGGCGTGCCGCTTCCTGATCGAGGAGCGCGACGCCCACGGCTTCGGCGTCGAGACGATCGGCACCGATGCGGGGCAGGCGCATTTGATGGACCCGCCCTACCCCGCGCATACCCTGTTCCACGGCGCCGGCCGCTACGGCCTGCAATGCCTGGAAAATCTCGACCAACTGCCGCCGACCGGCGCGGTGATCGTCTCCGCCCCGCTCAAGATCGAGGGCGGATCGGGCAGCCCGCTGCGCGTGCTCGCGCTCGTCGCGGAGTAATCGGGCATGGCGGAGCGGAGCTTCAAGAAGGAGGTGGAGAAGCTCCGCCTCGGCGCCGGCGAGAGTTTCGAGGGCGAAGGCATCCTCGCCGTGACCAAGGCGCTGCTGCAGGCCGGCGTCGCCTATGTCGGCGGCTATCAGGGATCGCCGATCAGCCACCTGATGGATGTCTTCGCCGATGCCGATCCGCTGCTGCGCGAACTCGGCGTCCATTTCGAATCCAACGCCAGCGAGGCGGCGGCGGGCGCGATGCTCGCCGCATCGGTCAACTACCCCCTGCGCGGCGCGGTCGCGTGGAAATCGGTGGTCGGCACCAACGTCGCGTCCGACGCGCTCTCCAACCTCGCCTCGGGCGGCGTCACCGGCGGCGCGCTGATCATCATCGGCGAGGATTATGGCGAAGGCTCCTCGATCATGCAGGAGCGCACGCATGCGTTTGCAATGAAGAGCCAGATGTGGCTGCTCGATCCGCGCCCCAACCTGACCACCATCGTCGATATGGTCGAGACCGGGTTCGAGCTGTCCGAAGCGTCCAATACCCCGGTGATGATCGAGATGCGGGTGAGGAGCTGCCACATGACCGGCAGCTTCGTTGCCAAGGACAATAAACGCCCGGCGATGACGGTCGGTCAGGCTGCCGCCAATCCGCGCCGCGACGTCGAGCGCATCGTGCTGCCACCGGCCATCTTCCAGCACGAGATCGAGAAGATCCGCGATCGCTGGCCGGCCGCGCAGAAGTTCATCGCCGAGCGGCGGATCAACGAATGGTTTGGCCCGGAGAAGGACGAGATCGGCATCATCGTCCAGGGCGGCCTCTACAACACACTCAACCGCGCGCTGGAGCTGGCCGGCCTGTCCGACGCCTATGGCGGCGCGCAGGTGCCCATCTACTGCCTCAACGCCGTCTATCCGCTGATCCCGGAAGAGGTGAGCGCCTTCTGCGCGGGCAAGAAGGCGGTGCTGGTGCTGGAAGAGGGCCAACCCGAATTCATCGAGCACGAACTCAACACGCTGGTGCGCAAGGCCGATCTGCAGACGCGGATCGTCGGCAAGGACATCATGCCGCGCGCCGGCGAATATTCAGGGCAGGTGATCCGCGACGGCGTGATCGCCTTCCTGCAGGCCCACGCCCCCGATCGCGCGCCCGCGACGCTTCCCCTCGCCCCGGCCGATCCGGACCTGGCGAAGACGGTGCCGGGCCGCCCGGCAGGCTTCTGCACCGGCTGCCCCGAGCGGCCGATCTTCTCGGCGATGAAGCTGGTCCAGCGCGAGCTGGGCGAACTGCACGTCTCGGCCGACATCGGCTGCCACCTCTTCTCGATCCTGCCGCCCTTCCACATCGGCAACACGACGATGGGCTACGGCCTCGGCACGGCAGCGGCCTCCGCCTTCAAGCCGGAAGGCAAGCGCGCCGTCGCGATGATGGGCGACGGCGGCTTCTGGCATAACGGCCTCACCTCCGGCCTCGGCAACGCGGTGTTCAACCAGGACGAGACCGTCACCATCGTTGTCGACAACGGTTATTCGGCGGCCACCGGAGGCCAGGACATCCTCTCCTCCCGCGCGAACAACGACACCCGCGCGACGAACCACCCGATCGAGCAGGCGGCACGCGGCATCGGCGTGAAGTGGGCGAAGACACTCACCCGGACTTACGATGTCGCCCGCATGCGCGACACACTGAAGGAGGCGCTGACCAGCCCCGAAAAAGGCCCGAAGCTGATCGTCGCGCAATCCGAATGCATGCTCAACAAGCAGCGTCGGGTGAAGCCGCTGCTCGCCAAGGCGGCGAAGGAGGGCAAGCGGGTGGTGCGCGAGCGCTTCGGCGTCGATCCCGATACCTGCACCGGCGATCACGCCTGCATCCGCCTGTCGGGCTGTCCGTCGCTCAGCGTGAAGCCGAACCCCGATCCGCTGCGCCAGCATCCCGTCACGCATATCGACAACAGCTGCGTCGGCTGCGGCAATTGCGGCGAGGTGGCGCATGCCGCCGTGCTCTGCCCGTCCTTCTACAAGGCCAGCATCGTCACCAACCCGACGCGCTGGGATCGCACCAGGGCGCGCGTGCGCGGCGCGGTGATCGGCTGGCTCCAACAACGGCAGGCCCGCAGCCTCGCCGCAAGGGCATTCTGATGGACTTCGTGCTTCCCACCGATCGCGACCGCATCACCATCGCCATCCTCGCGCTCGGTGGCGAGGGCGGCGGCGTGCTGGCCGAATGGATCCAGGAACTGGCGCGCTCCAACGGCTATGTCGCACAGGGCACCTCCGTCCCCGGCGTCGCCCAGCGCACCGGATCGACCGTCTATTATATCGAACTGATCCGCGCCGGCGCGGGCGGGGCCAACCGGCCCGATCCGGTGCTGGCGATGATGCCCGTGCCCGGCGACGTCGATATCGTCATCGCGTCGGAACTGATGGAGGCGGGCCGCGCCATCCTGCGCGGTTTCGTCAGCGAGGACCGCACCACGCTGATCGGATCGACCCACCGCGTCTATGCGATCTCCGAAAAGTCCGCGATGGGCGACGGCACCGGCGCGGGCCAGCGCATCCTCGATGCCGCCGGGCGACGGGCGCAGCGCTTCATCGGCTTCGACATGGCCGCCGCCGCCGGCAAGGCGGGAAGCGTCATCAGTTCCGTGATGTTCGGCGCGCTGGCCGGGAGCGACGCCCTGCCCTTCCCCCGCGAGACGTTCGAGGGCACGATCCGCCACAGCGGCAAGGCTGTCGAGGCCAACCTCAAGGGCTTCGGGCTGGGCTTCACCCGCGCGCAGGAGGGCGACCCCGCCGCGGCCGAGGCGGCCGGCCCCGCCGAGCCGACCACAGAGGCCGGCCGCGCGCTCAAGGCGCGGGTCGAGGCGCTGCTGCCCGAGGCCGCGCACACGCTGGCGATCGAGGGCGTCCGCCGCCTGATGGACTATCAGGACAGGGCCTATGCCGAATTCTATCTGAACCGGCTCGCTCGCCTCACCGAGCTGGACGATGGCGCCGACGACTGGCGCCTCACCCGCGAGGGCGCGCGCCATCTGGCCTTGTGGATGGCCTATGAGGATACGATCCGCGTCGCCGATCTGAAGGTGCGCGCCACCCGCAGCACGCGCGTCGAGGCCGAGGTCCGCCTGGCGCCCGACCAGGTGATGACCGTCACCGAATATATGCACCCGCGCCTGCAGGAAGTCGCCGAGACGCTGCCCGCCGCGATCGGATCGCTGATCCTCGGCAGCGGCACGTTGCGCCGTTGGCTGGAGCCGCGCTTCGCGAAGGGCCGCCACGTGGAGACGACCAGCCTGCGCTGGTTCCTGATGCTGCGCCTGCTCGCCTCGCTGCGCGGCATGCGCCGCTCGACGCTGCGCTATGCACAGGAACAGGAGCGTATCGACGACTGGCTGACTCTCGCGCACGAGGCCGCGCGCAGCGATTGCGAGGCGGCGGCCGAGATCCTCGCCTGCCAGCAGCTCATCAAGGGCTATTCGGATACGTTCGAGCGCGGCCTGGACAATTTCGCGACGGTGATGGCCGAGGCGCGCAAGGCGATCGGTG
Source organism: Sphingomonas oryzagri (assembly GCF_029906645.1). Classification (NCBI taxonomy): domain Bacteria; kingdom Pseudomonadati; phylum Pseudomonadota; class Alphaproteobacteria; order Sphingomonadales; family Sphingomonadaceae; genus Sphingomonas; species Sphingomonas oryzagri. Next base: position 176,332 of record NZ_JARYGZ010000002.1, read on the forward strand.
CGCCGGGCGCGGCCGCCCGTATCGCCGCACTGCGCGCCGCTGCGATCGCCGACGATCAGGGCAAGGCACTGGCCTGCGCGGTGGCGGGCTGAGAGGCGCAGGGGCCGGCGCCCGCCGGCCCGCTCAGGGCGTCAGAGCGCGCCCGCCTGCATCTGCTCGACCGCGAAGGCGGCGGCGCGCGCGGTCATCGCCATGTAGGTGAGCGACGGGTTCTGGCACGCGGTCGATGCCATCGCGGCGCCGTCGGTGACGAAGACGTTGTCCACGCCGTGAATCTGGTTGCGCCCGTTGAGGATCGAGGTCGCGGGGTCACGCCCCATGCGCGCGCCGCCCATCTCGTGAACCGCCGATCCGCCAGGGCCTGGCTCGGCCGAGGTGGACAGGATCTTCGCGCCGACCAGGCCGACCATCGCCTGCGCCTCCGCCTGCGCGCGGGCCAGCAAGGCGCGTTCGTTGGCGCCGTAGCGGAAGTCGATCCGCATCTGCGGCAATCCGTTCGCCTCGACCGCGTTGGGCGCGAGGGTGATGCGATTTTCCGCATTCGGCAGCGTTTCGGCAAAGGCGCCGAGGAACAGGATCCACGGCCCCGGCGCGTGGAGCTGATCCTTGTAGTCGGCACCGACGCCGGCGATGTTGAAGCCCTTTGGCCAGCCACGCCGGTAGGTCACGGCCTGATAGGAATAACCGCGCAGCACGTCGCGCTCGGCATTGGCGAGGTTGACGAAACGCGGAATGATGAACGGCGCCGGCCGGTTGCCGAAATAGATATGCTCGTCGAACCCCGGAATCTCCGCGATCACCGATGCGGTCAGCGCGTGATCCATGAAATAGCGGCCGAGCACGTCGTTGGTGTTGCCAAGGCCATGCGGAAAGGCCTCGCTCGCCGAGCGCAGCAGCACGCCGACGCTGTTGATCGTACCCGCGCACGAGAAGATCACGCGCGCCGTCACCCGGCTGCGCTCCTCACTTTGGGTATCGATGATCTCGACGCCGGTCGCGCGGCCCGTCGCGGGGTCGTGCAGGATGCGATCGACCACCGCGTCGGTGCGCAGCGTCAGCCGCCCTGTCGCCTGCGCGGCCGGCAGCGTCGAGCTCTGGGTGCTGAAATAGGCGCCGTAGGAGCAGCCGCGCGCGCAGATGCTGCGATACTGGCACTTGGCTCGGCCCGGCTTCGGCTCGGTGAGGTTCGACGTGCGCCCGATCGTGACGCGGCGATCGGGCCAGCGCGCCTCGACCCGCGCCTTGATTTCCAGTTCCAGCGGGTTGAGCGCCATCGGCGGCTGATAGACACCGTCCGGAAGCTGCGGCAGCCCATCGCGCGATCCGGATACGCCGATGAAATCCTCGACATGATCGTACCAGGGCGAAAGATCGGCGTAGCGGATCGGCCAGTCGACGCCATGCCCGTCGGCGGCGTTGGCCCCGAAATCGAGGTCGCTCATCCGGTAGCATTGCCGGCCCCACAGCAGCGACTTGCCACCGAGCTGATAGCCACGCCGCCACGAAAAGGGATCGGTTTCGCTCGTCTGGTAGGGATGCTGCGCGTCGGACACGAAGTGCCGATAGGTCCACTCGTCGAAGCCCATGCCCTGGCTCTGCACGGCATAATCGCGCTCGAACAGCCTGGGATCGCCGAAGCCGCGATAGGGCAGATCCCACGGCGCCGTGGTCTCCGTGACGTAGCCGCTGCCATGCTCGATCATCGGCCCGCGCTCGATCATCATCACCTTGAGACCGCGCTCGGTGAGCTCCTTGGCGGCCCAGCCGCCCGAAATTCCCGATCCGATCACGATCGCGTCGAAATCCGTCATGTCAGCGCGCCTCTATCGCGACCGGATGCGAGCCGAACCAGTCGCTGGAATAGGTGCGATACGCCGGATCGACGGGGGCATCGGGATCGTAGCGGCCAGGCACCAGCTCGTATCGCAGCTCATGGGAAGCCCCCTCCTCGGACGTGTAATAGGCCGCGAGGATCAGCGCCTTGATCTCCGGCCAGCCGGTTCCGGTGGGGCCGCCGGGTGCGAACACCCTCGCATCGAAAGCACGTAGCGCGCCGGCCTGATCGGCAGGATCGAGGTGGAGGAAGGGCACGCGCTGGCGCTCGTCCAGCAGGCGCCACACCCGGTTCAGCATCGCGGCGCTGGTGCCGAGAAGGCCTGCGGCGAGCGCGTTCAGGATGAAATCGACATCGGCCGGCGCACCGGCGCGCATCGATGCCGTGCGGGGCAGCACGATGCCGGAGATCTGCCCGATGAAGGTCGCCGCGCCCGGCAGCGGCCTGTCGTCATAGGCCGATGCGGCCGCCAGTCGCCGGACGCCATAGGCCGCGCCGCCCAGCAGCACGCCGGTGCCGAGCAGCGTGCGACGGTCGATCGGCTGATCGACCAGCGCAGGCGGCTCCGCTGCTGCGTGCGGCGCGCTCATTACGCGGCGGCGCGCAGCGCGGCGGTTCCGGCTTCATCGATGGCGCCATCGACGATCGACACCTTGTAGAGCGTCCGCGCCGCCTCCGCCGAGACATAGCCGTCGAGCACATCCTCCAGCACGGCGGCGGGCGCGCGCTCGGCCGGATCGCCGAAACCCGCCCCGCCGGCGCCGCGCGCGATCATGCGATCGCCGGTCTTCACCGGGGTGCGATAGGTGCCGACCTTCTTCTCGGCATCGGTACCGACGCCCACCATCATCGCATTGGCTTCCGGCTGGGCACCGCCAAGCAGCGACCAGGGTTTCTCCTTGCTGCGCTTGGTGATCGAGAGGAACTCGCCATCCTCGACGAAACGGATCTTCCGCTCGGTGCCGGCGCCGCCCCGCGTGCGGCCCGCGCCGCCGCTGTCGGCCTGGATCTCGAAGCTCTCCATCATCATGCCGGTCTTCATCTCGATCACCTCGATCGGCGTGTTGCGCACGAGGCTGCCCGAAATGTGATTGGTGGCGTTGATGCCGTCGGCGCCGACGCTGGCGCCCCAGCCCACCGGCTCGTTGTTCGAGACGGCGTACATGTCGCCGGTGACGCGGTTCGTGCCGATCATCATGAAGCCCAGCGTGTCCCCGCCCGAGCAGGCCGCCACGCGATCGGGCATCCCCTGTGCCAGCGCCTTGTAGACCAGCTCCAGCGCGAGGTGTGCCGGCCATTGCGTGTAGGTGGCCGACGGATAGACCGCGTGGAACAGATTACCTTCGGGCGCGATCACCTTGAGCGCGCGGAACGATCCGGCATTGTTGCGCTGCTCGGGCGTGGTCAGCGATTTCAGCACGAACTTGCAGATCGTCTCGGTCAGGCCGATCGGGATGTTGATCGGCCCGCGCACCGCCGGCGACGATTGCGAGAAGTCGCAGGTGAGTCCGTCGTCGTCCACGGTCACGCGGACGTGGATCGGCACCACATCGTCGGTGATGCCGTCGTCGTCGACGAGATCGCTCGCCTCCCAGGTGCCGCGCGGCAGGTCGGCAAGCGCCTTGCGAACGAGCGTCTCGCTGTGCGTCTTGATCCGCGCGATCGCCTCGCCGAACGCCTCCTCGCCGAATTTCTCGAGGATCGCGTTAAGCCGGGTGACACCGGTGCGGGTCGCCGCGACCTGCGCCTCGAGATCGCCGAGCACCGGGACGGGCATACGCGAATTGAATCGGATCAGATCGACCACGTCCTTCACCGGCGTGCCGTCCTTGTAGATGCGCGTGCCGGGGAAGATCAGCCCTTCCTGGTGCATGTCGGTCGAATCGAGGACGTAGCCCGGATCCTTGGCACCAAGATCCATCCAGTGCGCGCGGATGCAGGTGAAGGCGAAGGGCTTGTCCGCACCCGGCGCGAACACCGGCGCGAACAGCGTCGCATCGGCCGCGTGCGCCGAATTCCAGTAGGGATAGTTCATCAGCAGGATGTCGCCGGGGCGCATCGTCTCCATGCCGACATGCGCGACGCCCTTGCGGATCGCATAATCGTTCGCGCCGAGGAAGAAGGCGAGGCCGGGCGCGTCGGCGATCAGCTCGAGATCGGCGTCGTAGATCGAGATGCCGAAATCGAGCACCTCGTAGATCACCGGGTTGAACGCGGTGCGGATCAGCGTCCGCCGCATCTCCTCGGCGGCCGAGACGAGATAGCTGCGGATGACTTCGACGGTGGCGCCATCGAGCTTCATGCGGCCCTCCTGCGGATGATGAGATGACCGTGATCGTCGACGGAGACGGTCTGGTCGGAATGGATGACGGTGGTGGTGGTGCCTTCCTCGACGATTGCGGGGCCGTCGAAGACGTGGCCGGCGGCCAGCTTCGCGCGATCGTAGACCGCGAAGGTGGTGCGGTCGCGCAGCGCGAAGCAGAAGCAGTCCCGCTCGCCGATGCAGGCCTCGGATGCCGGCCCGGTGGCGGCATCGATGACCGGCAGAGCGGGCTTCGGCAACACCGCGTTCGCGCGCACGCGCAGCGTCACGATCTGGACCGCCGTGTTGATCGCATGGCCGTAGCGCAGCTTGTGAAGCGCATCGAACCGCTCGCGGATCGTGGCGAAGGGATCGCTCTCCGAAAGCTCGATCTCCAGCGCATGCTCCTGCCCGACATAGCGACATTCGACGAGGCGAACGATCCGCTCCTCGATATCCCTGCCGGCCTGCGCCGACAGGGTGGCGCGGGCATCGGCGACCAGCCCATCGAACGCCGCGGCGACGAACGGCTCGGCCTCGTCGCCCAGCAGGCGCAGCTCGGTCTGCGCGACATCGGTGACGACATCGGACATCAGCATGCCCCATGCCGAGAAGACGGCGGCGGAGCGCGGCACGATCAGCTCGGCATTGTCGACCTCCCGCGCGATCAGCGGTGCGATCATCGGGCCGGCGCCGCCGAAGGCGAGCATCGAGAAATCGCGCGGATCGCGGCCGCGTTCGACGGTGATCTCCCGGATCGCGCCGGCAGTGCGCGCCACCAGCACGTCGAAGATGCCCGCCGCCGCCCGCGTGACGTCGATGCCGAGCGGGCCGGAAACCTTGGCCTCCATACCCGCGCGCGCGGCCGGAACGTCCAGCTGCACCGTGCCGCCGAGGAACGACGCCGGATCAAGGAAGCCGAGGATCAGCGCGGCATCGGTGGTGGTCGGCTCGGTACCGCCGCGACCGTAGGCGATCGGGCCGGGCTGCGCGCCCGCCGACTGCGGGCCGACCTGCAGCAGGCCTTCCTGCACCCACGCGATCGATCCGCCGCCGGCACCGATGCAGCGGATGTCGAAGATCGGGATCATCGCCGGCAGATCGGCCAGCGGCGCCTCGTGCATCACCAGCGGCTCGCCATTCTCGATCACGGCGGCGTCGAGGCTGGTGCCGCCATAATCGAGCGTCAGCACGCGATCGCGACCGATCGCCTTCGCCAGATAGCCCGCGCCGATCAGGCCGCCCGCCGGGCCGGACAGCACCGTGTAGATCGGCGCCTGCCGCGCGGTCGCCGCCGTCATCGCGCCGCCGGCCGAGCGCATGATGAGCAGCTTGCCCTCGAACCCGGCATCGACCAGCCCGCTTTCGAGGCGCCCGACATAATCGTTGAAGATCGGGTTGATATACGCATCGACGACGGCGGTCGCGGTCCGCTCATATTCGCGATATTCGCGCGTGATCGCGCTGGAGGCGGAGACGGCGACCTCGGAATAGGCGGCGCGGATCAGGGCGGCCGCCCGCTCCTCGTGCGCCGGGTTGCGATAGCTGTGGAGGAAGCACACCGCGATCGAGCGCATGCCGGCGGCGACCAGTTCGCCGGCGGCCGCGACCACCGCCGCCTCGTCCAGCGGCTCGACCTCGCGGCCCTCGGCGTCGATCCGTCCCGGCACGCCGATGCGGTTGCGGCGCTTCACGATCGCCGGCGGGCGCTGGTAGCGGTAATCGTACATCGATGTGGCGGGGACGTCGGCACGGCCGATCTCGAACACGTCGCGGAAGCCCGCATTGGTGATGATGCCGGTGGCGACGCCGCGGCGCTCGATCACCGCATTGAGGCCGAGCGTGGTGCCGTGGACGAACAGCTCCGTATCGGAGAGCGATACGCCGAGCCGCGACAGCGCTTCCAGCACGCCGCGAACCGGCTCGTCCGGCGTGGTCGATGCCTTCGCCAGATGCGTCTTGCCGGTTTCCGCATCGAACATGATCGAATCGACGAACGTGCCGCCAATATCCACCGCCACGCGATAACGCTTCATGCCCCGAACCCTTGCTGCATCGTTCGCCGCGACGATATTGCGGCGATAATCCGGGTTTCTGAGAGTTCGTTGCGTTTTTGGCAACATAGGCGCTCCACGCTGGCGGCCCGACCCCTCGGCTGACACCATCGCGTCATGTTTCTCAGCCCGCAATCCCCGATCAACGCGACGAGCGACGCCTATCACGCGATCGCCATCGCCCTGTGCGAACGCGCGCAGGCGACGCTGCCGCACCGGCTCGACATCGCCTATGGTGCCCATAGCCAGCAGCGGCTCGACCTCTATTTTCCGCAGGAAAGCCCGGCCCATGGCTTGCCGATCTTCCTGAACATCCATGGCGGCGGATGGACCCACGGCTTCAAGGAATGGATGGGGCTGAACGCGCTCGCCATCGCCGCCTTCCCGGCGGTCTATGCATCGCTGTCCTATCGCCTGGCCCCGGCCGCGAAGCATCCCGCGCAGGTCGAGGATTGCCTCTCCGCCGTCGCATGGCTTGCCGGGCATGCCGGCGCCTTCGGCGGCGATCCCGACCGCATCCATATCGGCGGCCATTCGGCGGGCGCGCACATCGCCGCGCTCGCCACCCTGCGCACGGACCTGCACACCCGTCACCGGATCGCCCCCGGCACGATCAAGAGCTGCTTCGGCTTCAGCGGCCTCTACGATCTGCGCGGCGCCTTCGGGGAGCCGGTGCTCCCCGGCATCTCGCCGGTGCCGATGCTCGACGACATCGCCGACGAAGCGGACGCCTCGCCGATCCTGGCCGTCCGCAAGGTGCCCACGCGCTTCCACCTCAGCTGGGGCGCGCAGGAACCCGACGTCTTCTCCCGCAACGGAATCGCCTTCGCCAAGGCGCTGGCCGCCCGTGGCAATGCCGTCGAGACGTACGTGCCCGATCTCGACCACTTCTGGATCCATCTCGACCAGAACCGGCCCGAGAGCGAATGGAACCGTATGCTCCACGCCTACATGACCGGCAGCCCCGGCAATCGGAGAGTCTGAAGATGTCGATCGCCAAACGCCTGTCCGGACTGGTCGAGCGCAACCCCAACAGCCCGCCGGACGAGGCGGACATGCGCAGCTGGCCGTTCCTCACGATGGTGCTGATCGGCGTCTCGATCTCGGTTCCGTTCTTCGCGTTCGGCGGCCAGCTCGGCCAGCATGGCGATTTCCCGGTGGTCGCCGCCGGGATCGTGATCGGCAGCCTGCTGCTCGGCTTTTGGGGTATCGCGACGGGCTATGTCGGCGTCGCCGCGCGCCTGCCCACCGCGATGATCATCCGCCGCACGTTCGGCACGCGGGGCTCGATCGCGATCGTCGCGATGATGGTGCTCAGCTCCTTCTGCTGGTTCGGGCTGCAGACCCAGATCCTGGTGAAGAGCATATCGGCGATCCTCGAAACGCAGCTCGGCTATCATCTCGATCAGCGCATCGGCATCGCGGTGGTCGGCGCGCTGATCGCCTCGACCGCCATCATCGGCGTGAAGGCGATGGGCAAGGTGGCGGTGGTCAGCGTGCCGCTGCTGCTGCTCGCGACGCTGGTGCCGCTCGGCATCGCGCTCCACCATGGCGGGCTTGTCACGCTGTTCGCGGCACGCACGATCCAGGAGCCGCTGGGGCTCGGCATGATCGTCTCGGTCGTGGTGGGGGCCGAGGTATTCGGATGCTCGATCAACCCCGATCTCAGCCGGTTCCTGCGCACGCCGCGCGACAATGCGACGGCGATGTTCATCAACTACGGCGTCGCGTTCCCGGCGCTGCTGGTGCTCGCGGCCGCGCTCGGCATCATGTACGGCAATGCCGATCTGGTGGCGACGATGCTCGCCGCCGGCATCGCCCTGCCCGGTCTGCTGATCATCATCCTCGCAACCTGGACGAGCAACGACAAGAATCTCTACGCCTCGGCGCTGTCCCTCGCCGCGCTGTTCCCCAGGGTCGAGCGCTGGCTGCTCGCGGCGATCGCGGGCGTGCTGGGCACCTGCCTCGCCGCCGCCGACATCCTCGGCCACTTCATCGTCTGGCTCACCTTCATGGGGCTGCTGATCGCGCCGATGTCGGGCGTCTACGTCGCCGACTTCCTGCTCGCCCGCCACCTCTACACGCCCGACGCCGCCGAACCGCCGGCGTTCCGCTGGCTGCCGCTCGCCGCCTGGGCGTTCGGCATCGCGGTCGGCGTCGCGACCCTGCCACGCGCCAATGTCGGGCTTGGCCTGTTCGAGCTCACGCGCGCGCCGACGGTCGATGCCCTGCTCGCGGCGATGCTGTTCCTCTTCGTCGCCGGCCGCGCCTCGCGCCGCGCGCCTGCCGTCGCCCTCTGACATCCACTCCGGAGATCCCATGAGCGAAAACGTCGTCACCCGCATGTTCGATTGGTGGAACCAGGCCTATCGGGACAGCGCCTTCAGCCCCGAAGGCTTCGCGCAGTTCTTCACCGATGACGCCCCCTTCGTCGTCGACGGCGGCGTGCGCGGCACAGGCCCCGTCGAGATCGACGCGCATTTCCAGCGCATCCGCGCCAATACCGAGGCGGTCGAACTGACCACCCCGGTCAAGGCGACACTGGCCGACGAGACGACCGCCTTCGTCCGCTACGCGGCCACCTTCCGGAGCGCCGACAAGGAAGGTGCGGAGGAATGTATGGCGCTGGCCCGTCTGCGCGACGGCCGCATCGCATCGTTCGAGGTGATCGGCCGCCTCGCCTGACGGCACGCCGCCGCCCGCGCCGGGCAGCCGGCGTGCGCGGCGGCGGCGAAGGCCCTACATCAACGGCGAGAGATACTTCCGCGCCGCCGCCGAGGTCTCCAGCGGATTGGTCGGCACGTCATATTCGACGTAGAAATGTTCGACCCCGGCCTTCTCGGCGGCGGGGATGATGGTCTTGAACGGCACGATCCCGGTCCCCGGATCGCGCACATTCCCGTCCGGCCCGATATCCTTCATGTGGAGCATCCGGAAACGGCCGGGGTAGCGGTTGAAATAGGCGATCGGATCGACCTTGCCGTTGATCGCCCAGGCGAGATCCATCTCGAACTTGAGCTTGTCCGGATCGGTGCCCTGAATGATCAGGTCGTACGGCACGTCGGTGCCGACCTTCGCGAATTCCTGGCTGTGATTGTGGTAGCCGAGCGTGAAGCCCGCGGCATGGGCGGCATCGGCGGCGCGGTTGAGCGCCTTGATCAGCTGGTCGATCTGCGGCCGCGTCTTGAGCTGCGAAGGCCAGCTGATCTGCCAGACGATATATTTCTGGCCGAGCGGCCCGGCCTGCTTCGCGCATGCCCCGATCAGCTCGTCGACACGGTCGAACGAGAAAGCCTCCTCGAACTTGCGCTCGAACGTCGGCATGTCGATCCGCTTGGCGACGCCATCGACGAACACCTGGTAGAGGCCGGGCGGCATGATGTGCTGCGACGGCGAGACGAGGCCGTGCTTGTCGAGCATCGCGCGCAGTTCGGCGGGATCGCGGCCGAAGCTGCCGAGTGTCTCGACCTCGCGGTATCCCATCGCCGCGACCTTCGCGAGCGTGCCGTCGCAATCGGCGTTGAGCAGGTCCATCAGCGTATAGAGCTGGATGCCGAGCGGACGCGGGCGGCGGGCCAGCACGCGGCCGCCGAGCGAGGCCGCTGCGGTGCTCGCGGCGGCGGCACCGAGCAGAGCGCGGCGGGACAGGAGAATATCGGCCATCGAACGGGTCCTCACAGGCAGGGATCGGGAAACAGCGCCGCACTACGCGGCCGGTATCCGACGCCCTTCCTCATCGGACACGCGAAGCGACTGGAACCATTCGCACGCATCGAAAGGCGGCGGCTACCCGTAGGCGGCCGCCACCGTCGATCATGTCAGAATTTGACGCCCAGCTCGACGCCATACTGGCGCGGCTCGTTATAGCTCAGCAGGCTCGTCGTGCCGAAGGCGTGCGCCCCGACCGCCGCAGGCGTCCGCGCGTTCGAGAGGTTGCGGCCCACGAAGGACAGCGTCCAGTCTCCCCGGCGGATGCCGACCTTGGCGTTGAAGAAATCCTTGGGAGACGTCTTCAGGGCGTTCTGGACATCCCAATAGACCGAACCGCGATGCGACCAGTCTCCATGCGCGACGAGCGAGTAGGTCTCGCTCAGCGGCACGTCGAGATCCGTGCCGATCATGGCGGTGAAACCGTAGATCTGCGGGATCGTGTTGTTGTGGTAGGCGGTCGGATCCTCGGGCAGGAACTTCTTGATCTTGGCGTCGGAGTAGCCGACCGAACCGTTGAAGCTCAGCTCCCTCGTCGGGCGGATGGTCAGTTCGGCCTCGAAGCCGGGAACCGTGGTTTTCTCGATGTTCGAGATCACCGTGAAGATGCCCTCGCCCTCGACGACGCGCGACGTCGAATATTGCTGGCCCTTGAAGTTGGTATAGAAGGCCGCTGCGTTGAACGTGATCTTGCGATCCCAGAACTGGCTCTTGAAGCCGATCTCGAAATTGTCCGCCGTCTCAGGCCCGTAGCTCAGCAGGCTGCCTTCCGCCTGCGGATTGAAGCCGCCCTTGCGATAGCCGCGCGAATAGCTCGCGTAGAACATCAGATCGGGATTGGCCTTGTAGGACAGCGACGCCTTGCCCTGCGGCTGCTTGAACGTCTGGTGCAGGCGCTCGGCCGGGGTGCTGGTGTCCCGGTTCACATAGACCTGCTTTTCCCAGTCGTAGCGGAAGCCGCCCGTGAACTCGAGCTTGTCGGTGAACGCGTAGGACGCCTGGGCGAAGATCGCGGTCGTCTTGTAGCGGCGCATCGCGTCGGGCGTGGAGATCGGGGCCTCGCCCACCGCGCCGTAGGTCGATGCCTCGAGACGCTTCTCGTTCTGGTAGTAGCCGCCGACGTTCCACTTGAACGGCCCCGGTGCGTTCGACGTCAGGCGCAGCTCCTGCGAGAACGCCTCGTCGGTGTAGTGCACCGTCTGCGTGTTCAGGTCGGCCGCCGAATAATCCGCGTCGGCGGTGGTGTATTCATGGCCGCGCGAATAGGCGCTGACCGAGGTCAGCGTCGCGAAATCGGGGAAGGTATAGTCGGCCTTCAGCGAGAAGGCGCGCAGCTGGGTGCGGACGATGCCGGCCTGGTTCTCGCTGGGATTGACGGCCGGCCCGTCGAAATCGGCATCCGCGACGGAAGCGAGCCAGAGGCCGCCCACGCGGCTGTCCGTCGTCGATGCGGTCAGCGCGACGTTGAGATTTTCGGTGCCGCGCCAGATCAGGGCCGAGCGGCTGGTGACGCTCTTGCCGAAATCGGCGTTCTTGCGGTTCGCCTCGTTCGGGATCAGGCCGTCATTGTCGTCGACCGTGACACCGGCCTGGAAGAACAGCTTGTCCTTGATGATCGGGCCGGTGAGGCTCGCGCTGCCGCGACCCTCGGGGCCGGTCAGCCACGAAATCGAGGCATTGCCCTGAAACTCGTTGGTCGGCTGGCGGGTCGTGATGTTGATCGCACCCGCGATCGCGCCGCCGCCGTACAGCGTGCCCTGCGGGCCGCGCAGCACCTCGATCTGCTGGACGTTCACCAGTTCCTGCTGGAAGAACATCTGGCCGGGCTGGACGACGCCGTCGATCACCGTCGCGAAGGGGAATTCGCCTTCACGGCCGAGCGTGGTGAAACCCCGGAACGATACCGTCTTGTAGCCCGGATAGAGGCCGTCGAGCACGACGAGGTTCGGCGTGAGCCGCACCGCATCCTGCAGCGTGCGCAGGTCGGCATTCTGGATCGTCTGCGCCGTCACGACGCTGATCGGATCGGCGACCTTCTGCACGCTTTCGGAACGTTTGCGCGCGGTGACGGTGATGTCGCCCGGCGCGGCCGGCATATCGCTGCCCACCGCATTGGCGCCGGCCGATTCCTGGGCCGAGGCAGGTGCCGCGGCGAGGATACCCATGAGGAGCGCCATGGAAGAGGCGGCTCCGAGACTCTGCTTCGTCGTCAACATTTTACAAAACCCCCGCAATAAGAGTGACACCTCGCCGAAGCGAGCTGATCGTCTTCCTCCGCTCTCTCTTGTTCCGGCCTTGTCCCGACCGGCCCTGTTCCGGGCCTTACGTGTTCGGGATGGCCGCTGTTGCTTCTATCTCGACCAGAAAATCGGGCAGCGCGAGTGCCGCGACCCCGATGAAGGTGTTGGGCGCGGGCACCGCATCGCCATAGAATTCGCCGACCGCGCCGAGCACCGGCCCGAGCTTGTCCGGCGAATGATCGACGACGTAGGTGCGCAGGCGCACGATGTCGGCCGGGCCGCAGCCCGCTTCGGCAAGCACCGCCTTGAGATTGGCCAGCGCCTGCCGCGTCTGCGCGGCGAGATCGCCCGCGCCGACCACGTTGCAATCCTTGTCCCACGCAACCTGACCCGCGAGATGCAGCGTCGCGCCGGCCTCCTGCCGGGTCGCGTGCGAGAAACCGTAACCGAGCGCATCGTAAAGGCCGGCAGGATTGATGCGGGTGACCATGGCGCGATGCTCCCTTTTCAGTCGACGATCTCGAGCTGAAGCCCGAACGGATCCAGCACATATTGGTTGGTCTTGCCGGCGAGCGGACCGGCGTCGATCGCGATGGGCGCCATCGCGACACAGCCATGCGCTTCGAGCCACGCGATCGCGGCCGGCACGTCCTCGACCCTGAGGCCGAGATGGTTGCCGCCCAGATCGCAGTTGCGCGGCGGCGTCGCGGTCGCAGAACCCGGCTTGTCATACGCGACCAGCTGGAGGCACCCGCCGCCCGGAAACTGCAGCATGGCGAGCGTCAGCCGCGCACCGGCGACGTTGACGTGGGCCTCCATCCAGTCCCGGCCATCCGCGCCCGGCGGCATGTCCGCGGCATCGAGAGGCCCCATGCGGAACAGCTCGACCGCACCGAGCACGTCGCCATAGAAACGTAACGCGGCGTCGATATCGGCGACGGTGCGCGACATGTGATCAACTGTGAAAACCGGACGCTTGGTGCCTTCGATCGGCGTTTGCATGTCCCGCCACTCCTCGCTGTCGACAGGCAAGCTGACAGGCGGGAAACCCTCGATCAACGCACTGATTGCTTCACTTTTGTTGCGTAAAACGCAAACTAGCCTTGGGTCTTCGCGTCCGCGACGGCGCCGATCGGGGTGGGCCGAACGGGCATTCGCGGCTCGAACGCCCCCTGCGGGCGGGAAGGCGGCATCATGGCGCGAAGGTGATGCTCGCAGCCCCGTCCCTGGCAGCGCCCCATGCCGGTGCGGGTCAAGCGCTTGATCGCATTGGGTCCGGCATCGGGATTGCCGGCGATGGCGTCGGCCAGCGTGCCGCGCAGAATGTCCTCGCAGCGACAGATGACGGTGCCGTCATCGGCCAGGTGGGGCCAGAACGGCGTCGGGTCCGCCGTCGCCGCGAGCATCTCGGCGAAGCGCCGGGCCGAACGAAGGCGCCGCCTCGTCGGGCCGGCGCGACGCACGGCATCGCCGGACTCGATCGATCCCGAGTCGGAGGCGATGCCCAGACCGGCGATCACCCCCTCCAGCATCGAAACCTCGGCGCCGGCCACCCCCGTCACCTCTCCGGCGACATAGAGGCCGGGCACGCTTGCGCGCATCCATTCGTCATGGCGGATGCGCCAGCCGCCCGTCCCGGCGATCGGGATCGCATCGGCCCCGAGCGCGCGCGGCAGGTCGCTCTGCGGCAGGAATCCGAAGCACGTCGCGACCGAATCGCAGGCGATCGTCTCCGCGACCGGACCCGGCCTGCCGTCCACGAGCTTCGCGACCCGGACGGCCGCGACGCTCTCCCCGCCGTCCGCTGCCACGACGATCCGCCCGAACCGCACCGGCACGCCCGCCCGCGCGAGACGGGCCATCGCGCCCGCCGCGGCCGCGAGCGTGCCGGCATGGGCCATGGCCACGCCCGGCGCACGCAGCAGCGCCGCGCCGCGCGCCGGCGTCTGCGCGAAGAGGATTGCGGCCACCATACCGCCCGCCTTGACGATCTGATCGGCCAGGATGAGCTGCAGCGGATGCGTCCCCGCCAGCACGAACCGCTCGCCCGGCACGATCTGCTGCGCCTTGACGAACACCTGCACCGCGCCCGCGCTGGTCACGCCGGGCAAGGTCCAGCCGGGAAAGGCGACGGGCATGTCGTAGCAGCCGGTCGCGACGAGCAGGCGGCGCGCGCGCAGCATCGACGCTCCGCGAGGACCGGCGAGCATCAGGTCGAAACCGTCGTCGCTCCGATAGACCGAATGGACGGACTGGCCGGTCAGCACCCGCGCCGGCAGTGCCTCCGCGCGGGCAAGCTGCGCCTTCACCGCGCCATAGGCGCGGCCGGGCAACCAGTTGCCGACACGGAATGTCGCCGGGGGCTGCCGCAATATCTGCCCGCCCAGCCGCTGCTGCTCGTCCACGATGGCGACGGTCAGCCCGGCACCGGTCGCCACTTCGGCCGCCGCCATCCCCGCCGGCCCGCCGCCCACGATCGCGAGATCGACGACATCCGTCATGACAGGGGCTGCCCGGTCGCGATGCGCAGGCCTTCCTCGGCGGGAAGCAGGCAGGCGCGCACCGCGATGCCGCGCCCGTCGTCCAGCCGCACCATGCACTCGCAGCATGTCCCCATGTTGCAATAGAGGCCACGCGCGCAGCCATGCGCATCGATACGGAAACGCCGCCGCCCCGCAGCCGTCATCACCGCCGCGACGGTTTCCCCGGCAAATCCTCCGATCGGTTCGCCGTCGACGAAGATCGTCAGCGCGGCGCCACGCGCAACCTGGTCCGTGATCCGCATATCAGCCCATGAAGCTATTGAGATGCTCGTAGCGCGCCGGCGAGAAATCGGCGAGGTCGCCGGCATCCCGCCCCTCGACGATCGTATCGGCCAGCAGACGCGCGAAGGTCGGGCCGAGCGTAAAGGCCGATCCGCCCCCCGCGACATACACGCCGCGCATCCGCGGCACCTCCCCGACCACCGGCAGCTGGTCCGACGACACGGCGACCGTGCCCGTCCACGTCCGCACGAGGTTCAGCCCCGCGACACGTGGGACGATATCGGTCGCGGCGGCGAGGTTGCCCGCGATCGAGCCGGCGATCGGCGCGGGCGGACGCGACAGGTCGAAGCCGGTTCCGTCGGCGCGCTGCGCGAGCCGGCTCGGCCAGCCGCCGCCGATCAGCACGTTGCCCGCCCCCGCCTGCTTCATCGACAGCCGCCGCCCGACATGCTGCACCAGGTGCGGAATGAAGGGAGCGCAGCGCTCGGTCACGTTCATCGTCAGGCCGAGCGGGAAGACGGGCAGGTGCAGGTTGAGCATGGCGCCGATCGTCGCGATCCAGGCGCCGGCCGCGATCACCACGCGATCGGCGCGGACATGCAGCGCGCCGCATTGCGCCTCGAAACCGCCGGCGACCTTCCGCAGCCCACGGACGGGGCTGTGCGAGACGATCCGCGCGCCTTCGTGGACGGCCGCCGCCGCAAACGCCGGGGTCACCTTCTTGGGATCGGCATGGCCCTCGTCCGGCGCCCATAGCGCGGCGGCGACTTGCGGCCCCAGATACGGTGCGCGATCACGCGCCTGCCCGCCGTCGATCAGCCGCGTCGCCATGCCGGCCGCTTCTTCCAGCCGCGCCTTGCGGTCGAGCAGGTCCACCTGTTCGGGCGTCTCGGCGACCATCAGCCCGCCGTTCATCGCGACACCCAGCGGCGTGCCGAGCAGCGCCTCCAGCCCGCGCCATTCGTCGATCGCCCGACGATTGAGGCGGATGACGCGCGCGGCCTGCGCCATCACCGCATCGCCCTGCTCGAGAAAGCGCCGCTCCATCTGGAAATGGAGCGAGCCGGCATTCTGGCCGGAGGCGACGGCGTTGACGTCCCCCGCCTCGGCCACCAGCACGGACAGGCCGGCCCGCGCGAGATGGAATGCCGTGGCGCAGCCGACCAGGCCGCCGCCGACGATCAGGACGTCGGTTCGGCCCATGCGGCCCTGGCAGGCTCGACCTCGAGGCAGCCGAGCGAGCGCAAAGTTTCCGCGATCGTCGCGGCGTCCTCGGCCGACACGTCCCGGAACGGCGCGCGGACATAGCCGCCGGGCAGGCCCCGCGCGTTGAAGGCCGCCTTGAGGATCGCCGCGCCCGAACCGAACTTGCCGACGAGCCGCGGCGTGAACCAGTCGCGCATCAGCACGCGATCCTTGGCGCCGCACATCCGCGCCGCCTCGACGTCGCCCTTCCACAGATTGTCGAAGAAGCCGGTCTGGTAGCGCCCCAGCACGCCGCCCGCCCCCATCGTGCCATCCGCGTCATGGGCTTGCACCAGGGTGATACCGACCTCGTCCATCGTGACACCGAAGACCCGCACCTGATCCTTGAGCGCGAAGAAGGCATTCATGAACCGCGAGAGATCGGATGTCGATTGCTTGATGGCGACAACCGCATCGAGCTCCGCGAGCCGGCTGAGCAGCTCGATCGACATGTCAATGTTGGTACCCGGCGGCCAGTTGTAGATGCAGATCGGCAGGCGGCTGCGCTCTGCGATCTGGGTGTAGAAGGCCAGCAGATCGCCCTCGTCCGGCATGGCGTAGGGCGGCGGGGTCACCAGCACGCCGTCGAACCCGCAGCTGTGGGCATGATCGATATGTTCGACGACCTCGTCGGGCGTGAACGCGCTGCATCCCGCGATCAGCGGCAGCCGGCCGGCCATCTGCGCCGCCGCGGCCGAGAACAGCCTGTGGCGCTCCCCGCCGCGCAGGCTGAACCACTCGCCGGTCGTCCCGGCGATCACCAGGCCGTGCATACCTTCGGCGTGCAGCCATTCCAGCAGGCCGCCGAGGGCCGGAAGATCGAGCTGCCGATCCCTGTCGAACGGCGTCGTTATGGCAGGAAGATAACCGCGCCAGCCGACGCGCCCCCGTTTGTCACTCACGCGCTTTCCCTTACCCTGCCGCCGCAAGGAAGGCGGCCGCCCGGAATCATCTGCACGCATTGCCAGTGCGTCGTCCAGCGCACGCGATCGTGGACTTCTTTGCGTTTTTCGCAATATGCTGGTGCGGCAACGCGAGGAGGACCGCCCGCCGTGGAAGCAGGAATGCGCTATTTCTATGAGGCCGCGAACCAGGGATCGATGCGCCTCGCGAGCGAGAAGCTGGGGGTCGCCGTCTCGTCGATCAGCCGCCAGATCGCGCAGCTGGAAGCCGAGCTGGGCGTCCCCCTGATCGAACGCGGCCGCCGTTCGGTAAAGCTCACCGAGGCCGGGCGGCTGACCTACGAATTCCATCGTGCCAACATGATCGAGCAGGACATCTTCCGATCGAAGATCCACGGCCTGCGGGGCGTGCGCACCGGCCTGATCCAGCTCGCGGTCGGCGAGGGCTTTCTCGGCAGCGCCTTCTTCGAGACGGTCAACGCCTTCCACGCCACCAATCCGGGCCTTCGCATCGAAACCCACGTCGCCGCGACCAGCGAGATCGTCCGCATGGTGCAGGAGGACGAGGCCCATATCGGCCTGGTCCTGCAGATCGAGCCGGAGCCCAAGATCCGGATCCGTGTCTCGGCATCGCAGGATCTGATGGTGCTGACCCATCCCTCGCACCCGCTCACCCGCAAATCGGAAATCTCGATCGCGGATCTCGCGCAGCACGACCTGTGCCTTCCCCCGCGCGGCTTTCGCATCCGCCAGCTCCTCGCGAGCGCGGAGGCGGCGGCGGGAATCTATCTGGAGCCCGCGATCACCACGAGTTCGATCGTGATGATGCGGGACCTGGCGGCACAGGGGCGGGTCGCGACTGTCCTGCCGAGGATCGCGGTTCTGGGCGAACTCGGCTCCCGGCGGCTCACGGCCATCCCCTTTGCCGGCAACACGCTCGAATCGACATCGATCAACCTGATTTCGCGTCTCGGCCGGCAGCTGCATGGCGCTCCCGCCAAATTCATGGCGGTTCTCGAAGCGAAGATACGAGGCTGGGCCGGCTGACGGCGGCCGCGCGTTCGGCGTATGCCAGCGGCAGGCGACGGGCCTGCGCTTCAAGGGCGAAGTGGCTGATCCGCTGGCCGACGTCGATGGTGCAGAGCATCGCGGTGGATGCCCTTGGCCAGCGTGTAGGCGCCTACCACGGCCGCCGCGACGCCCGATCCGGCCCCCACCCCCAGGGACCAGCGCGGGCCGAAATGATCCGCCACGAAACCGGCGATCGGTGCCCCGATCGGCGTGCCGCCCAGCGCGACCCCGATGCGCAACGCCATCACCCGGCCGCGCATCGCCGGCTCGGTGGAAAGCTGCATCAGGCTGTTGCTGGTATTGGTGAAGGTCAGCGCCGCGATACCGATCACCACCAGAGCGGCGGCGAACAGCCAGTAACCCGGCGCGATCGCCGCCAACGCGCAGCCGATCCCGAAGACGGCGGCGCCACCGGCCAGTGCCTCGAATCGCGGCAGGTCGCGATGCGCGTTGAGCAGCGCACCGCTCATCGTCCCGATCGCCATGATCGAGGAAAGCAGACCGTAGCCGCGCGCATCGACGTGGAAAACGCTCACCGCCATCGTCGAGATGAAGATCGGGAAGTTGAGACCGAAGGTGCCGACCAGGAACAGCATCACCAGGATCGCCTGCAGATCCCGCCGCGCCCAGACGTAGCGGAACCCCTCGGTCAACCCTCCCCGCTTGCGCGCCGCGCGGGGGTTGGCGTGCAGATCCCCGGCGCGCAGCAGCAGCAGCGAGATCAGCACCGCGACGAAGGACAGGCCGTTGCCTAGGAAGGCCCAGCCCGTGCCGACGGTGGCGATGGCCAATCCCGATACGGCCGGCCCGATCATGCGGGCGGCATTGAACGAGGTTGAATTGAGCGCGACCGCATTGGCGAGGTCGGCGTCGCCGACCAGTTCCGCAACGAACGTCTGGCGAACCGGCGCGTCGAACGCGGCCGCGGTGCCGAACAGGAACGCGAAGAGATAGACCTGCCATAATTGCACGACGCCGGTGACGGTCAGCAGCCCGAGTGCCAGCGCCAGCACCGCCATCGCGCCCTGCGTCGCGATCAGCAGCTTGCGCTGGTTGAGCCGGTCCGCAGCCAGCCCCGTCCACGGCAGGAACAGCAATTGCGGCCCGAACTGCAGGCCCATGACGATGCCGACCGTCGATGCGCTGTGGTGGGTGAGCGTGGTGAGAACCAGCCAGTCCTGCGCGGTGCGCTGCACCCAGGTGCCGATGTTGGACACGAATGCCCCGGCCGCCCAGATGCGATAGTTGGTGCTGCGCAGTGACCGGAAGGCACCCATGCCGCTCACGGCGTCTCCACGACATCACCGCCATGGAAGCGGCCGAAATGACGGGCCGAGAACAGGCCGATAGCCACCATCCCCAGTCCGGTCGCCGCTGCGTCCGGCAGGGCGCGCGGATCGAACGCGCCGACGTGGCAGATCAGCCCATAAGCCACCGCGAGATTGAACAGCCCCCACAGCATGTTGACGGTCGACGACGACAGACCCTCGCCCGGCGGCGTGGCGAACGGGCTTTGGAACGGTCGTCCGGTCGCGCCGCTGACGACATGCGGAACCGCGTTCATCAGGAACAGCCCGCCGAAGAACCAGGACAGAAGATGGAGCCAGGTCATGTCAGGCGTCCCTTTGCGCGAGCAGATCGATGACGTCCTGCGCGGTGCCCGTCTCGCCAAGGCGCGGAAAAACATGGCCGATGCTGTAGGCATGGGCCTCGGCGCGGGTATCGGTCATCGCGTCGATCGCGAGCGTGACGTTGAAGCCCGCCTCATACGCCTGGCGTGCGGTCGATTCGACGCCGGTGCCGGTGGCCACACCGATCACCACCACCTGAGTGACGCCAATCGCCCGGAGGCGCGCTTCGATATCGGTGCTGGCGAAGGCGCCCCAGGTCTGCTTGGTCACGACGATGTCGCCCGGCTGGCGATCGAGTTCCGGTATCAGGTCCGCGAAACCCGGCGGCAGATCCCCGACGAAACGCCGCGGCTGCTCGGTACGGCCGGGCGCGACGCCCGCCACGTTGATCAGCACCACCGGCAGACGATGCGCACGAAACGCCAGGACGAGGGCGGCGGCACGCTCCACCACGGCGTCGATCGGATCGACGAGCGGCGCGCCGACGATCCCCTTCTGGAGATCCACGACAAGCAGCGCGGTATGGGTATCGAGGTCGGTCAACGGCATGGATCGCTCCTTCGCGGAGAGGGTTCAGTTTTCCACGAGACGTTGGAGAAGGGGTATCACCGCGACGAGCCGGGCCTGCTCGTCAGGAGACAGGCGCGCGTCGATCAGGCGTGCCAGCCAGTCCTGTCGGACGGCGCGCCCCTCGGCCATCCATGTCCGGCACTGGTCGGTCAGCGAAAGCAGCGTCTGCCGGCCATCCGAAGGGTCCGGCTGGCCTGCGACGAGGCCGGCGCCTTCCAGCGCGACGATGATCGCCCCCATCGATTGGGGCCGCATCCCCTCGCCCCGTGCGAGCGCCGACGTGGTCAGGGGACCATCCTGTTCCAGCCGGAGCAACACCGCGACCTGCGACGGCGTGAGGTCGCCGATATTCGCCTGCGCGCGAAGACGCCGCTTCAGCTTCCCCCCGAAACGACGAAGGTCGTGGGCGAGACCGTCGCTGGGGCGCGTCGCATGGCCGGAAACCGCATCTTCCATGCAGCTTCCGTAGTCATATGAAGCCTAACTGTAAAGTTGAACTTCATATAAGAAGTGCGTGTGTCATCGGCGCACATGCTGAAACGACAACGGCGGAGGACACCCCTTCCGGTGCCCTCCGCCGTCCCGTCCGTCGTACGATATCGGGCGCGAGCGCCTCAGACGCGCATCGGCATCAGCACATAGAGCGCCGGGGCCTTGTCGCCCTCGCGGATCAGCGTCGGCGCAGCGGCGTCGGCGAGGTGGACCTCCACCTCGTCGCTCTCGATCTGGCCGAGAATGTCCATCAGATAGCGGGCGTTGAAGCCGATATCGAAGCCCATCGAGGCATAGAGGCCCGGCACTTCCTCGGCCGCCGTGCCGTTCTCCGGCGAGGTGACCGACAGCGTGATCTTGTCGCGATCGAGCGTCATCTTCACCGCGCGCGTCTTTTCGGACGCGATGGTGGCGACGCGGTCGACGCCCTCCATGAAGCTCTTCGGATCGATCTTGAGCAGCTTGTCGTTGCCCGTCGGGATGACGCGCGAATAATCGGGAAAGGTGCCATCGATCAGCTTCGAGGTGAGGATGGCGGTGCCGAGGCCGAAGCGGATCTTGGTACCGGACAGCGACACCTCGACCGAGCCGTCCACCTCGTCGAGCAGCTTGCGCAGTTCGCCGACGCACTTGCGCGGGATGATCACGCCCGGCATCCCCGCCGCACCCTCGGGCTGCGCCACCGTCACGCGTGCGAGCCGGTGACCATCGGTGGCCGCCGCCTTCAGCACCGCGCCGTCCGCGCCCTCGTCGGCGGCATGGATGTAGATGCCGTTCAGATAATAGCGCGTCTCTTCGGTGGAGATCGCAAAGCGGGTCTTGTCGATGATCTGGCGCAGCGTCGCCGCCGGAAGATCGAACCTGGTCGGCAGGTCACCCTCGGCGATCACCGGGAAGTCGTCACGCGGCAGCGTCGCGAGGTTGAAGCGCGCACGGCCCGCCGTCACCAGCATCTTGCCCTCGGCGGCCGAGAGCTGGACCTGCGATCCCTCCGGCAGCTTGCGCACGATGTCGAAGAGGGTGTGGGCCGAGACCGTGGTCGCACCGGCTACGTCCACCGCGGCATCGACAGTCTCGACGATCTGCAGGTCGAGATCGGTCGCCATCAGCTTGAGCCCGCCGCCCGTCGCCGCTTCGATCAGGACGTTCGACAGGATCGGTATGGTGTTGCGCCGCTCCACCACGGACTGGACATGGCTCAGCCCCTTGAGAAGCGTTGCCCGCTCGATCGTCGCCTTCATTCCGTCCCCGCTTAAGCGCTGATTGGAGAGTGGTTATAGCGCGGCCTTCGCGCGCCGCCAGCCATTAAGAAAGGGGCCGGCGGATTGCTCCGCCGACCCCCGGTCGTTCCGTTTCGGTCGGTCAACCGATCAGAAGCGGAAGCCCGCGCCGAAGATCGCGGCATCGCGACCACCGAAATTGTCCTCATACTCGGTCCGGCGATATTCGGCCGAGATGTAGGTGCGCGGCGTCACCGAATATTCCAGGCCGCCGCCGTAGCGAACGCCCTCGAGGTTGGTGTGATCGCCCTGGAACTCGATGCGGGTCGTGTCGTAGCCGACCTTGGCAAAGGCCAGGATCTTCGGCGTCAGCACGTAGCCGGCGCGCGCCGAGATCGCGACGTCGCGCGAGGCGTGGAAGCCGAGGCCCTTGGTGGTCGAATCCTCGAAGGTCGCTTCGCCGCCGAGCGTGATCTTCGGCGTCACGGCGTAATCGTAGCCGAAGGCGCCGCCATAGGTGAAGCCGTCCTGGCCATGGGTCTTGTCATAGCCGAGGGTGACGCCGAGGCGCGCACCGGTGAACGGGGCGGCGTCCTGCGCGAAGGCGGGGGCGGCAACGGCCAGGGCCGCGACGGCGGCGAGAAGAATACGCATAAACTTACTCCTTACGCTTGCGTCCCGGCTAATTGAGGGGGATGCCGTGGATCGCGGCGGGGCCATTGGGCGCCGCAACATGAACGTCACATAAACGTAACGGGGACTGTTGCAGTGCCGCAACGCAGGGGTGGAAAGCTGGGCGCAAAGGTTGAAATCGGTCCATGGCGGCCCACCCGGCTGATCCTGATCGGATTGGCGCTGTTTCCGGCAGGACGTGCATGGGCAGCGACGGACCGTACATCTCTGGCCGTTTTCCGCAGCTGGGGCGCGTTTCGCGAAGGGTCTGCGGAAGCGCCGGCGCGATGCTACGCGATCTCCGAGCCACCCCCCGCAAGTGCGAACGCCGGGCGTGGCGCTTTTGCATCAGTGGGGAGCTGGCCGGGAAGGAGAATCCGCGCGCAGGTGGCGATCCGGCTCAGCCATCCGACCGGCGACGGCAGCCGGGTGACGCTCAGCATCGGCGACTCGGCCTTCCCCCTTATCGTGCGCGGCCAGAGCGCCTGGGCGCACGACCGCCGGCAGGATGCGGCGATCGTCGCGGCGATGCGATCGGGCAGCTCGATGAGCGTCAGCGCGGTGGGCGCCAACGGCAACGCCTTCGCCGACGCCTATCGCCTGCGCGGCGCCGCGAGCGCGATCGACGCGGCGATGCTCGCCTGCCCGCTGCGCTGAGCGGACACATTTCGTTACAGTCCCGACGTAGAGCATCTCGGAACCGTCCCCGAACTGAAAGCCGGGCGTCTTAACCGGCGTCCGACCGGGCTAAACCAGCGCCCGCCCAAGGGGACCGACCTTCATGCGAACTTGTTTTCCGGCCGCCTCGGCAGCCGTGCTCTCGCTTGCGCTCGCCACGCAGGCCCACGCCCAGACGCACACCGCTCCCGCTCCCGCCGAAGTGGCGGGCGACGGCCTGGGCGACATCGTCGTCACCGCGATGAAGCGCGAGACCAACCTGCAGAGCACCCCGATCGCCATCTCGGTGGTCAATGCCCAGGCCCTGAAGGATCGCCACGTCCAGAGCCTGCTCGATTTCGCCGACGGCGCGGTGCCCGGCCTGCGCGTCGCCACGTTCGAGGCGCGCCAGTCCGCGCTCACCATCGGTATTCGTGGCATCGTACCGCTCGACGCCAACCAGCCTGCGCGCGAGCAGGGCGTCGGCGTCTATATCGACGGCGTCTATATGGGCCGCCAGCACGGCCTCAATGCCGCCCTGTTCGACGTCGAGCGGATCGAGGTGCTGAAGGGTCCGCAGGGCACCCTGTTCGGCCGCAACACCGAAGGCGGCGCGCTCAGCATCGTCAGCAAGGCGCCGAGCGGCAAGTTCGAGGGCCGCGTGTCGGGCGGCATCGGCAATTACGGGTCGCACAATGCCGAGTTGCACCTCGATCTGCCCGAGGTGCACGGCTTCTCCTTCAAACTCGACGGCGTACTCCAGCACCAGGACGCGACCACCAGGAACCCGCTCACCGGCCAGACGGGCTGGAACTATTACGACCGCAAGGGCATTCGCGGCGCCGTCCGCTGGAAGCCGGTCGACGGCATCACCAACGATTTCTCGGTCGATGTCAGCCGCGATTCCAACTCGCCCTTCTACAGCCAGCTGCTCAACTACAACCCGAACAACTGCGTCGCCGGGCCGCAGTCCGCCTCGCCGAACTGCGTGCTGCCCGGCACCCAGTACGATACGCTCACCGGCGCGCCGCGCCCGACCCTGCCCGGCGTGGTCGTCGAGGGGAAGGACCGCATGACGGTCGCCGACATCGGCGTGCCGCAGCAGCCCAGCGTCGACAAGACCCACGGCTTCACCAACAATTTCAAGTGGAAGGTCGCGCCCGAACTGGAGCTGCGATCGATCACCGCGTGGCGCGGCGTCGATGTCGCGCAGTGGGACAATAGCGGCGGCGCGCACCGCCCGCCGGTCGTGGCACCCGGCTGCACCGGCGCCACCGCCTGCAACTTCAGCCGCTACAGCCTCGCCAACCTGCGCCAGCGCCAGTTCAGCCAGGAATTGCAGGCGGTCGGTTCGCTCGGCCGGGTCGATTACGTGGCCGGCCTCTATTATTTCAACGAGCATGTGAGCGACGACGCCGCCACGCCGGCGTCCATGCGGATCACCGGCTATACCACCGCAGGCCAGACCAGCGGCTACAATTACGAAGTCCTCGATCCGTGCTTCTTCAACGGCACGACACCCGCCGGATCACAGCCCGGCTGCCAGTCCATCGACCGCGCCTCGAAGGTCAATTCGAAGAGCTACGCCGTCTACGGCCAGGCGACCTGGCACCTGACCGACGCGCTCCACCTGACCGCCGGCGGCCGCTACACCCACGATCGCAAGCGCGGCGAGCTGCTGCTCTCGCGCAACGTCGCCCCGGTCGCGGGCGTGAACGGGTATGAGCCGCTGCGCGAATCGTGGAATCGCTTCAATCCGATGGTGACGGTCGCCTACGACGTCAGCCGCGATGTCCATGTCTACGCCAAATATGCGACCGGCTATCGCGCGGGCGGCGCCAGCTCGCGCACGTCCAACTACCAGGCGTTCGATCCGGAAGACGTGAAATCCTACGAGATCGGCCTGAAGACCGATTTCTGGGACCGCCGCGGCCGCTTCAACCTCGCCGGCTTCGTCATGGACCGCAAGGACAGCCAGGTGGACATCAGCTCGATCCAGTTCGTCGGATCGAGCAGCTTCAACAACCTCGTCACGATCAATGCGCCGGGCACCACCAAGATCCGGGGCATCGAGGCCGAGCTGACCCTGCAGCCGGTCGAGCGCCTGACGCTCAGCGCCTCCTACGCCTACACCTATACGAAGATCCCGCTGGTGCCGATCACGGTGAATGCCGGCGGCGTCAGCTACACGACGCTGCAGCGCTTCTACATCGTCTTCACCCCGCGCAACGCTGCGAGCGGATCGATCGACTATGCCCTACCGATGCCGATGGTGAGCGCGGACAGCCAGCTGCGCTTCCACATCGACGGCAATTACGCCCAGGCGACGCAGACCTTCGACCAGTTCGCGACCAAGAACGACGCGTCGTTCATCGTCAACGCCCGCCTGGCACTCACCGACATCGATATGGGCCAGGGCCGCAGCAAGCTGACCGCGGGCATCTGGGTACGCAACCTGTTCGACACCGCCTACGTCTACCGCCGCGATCCGTCGAACAGCCTGCCGGGCGCGCCGACCACCAATGCGGTCTCGGCCAGCCTCAACAACATCATGGGCGATTACGGCAACTTCAACGCGCCGCGCACCTTTGGCGTGGAGGCGTCGCTGAAATTCTGATCCCGCTTTCGGTTACAGGCCAGCCAAGCCCCGCTCGGCCTGTGAGGGGCGCGCCAACCGCTCGACGGCGCGCCCCTTTTTTCTCTCAGAGCTCGACGCGCCCGTTGCGGCGCTCCAGCTCGTCGACGAGCCGCCAGACCAGCTTGGAATCCTCTTGCGCCAGCGCCTCGTCGAGCGCCTTCCACAGCTGATCGTCGGTCATCCGCGCCAGTTCGAGGCTGCGATCGAAATACACGGGCATCACGCTCCAATCGGGATGCGCGATACATAGATTAGGGATGCTGTACGCCGCCAGAACGACGCGATTCAGGTCGCGGCATTTTCGAGTCGGTTCGGCGAAATCCGTTAAGATTCATTAAGGATTTCAGCGGCCTTGCTTGGCGCGATCGAGCGCGACCAGCATCGCCAGGAACTCGCGCGGCAGTGCCTGGCCCGCCGGCTGGGCGAAGGCCCGCTTCAGGCTGAGCGACACGATCGGGGCGGATGTCTGGTCCATGCTGATTCCTGTTACGGCAACCGCGCCGGACAGTTTAGCCGGACATTGGTCGAGCCATGGCCTTCCCATGGTCGAACGGCTCTGCCACTGACCGGGCATGGACCGGATCGACGCACGCACGATCGACGAAGCGGAGGTCGTCGCCTCGGTATTGCTGGCGATCCTGTTCGCGCATCTGCTCCACGCCGCCAACGTCTCCTGGGCGGCGTTTTCGGGCTATATGGTGATGCGCGGTCATGCCGACGAAACCGTGGTGCGCGGGATCCTGCGCATCGTCGGTACCGTCGTCGGCGGCCTGCTTGCGCTGGTGGCGACGCCCTGGCTGCTGCCCTTCTGGCCTGCACAGGCGATCGCCCTCGCCGCCGTCTGCACCGCCAGCCTCTATGGCGCGATCACGGCGAAGCGGGCCTATGCCTGGCTGTTCTTCGGCCTCACCTTCGTGATGGTGGTGCTCGACAAGGTGGAGCATCCCGCCCACCCGCTGCTCGGCTTCGTCGAAACGCGGGTGCTGGAGGTGGTGGCCGGCACCGTCGCCTGCATGGTCGTCAGCCTCGCCTCGACGCTCACGCTGCGGCGGCGCTGGCCGGCGGCACGCGCCAAGCCGCTGGCGGGCGGCTGGCATCCGCCCGCCCTTCGCCACGCCGCGCAGGGCTCCGCCGCGCTGGTACTGCTGAGCGGCCTCAGCCAATTCCTCGAACTGCCCGCTCTGGCGCAGAGCGCGATCACGATCATGGCGGTGATGCTGGTGCCGGTCTCCAGCCTCGGCGCGGCCGGTTTCGGGCTGGTCAACCGCCGCATCCTCTATCGCTTTATTGGCTGCAGCGCCGGCGCCGTGCTTGCCGCGCTCTTCCTGTTCGTCGCGCAGGGATGGGCGCCGGTGCTGATCCTCGGCACGATCCTGGGTGTCGCGATCGGCCGGCATATCGAGAATAGCGGAAGGCCGATCGCGTACGTCGGCACCCAGTTCGTGCTGGCGATCCTTATCATCCTGGTGCCGGACAGCTATGCGCAGGCGCATCTGGCGCCCGCCTGGGAACGGCTGGCGGGCATCTTCATCGGCATGGCGGTGCTGGAGCCGGTGCTGCTGCTCTGGCATTTCGCCGACCCCGGACGCCCGAAGAAAGTCGAGCCGGAAGCCGGTATGCTCGGCGACCTCTGAGCGTCTGGAAAAATCGCGCCGTTTCCCTTATGTGCGCGGTCATGCAGACCGCTCCGAACCTGATGCCGATTCCCGGCCACGTCGATCCCGTGCCCGTGCCGCGTGCCGAGCCGGCCAGCGCCGACGGCCGCCGCAGCCTCGTCGGCCTCACCCGTGATCAGATCCGGGGCGAACTGGAAGCCGCCGGCATGGAGCCGAAGCAGGCCAAGCTACGCGCCAAGCAGCTGTGGCACTGGATCTACAATCGCGGCGCCACCGCGTTCGCGACGATGACCGACATCGCCAAGGCGCAACATCCGTGGCTCGCCGAGCGATTCACGGTGGATCGCCCCGAAGTCGTCGAGGCGCAGGTCTCCAACGACGGCACGCGCAAGTGGCTGCTGCGCTCCACCGACGGCCACGATTTCGAAATGGTGTTCATTCCCGACGCCGATCGCGGCACGCTCTGCGTGTCCTCGCAGGTCGGCTGCACGCTCAACTGCCGATTCTGCCACACCGGCACGATGCGCCTCGTCCGCAACCTGACGCCGGGCGAGATCGTCGGCCAGGTGATGCTGGCGCGCGACAGCCTCGGCGAGTGGCCGAGTCAGCCCGAGGGGCGGATGCTCACCAACATCGTGATGATGGGCATGGGCGAGCCGCTCTACAATTTCGACGCGGTGCGCGATGCGCTGGCGATCGTGATGGACGGCGACGGCCTCGCGCTGTCGAAGCGACGGATCACGCTTTCCACCTCGGGCGTCGTCCCGATGATGGAGCGCGCCGGCAAGGAGATCGGCGTCAACCTCGCGGTATCGCTCCACGCCGTCACCAAGGACGTGCGCGACGAGATCGTGCCGATCAACAAGAAGTACGGCATCGAGGAGCTGCTGCAGGCCTGCGCCGATTATCCCGGCGCCAACAATGCGCGCCGTATCACCTTCGAATATGTGATGCTCAAGGACAAGAACGACAGCGACGCCGATGCGCGCGAGCTGGTCCGCCTGATCCGCAAATACAAGCTGCCCGCCAAGGTGAACCTGATCCCGTTCAATCCGTGGCCGGGGGCGCCCTACGAATGTTCGACGCCGGATCGCATCCGCAGCTTCTCGAACATCGTGTTCGAGGCCGGCATCTCGGCACCGGTGCGCACGCCGCGCGGGCGCGACATCGATGCGGCGTGCGGCCAGCTCAAGACCTCGGCCGAGAAGCGCAGCCGCGCCGAGCTGGATCGGCTGGCGGAAGAAAAGCAGGCGGCGCTCGGTTAGGCTTGATCGGGGGCGGGGCGACCGCCTAACAGTTCTGTAATGCTACTCGATCCGTTGCTTCGCCGTATCGTCAAACAGGGCGAGCTGATCATCACCGACGCCGAGGGCAAGGTGCACCATTATGGCGCGCCCGACCCTGAGCGTCGCCCGGTCCGCCTGACCTTCCACGACAAGCGCGTGCCGCTCGACGTCATGCGGCGCCCGACGCTGGGCTTTCCCGAAGCCTATATGGACGGGCGGCTGGACGTCGAGGGCGACGACATCCTCGCCTTCGTCGATCTGTTCCGGTTCAATGCGCGCTGGGAATCGGCGGTCGACGACGGCCTCGGCGTCGGCGAGCATCCGTGGCTGACGAAGCTCGGCCGGTTCAACTCGCTGGTCCAGTCGAAGCGCAACGTCGCGCATCATTACGACCTCAGCGATCGGCTCTACGATCTCTTCCTCGATCGCGACAAACAATATAGCTGCGCCTACTTCACGCCCGAGAACGAGGATCGCGACCTCGATCGCGCGCAGCTGGCGAAGAAGGCGCACATCGCCGCCAAGCTGAACCTGAAGCCCGGCCAGCGCGTGCTCGACATCGGCTGCGGCTGGGGCGGCATGGCGCTCTACCTGAACCGGGTCGCGGACGTCGACGTGCTGGGCATCACGCTCAGCGAGGAACAGCTCAAGGTCGCGAAGCGCCGTGCTGCGGAGGCTGGCGTCGCCGATCGCGTGAAATTCGAGCTGATCGACTATCGCACGCTCACCGGCAGGTTCGATCGGATCGTCTCGGTCGGCATGTTCGAGCATGTCGGCGCGCCGTCGTTCCGCGAATATTTCGCCAAGGTGCGAGATCTGCTGGCCGACGACGGCGTCGCGCTGATCCACACGATCGGCCGCATGGGGCCGCCGAGCTACACCGACAGCTTCACGGCGAAATACATCTTCCCCGGCGGCTATATCCCGGCGCTGTCCGAAACGGTCGCGGCAAGCGAGCGCGAGCATCTGATGCTGAGCGACGTCGAGGTACTGCGCCTCCATTACGGCTACACCATTCAGCATTGGTACGATCGCGCCGGCGCCGCGAAGGAGCAGATCGTCGCGCTTTACGACGAGCGATTCTACCGCATGTGGCGCTTCTACCTCGCCGGTGCGCTGACCGCGTTCACGCAGGCCGACATGGTGAACTTCCAGCTGCAATATGTGAAGGATCGCCACGCGCTGCCGCTGACGCGCGATTATATCGCGGAGACCGAGAAGGCCCTGCTGGCGAAGGGCTGATCCTCATCCTCCCTGCGCGCGGCGTGGGGAGGGGGACCGCCAGCCGAAGGCTGGTGGTGGAGGGGCAAGTGCCGCGCATCTCCCCTCCACCATCCTTCGGATGGTCCCCCTCCCCATCTGCGATGGGGAGGATTTAATGCGCCGCCCGCGCCGCCTTGTCCTGCTCCTTCGCCATCTTCCGCTTGATGCTCTGCGCCTTGCGCGCCTCGTCCGGCGTCACGGTGCCGTCGTGGTTGAGGTCCGCCCCGTCGAAATGGGCGAGCGCCGCCGCCACGAAATTGCCGCGCGGGATGCGCCCGGTATGCGCCTGATCGACGGCATCGAATTGCGCATCGACCTTCGCCCAGCCCGTCGCCGTCGGCGTGCCGCCCTTCGCCTTGACGATTCGCGCCAGCGCGGCGTGATATTCGTCGCGCGTCAGGATGCCGTCATGGTTGGCGTCGGCCTTGTCGAACTCGCTCTCCGCCCGGCGCTGGACGTCGGCGCGCTGCACCGGCGGCGGATCGGCGAGCGCCGGGCCGGCGAGCAGCAGGACGGGCAACAGGCCCAGGCATTTCCGCATCGTGACACTCCGGGTTGAACCAGCGGCCTTGCGATGGCACAGGCGCGCGCGTCCGGTAACCCCCAACCCTTCAAAGGAATCAGCCATCATGACGCAGCCCGCGGTCAACCGCGTCGTCCTCGCCTATTCGGGCGGCCTCGACACCAGCGTCATCCTCAAATGGCTGAAGGAGACCTACAATTGCGAGGTCGTCACCTTCACCGCCGATCTCGGCCAGGGCGAGGAGCTGGAGCCGGCGCGCGCCAAGGCCGAGCTGATGGGCGTGAAGCCCGAGCATATCTTCATCGACGATCTCCGCGAGGAGTTCGTGAAGGACTATGTCTTCCCGATGATGCGCGCCAACGCGCTCTATGAGGGGCTCTACCTGCTCGGCACCTCGATCGCCCGGCCGCTGATCGCCAAGCGCCAGATCGAGATCGCCAAGCTGGTCGGTGCCGATGCCGTCAGCCACGGCGCCACCGGCAAGGGCAACGATCAGGTCCGCTTCGAGCTCGGCTATTACGCGCTCCAGCCCGACATCAAGGTGATCGCGCCGTGGCGCGAGTGGGATCTCACCAGCCGCACGAAGCTGATCGAATATGCCGAGAAGCACCAGATTCCGGTGCCCAAGGACAAGCGCGGCGAATCGCCCTTCTCCACCGACGCGAACCTCCTGCACACCTCGTCCGAGGGCAAGGTGCTGGAGGATCCGTGGGAAGAGGTACCGAACTACGTCTATTCGCGCACCAACGATCCCGAGACCGCGCCCGATACGCCCGAATATATCACCATCGATTTCGAGCGTGGCGACGGCGTGGCGCTGAACGGCGAGGCGGTATCGCCCGCGACCCTGCTCGCGAAGCTCAACGATCTGGGCAAGACCCACGGCATCGGCCGGCTCGATCTGGTCGAGAACCGCTTCGTCGGCATGAAGTCGCGCGGCATGTACGAGACGCCGGGCGGCACCATCTACCACGCCGCGCATCGCGGCATCGAGCAGATCACGCTCGATCGCGGCGCCGCGCACCTGAAGGACGAGTTGGCGATCCGTTATGCGGAGCTCGTCTATAACGGCTTCTGGTTCTCGCCCGAGCGCGAGATGTTGCAGGCCGCGATCGACCATTCGCAGGAGAAGGTGGCGGGCACCGTCCGCCTCAAGCTCTACAAGGGCTCCGTCTCGGTGGTCGGCCGCAAGTCGCCCAACACGCTCTATTCGGAGAAGGTCGTCACCTTCGAGGACGATGCCGGCGCCTACGACCAGCGCGACGCGGCGGGCTTCATCAAGCTGAACGCGCTACGGCTGCGTTTGCTGGGCCGCCGCGACGGGCGGTAAATCCAGCCGCCGGAGACCGATCAGGTCGATCTGGCGCGAGCGGAACGTTCCCACCTCCACGCGCTCGCGTTCGAGCGCGTGGAGCATGACATCGCCCTTGTCGTAGAGTTCGGGGCTGAGGCGCAGCAGCCAGATGGTCGGCGGGCGCGTCGCCTCGCTGGTGCGCATCAGCCCATCGATCTGCGCGGGATAGAGCGACACCGCGCCCATGCTGCCGGTCGGGTGGAAGCCCGGCACCACCAGCGCGGGCATCGGCGCCGGCACCTGCCGCCACGGCAGCGCGCGCCGCTGGTCCTGCAGCGCGTAGGCCAGCGGCAGCGCCCCCTCGTTGGGATAGGCCCAGACGACATCGCCCGGCGCCATGCGCGGCTCCAGCCATTCGATCGCCCCGTACCAGTCCTGCGGAGGCCCGCGCCGCGCCTCCTCGCGATCGATGGCCGACGTCGCACCGACGACCAGCACGAAACCGGCGAGCGCGACCCACGCCCCCCGTCCCGGCCAGGCGAGGCCGAGGCTCACCAGCAGCAGCGCCGGCACGGCCGTCGGGCTCAGCGTGCGGGCCAGGAACACCGGCGAGACCGTCGCCGACAGCAGGATCGAGAGCGCCACCGGCAGCACCGCCATCAGCAGCAGGACGCCGAGCACCCGCACCCCGCCGACCCGCCGCATCAGCAGCGCGCCGCCCGCCGCCGCCAGTCCCAGCCCGATCAGGCAGGCCCACAGGTTCCAGTTGAGCCAGATCTGCGCGACCGTGATCGGCACGGCGGGTGCATCGAACACCACCCAGCCGGTCTGCACCCATGTCCGCGCCTGATGGAGCATGATCAGGAAGGCCGGCAGGTACAGCAGCCCGACCGCCACCTGCCCACCGACCAGCCACGCCCAGTCGCCACGCTTCAGGTTCGGCCCCAGCACCGCCACGACCAGCGCCAGCGTCATCGTCAGCCCGAACAGCGGCCCGAGGCTGTGCAGCCACAGCATCAGCGCCTCGCAGACGAAAAAGCCGATGATCGACAGGCGATCGAGCGGGCGACGCATCGCGTCGTCCTTCACCAGTCGCAGCAGCGGCAGCAGGCTCAACCCATAGACGAGGATCATCACCGGATAGGGTCGCACCTGCCGGCTCATCGCGATCAGCAAAGGCTGGAGCGAGACGAGGATCAGCATCGCCGCGATCAGCCAGCCGCGCTCCCGCGCCGACATGCGGGTCTGCCGTCCCAGCCGGCCCGCAACCATTCCCGCGACCGCGATCGTCGCCAGCCCGCACAGCAGCCCCAGCATCCGCCGCGCGATCAGGCTATGGCCGGTCAGCAGGCCCCACAGCCGCACCATCGAATAATAGACCGGCGGGTGCGTCTCGTACTGCGGCACCATCCGCCAGATGAAACCGAAGGGGTGATCGCCGGCGAAAGCCGAATAGGCCTCGTCCAGCCACAGCGGATCGGTCGCTGCGCCATGGAAGCGCAGCAAGGCGCCGGTGACGATCGCCACCACCGCCACGATCGCCGCGATTTCCGCCCCGCGCCGTTCCGAAACCGTTGCCGCCATACGCCAAGTCCCCGCCCCCGGGTGATTCGCGCGTAGCGAACATTCCGGCCGCAGAACATCCCGCAAAAACCAGCCGCCGCACCGATGCGGGACGCGCCTTAACCCCAAATTATCCATTCTCCGGCATCCGGAGTTCAGTATCGCCCGGGGAGACGAGCGTGGGTGCGCATTCCGATCAAGTCGACGTTGCCATCATCGGTGCAGGCCCCGCCGGCCTGACCGCCGCCTATCTGTTGACCAAGGCGGGCAAGACGGTGACGGTGATCGAGAAGGATCCGGTCTATGTCGGCGGCATCAGCCGCACCGTGGAGCACAACGGCTTCCGATTCGACATCGGCGGCCACCGCTTCTTTTCCAAATCGAAGGAGGTCGTCGACCTCTGGAACGAGATCCTGCCCGACGATTTCATCGAGCGGCCGCGGATGAGCCGCATCTATTACGAGGGCAAGTTCTACAGCTACCCGCTGCGCGCGTTCGAGGCGCTGTTCAACCTCGGCATCCTGCGCTCGACCGCCTGCATGGCGAGCTACGTCCGCTGGAAGCTCTTTCCCAAGAAGGAGGCGAAGAGCTTTCAGGACTGGACGATCAACCAGTTCGGATCGAAGCTCTTCGGCATCTTCTTCAAGACCTACACCGAGAAGGTGTGGGGTATGCCCTGTGACGAAATCTCCGCCGACTGGGCGGCGCAGCGCATCAAGGGCCTGAGCCTCGGCAAGGCTGTGCTGGACGGCTTCAAGCGCTCGCTGGGCCTCAACAAGCGCCCCAATGACGGCATGGAGACCAAGACGCTGCTGGAGAGCTTCCGCTATCCGCGTCGCGGCCCCGGCATGATGTGGGATGCGGCGCGCGATCGCGTGGTCGAGGGCGGCAACCATGTGCTGATGGGCCATGGCCTGAAGCAGCTCAGCCACGATTCGGAAGGCTGGCGCATGGTCGCGACCGGACCGGAGGGCGATCGCGTGATCCGCGCGAAGGACCTCATCTCGTCGGCGCCGATGCGCGAGCTGGCCGGCCGCATCCATCCGCTGCCGAAGACGCTGCCCGACGCGCTCGATCTCAAGTATCGCGACTTCCTGACCGTCGCGTTGATGATCCGCTCGGAAGACCTGTTCCCCGACAACTGGATCTACATCCACGATTCAAAGGTGAAGGTTGGCCGCATCCAGAATTTCCGGTCGTGGTCGCCCGAGATGGTGCCCGATCCGGGACTCGCCTGCGTCGGCCTCGAATATTTCTGCTTCGAGGGTGACGGCCTGTGGGCCTCGCCCGACGACGTGCTGGTCGATCTCGCGAAGAAGGAGATGGGCATCCTCGGCCTGTGCGATCCCGCCACCGTCGAGGGCGGCGTCGTGGTGCGGCAGGAAAAGGCCTATCCGATCTACGACGACGCCTATGCCGCGCATGTCGATGCGATGCGCAAGGAGCTGGAGGATGCCTATCCGACGCTCCACCTCGTCGGCCGCAACGGCATGCACCGCTACAACAACCAGGATCATGCGATGATGACGGCGATGCTGACCGTCCGCAACATCCTGGCCGGCGCGCGCGTCTACGATTGCTGGCAGGTCAATGAGGATGCCGAATATCACGAGAGCGGCAACGAAGGCGCCGAGGCGACCATCGCCAAGCCGCTCGACGAGGACCAGAAGGCCGCGCTTGATTCCGTGCGTGCGGTGCCGCGCCGCCTGAAGGCGGCGTGACCGGGCTGCCGGAGGCGGAGCGCTACACCGTGCGGCCGCATCCGGCCGGCGGCGGCACCCGTCATGCCATCGCGCTCGCCGCGATCTGGCTGGCGGGCTGCGCGCTCCTGCTCTTCTTCTTCCGCGACGATATCGGCGGGGCGCCTTTCTCCGATCCCGACGATTACATGCGCCTCCAACAGGTGCGGGATTGGATGGCGGGCCAGAGCTGGTTCGACGTCACCCAATATCGGATCAATCCGCCGCACGGCCTGCTGATGCACTGGTCGCGGCTGGTCGACCTGCCGCTGGCGGGTACGATCGCGCTGCTGCGACCGTTGGTCGGGCCGGCGCAGGCGGAAATCTACGCCTGCGCTATCGTGCCACTGATTTCACTCGGCCTCGCCGCGCTCGCCATTGCAGGCATCGCACAGCGGCTCATGGGCCGCGGCGTCGCGCTCGCCGCCATGGCCTTCTGCATGATCGCGCCCGAGCTGCTGTGGGCCGCCCGGCCGATGCGGATCGACCATCATGGCTGGCAGCTCGCCTGCGCCGCCGCGATGGCCTGGGCACTGATCGGCAACCGTGAGCCGCGCCGCGCCGCGCTCGCCGGTCTGTTCGCGGCGCTGTGGATGCACATCTCGCTGGAAGGCCTGCCCTTCACCGCCGCTTGCGGCGCGTGGCTGGGCTTGCGCTGGATGATCCAGCCGACCGACGAGCGCTGGCGCCTGCCCGCTTTCCTCGGCACGGCGGCGGTCGCGAGCCTCGGACTGTTCCTGATCGCGCACGGTGGCGCGCTGTTCGACCGCACCTTCTGCGATGCCGTCTCTCCGGTCCATATGGGTCTGCTGACGGTGGCGGCGATCGGCTCCGCCCTCGCCTGCCGTATCGCGCCGACGCACTGGCTGGCGCGCGGCGCCATGCTGGGCGTCACGGCGGTGGTCGCGGGCCTCGTCTACAAGCTCGGCGCGCCGCAATGCGCGGGCGGGCCGTTCGCGGCGCTCGATCCGCTCACCTATCGCCTCTGGTATCTCGCTATCCCCGAAGGCCTGCCGATCTGGCGCCAGACTCCGCAGGCGGCGGCGCTCGCCATCGCCTATCCGCTGGTCGGCCTCGCCGGCTGCGTCGTCGGCTGGCGCCGCGCGGAGGACAAGGGGGCGTGGCTCGATCTCAGCGCGCTGCTGGTCGCCGCGACCCTCATTGCCGCGATGCTGATCCGCGCCTGCGCCTGCGCCAACGCGCTGGCGGTGCCGGGCGCGCTCGCCTTCCTGCCGGCGGCGGGGGCGGCGATGAAGCGCACTACCGCCAGCCTGCTCCGCGTCCTGGCGGGCGCCGGCGCCGGACTACTGGCTTTCCCGCTGGCCATCGATCTGCTGGCGCTGGCGATGGTCCATACGGGCCACGCCGAGGACCGCAATCGCGGTGTCGCCATCGCCACCGCGCGCACCTGCATGGCGCCCGCCAACCTCGCGGCGCTGGACCGACTGCCGAAAAGCGTCTTCCTCACGCCGATGGACGAAGCACCGGCGGTGATCGTCGACAGCCATCACGAGGCGGTCGGCAGTGGCTATCATCGTAATGTCGGCGTGATGCACGATATTCTCACTCTCTGGATGGGCGACGAGGCCAACGCGCGCCGCCTGATCGCCGCGCATGGCGCGACGCACCTCTTCTTCTGCCCCGGCGACGCGGAGTTGCGGATGACCGCTCGCGAGGCGCCGCGGGGCTTCGCCGCGCGCCTGATCGGCGGCTCGCCCCCCGCATGGCTTCGCCCGGTGGCGGTTCCGGGTCTTTCGGCTGGCCGCGTCTACGCGATCGCCCCCTGATCGCCGCTTGCCCCCGCCCACCGCGCCGGACTATCGCGGTATCGACCATGACCGAGCCCGAGACGTCCCCGCGTAGCACCTTCTGGGAGACGCGCGCCTTCGCCATCGCGATGATCGCGCTGGCAGCGGTGCCCCTGCTGCTGACGCCGATCCCGCCGTTGACCGATCTGATGGGCCATATGGGCCGCTACCGAGTGCAGCTCGATATCGGCTCCTCCCCCTACCTTTCGCATTATTACAAGTTCGACTGGGCGTTGATCGGCAATCTCGGCGTCGATCTGGTGATCGAGCTGCTCGGGCCGATTCTGGGGCTGGAGCCGGCCGTCCACCTCGTCGTGATGGCGATCCCGTGCATCATGGTGGCGGGCCTGCTGCTGCTGGCGCGCGAGATTCACGGGCGGGTGCCGGCCACCGCAATCTTCGCGCTGCCGCTTGCCTACGGTTATCCCTTCCAGTTCGGCTTCGTGAACTTCGCCTTCGCGATGGGGCTGATGTTGATCGCCTTCGCCTTCTGGCTGCGCATGGCGCGCACCGGCCGGCTGAAATGGCGGCCATACATCTTCTTCGTCGTGTCGTTCCTGTTGTGGGTGGCGCACAGCTTCGCGTGGGGAACGCTCGGCCTGCTCTGCTTCATCGCCGAGGTGGTGCGCAACCGGAAGGCCGGCAAGCCGTGGTTCGAGAGCGGCTGGCGTTCGGTCGTCGCCTGCCTGCCGCTGGCGCCGCCGGCGCTGCTGCTGCTGCCATGGCGTGGCGGATCGAGTCCCAAGGGCACGTTCGACTGGTTTGCCTGGTACTTCAAGTGGATCTGGCTGCGCTCGGTGCTGCGCGAGCGGGTCGAGGTCTGGGACAAGCTGAGCGCGCTGCTGCTCTATCTGGTCGCGCTCTCCGGCCTCGTGTGGAAGCCGTGGCGTCGCTACGAGGCGACGCTGGGCATCGGCGCGGCGCTGCTGATCCTCGTCTTCATCTGCCTGCCGCGCGTGCTGCTGAGCTCGGCCTATGCCGACATGCGGCTGGTGCCTTATATGCTGGCGATCCTGATCCTGGCGCTGCGGCCGATCGTGGACCGGCGCATCGCGATCGGCGTCGCGGTGGCGGCGACGCTGTTCTTTGCCGGCCGCATCGCCATATCGACGCTCGCCTTCCAGAAGTTCGAGCGCAACTACAACACGCAGCTGCAGGCCATCGCGCATATCCCGATGGGTGCGCGGGTGATGGCGCTGACCAATACGCCGTGCCGGTCCGCCTGGTATTCGTCGCGGATGGAGCATCTCTCCTCGATGGCGACGGTCCGGCGGCAGGCCTTCGTCAACGATCAGTGGGTAGCGCCCGGCGCGCAGTTGCTGCGCATCGATTATCCACCGGCCGGCCGCTATTACAGCCACGACCCCTCGCAGATCGTCCGCCGTCCGGATTGCCGCGCGCGTAACGAGCCGATCCTCGAGATCGCGCTCGAATATTTCCCGCGCGATGCCTACGATTACGTCTGGATGATCGACATGCCGCGCAACCGCTGGCCGGTGGATTCGGACTTCGCGCCGGTGTGGGTCGGCAACCGCTTCGGGATCCTCTACAAGATCCGTCACCACCACCAGCTGAGTCAGGCGGGTTCGGCCACCGCCAGCAAGGACACGCCGAACGGCAACGGCCAGCGCGTCACCCAGTAACGCTCCGCCGCGAAGAGATGCTCCAGCGCCCGGTTGATCGGCGCCGGAGGCATAAGGCTGTCGTCGCTGCCCTCCCGACCGAGCAGCCGGCCCAGCAGGCGCGCACCCGCGATCGGCGGATAGAGCACAGTGTTGAAATGGCTCATATGGCGGATGCGAAATCCGCCGGCGCGGAAGGCCGCGCGCAACGTCGCGGCGGTGTAGCGGCGCTTGTGATGATGGGCGACGTCGTGCGCGCTCCACAGCCAGGGCGCGGCCGGCACGGTCAGCACCATCCGTCCGCCGTCCGCCAGTTTCTCGTGGAGCACCTGCAGCGATCCGATATCGTCCTCGATATGCTCCAGCACGTCGAGCAGCACGATCAGGTCGTAGCGATGATCGCGGATCTCGACCTGATCGGGCAGCATCCCGCCATCGACCGCGATGCCTGCCCGGCGACTGGCAAGCGAACGCGCCCAGGCATCCGGCTCGATCGCGTCGAGCCGGCCGAGGCCCTTGAGCATGGCGAGGTTCGATCCGGTGCCCGCCCCCACCTCGAGGATGCGGGCATCCGGCCGCAGCGGCACCTGCCGCGCGATCAGCGCCGAGACGATCCGGCGCCGTGCCGAGAACCACCAGTGCTCCGTGTCGATCCGCGCCATCCGGTCGTAGATGGCGCGGTCCATGTCAGCGAGTGACCGGCTGGATCGGCACTCCGATCGTCTCGCGAACCACATAGATCGGCCGGTGCTTGGTCTCCACCAGGATGCGCCCGACATATTCGCCGAGCACGCCCAACGAGATGAGCTGGACGCCGCCGAAGAACAGGATCGCGACCATCAGCGAGGGATAGCCCGGCACGTCGCCGCCGTGGACGATCGTACGCAGCACCAGATAGAGCGCGTAGAACAGCGTGCCGATCGCGACGATACCGCCGAGGTAGCTCCACACGCGCAA
Source organism: Sphingomonas oryzagri (assembly GCF_029906645.1). Taxonomy (NCBI): domain Bacteria; kingdom Pseudomonadati; phylum Pseudomonadota; class Alphaproteobacteria; order Sphingomonadales; family Sphingomonadaceae; genus Sphingomonas; species Sphingomonas oryzagri. The sequence goes on from NZ_JARYGZ010000002.1 coordinate 216,004, forward strand.
AGGCAGCGTCGAGCCGGACGTGATGCCGTCGAGCGCCAGCGTCCACAGCTTCCAGTAGTTGAACTTGGTGGTGCCGACCTCGCGCTCGGCGCGGTCATAATAGACCGCCGTCTGGTGGAAGCCGGCCCAGGCGAACAACCCTTTCATGAAGCGGTTGCGCTCCGGCATCATCCGGATGACGTCCACCACCTTGCGATCGAGCAGGCGGAAATCGCCGGCATGTTCGGGAATCTTGTCGGCGCTGAGGTAATTGTGCGCGCGGTAATAGAGATCGGCGGTCAGCCGCTTGGGCAGACTGTCGCTCTCCCGATTGCGGCGCACGCCGTAGACGACGTCGAAGCCCTCGCGCCACGATCGCACCATGTCGGCGATCACCTCGGGCGGATCCTGCAGGTCGACGTCGAGCGGGATCACCGCGCGACCGGCGGCATGATCGAGCCCCGCCGACAGCGCCGCCTCCTTGCCGAAGTTGCGGGAGAGCGAGATGCAGCGCACGCGCGGATCGCGGGCGTGCTGCACGGCGACCTCGGCCAGCGTGCGATCCCGGCTGCCGTCATCGACGAACAGGATCTCCCACCCTTCCGGCTCGTTCAGAGCGTCGAGGATCACGGACACACGGGACACGAACGGAGCGATCCCCTCCTCCTCGTCCTTCACGGGCACGAGAATGGTGATCAAGGGTGGGGCACCTGTCATGCGACGCTCTTACGCCTGATCGTGATCAATCGAAAACCCACTTCCGGTTCAGCCAGAACAGCAGCGCCGGGGTCGCGAAGAAGAAGGGCACCGAGGCCCAATGCGCCGACAGGTGCAGCTGCTTGGTAATCAGCCACACCCACCCCGCATTGACCGCGATGCCGGCGAGATTGACGACGATGAACTTCCACACCGTCTTCGCGAAATCGTGGTTGCCCTCTTCGGCCTTGAAGGTGAAGCGGCTGTGGATCGTATAGCCCACCACCATCGCCGCCGCGCTCGCCAGCAGGTTGGATATCTGTCCGGGCACGTGGCGACCGAGCAGCAGATTGTAGCAGCCGATCTGGAACAGGGTGACGCAGACGCCAACGATCCCGTAGCGCAGAACCTGCAAAGCGAGCGCCTGATGCCCGGCATCCAGCCCGCCCCACAATCTTACCAATCCGTCACGCACGCTCGATGCCCTTGCCCACAATCGCCCAGCGACTAGAGCGGGACGGACTAAATCTCAAATCCTTCTGGGACATGAAGCCCCGCATGACCGAACCCGCCCCTGAAACGTCCCCCGATGTGCCGGAAGAAACCCGCCTCGACCGGCTGGAGCGCTGGGCCGAGGATTTCGCCGACAATCGCTGGAAGCTGGTGACGCTGATCTTCTGGGTGGGCGTCGCGATCGCGCTGCTGATCCAGAAGGCCCATGCCATCCACTGGTTCGCGCTCAGCGATACCGACGACAACATGCGCTTCGATCAGGTGCGGGACTGGCTGGCGGGTCAGGGCTGGTACGACCTGCGTCAGTACCGGATGAATCCGCCGGGCGGATTCTCGATCCACTGGTCGCGGCTTGTCGATCTGCCGCTTGCCGGGCTGATCCTGATCCTGAAGCCACTGGTCGGCAGCGCGCTCGCCGATCGCTGGGCCTGCGCCATCGCGCCGATGCTCCCCCTGCTGTTGGCGATGATGATGCTGGCGGTGACGGTGCGGCGGCTGGTACACAAGTGGGCCTACCTCCTCGCGCTGCCGCTCTTGATGTTCGCGGGCGACGCGATGGGCATGTGGGCGCCGCTGCGCATCGACCATCACGGCTGGCAGCTCGCCTTCCTGATGACGACCGTGGCCGGGCTGACGGAACCGGACAGGCGTCGATCCGGCATCATGATCGCGGTCTCCTCCGCTCTGTCGCTGGCGATCGGGCTGGAGATGCTGCCTTACATCGCGTTCGCCGGGGCGGCGGTGGCGCTGCACTGGGCGTGGGACGCGGCCGAGACGCCCCGGATGCGCAGCTATGGTGCAAGCCTCGCGGTGGCGACGGTGCTGTGCTTTCTGATCTTCGCCTCCAACGACAACTGGCATCCGGTCTGCGACGTGCTCTCGCCGGTCTGGATGACGACCGTGGCGGCGGCCGCCTTGCTGTTGCTGGCGATCACATTCGTGCCGGCACCGCACCCCGGTATCCGGCTCGCGCTGGTGCTGGTGGCGGGCGCGATCGCGGGTGCGATCTATGTGTTCGGCTTCCCGCAATGCTTCGGGCACCGGCTGGAGGGCATCCCGCCCGAGGCTGACAGGCTGTGGCTCAGCCATGTCAGCGAGGCACGCTCGATCCTGCTCCATCCGATCTCGACCGGCGTGCCGATGGCGACTTTGCCGTTCATCGGCATGATCGGATCGATCGTCGCGATCGTGCGGCGCTGGGGCACGCGCGCCGCCGCCGAGTGGATGCCGGTGACACTGTTCGCGATCTTCGCGACCGCCTTGCTCTTCTGGCAGATCCGCACCGCGCCCAGCGCCGAGATGCTCGCGGTGCCGGGCGCCACCTATATCGCGCTGCGCGGTTTCGTCAGGCTGCGGCGGAGCGAAAGCGTGCTGGTCCGCGTGATCGGCCCGGTCGCGGCGTTCGTGATCGCGTCCGGCCTGCTCGCGACGGTCGCGCTCGATCGGGTGCCGGCGCGCTTCACCGGGCTGCGCGTCAACCAGTTCTGGGCGATGGCGACCGGGCAGCAGAAGTGGCCGGCCGCGCCCAAGCCGGGCGGAAAGGCGAAGCGCGATCTCACCAGCCTCGCCAATCGTAAATGCCCGACCATCCCGGCGCTGGCGCCGATCGGCAAGTTGCCGCCGGCGACCTTTTTCACGCTGATCGACAACGGCCCACGCCTGATCACGCTGACCCACCACAGCGCCGTCGCCGGCCCCTATCACCGCAACTGGCAGGCGATCCTCGACACCGAGCATGCCTTCCGTGGCACGCCCGATCAGGCGCACGCGATCATGCTGGCACATCACGCGCAATATCTACTGCTCTGCCCGCATATGTCGGAAGCGACCATCTATCAGGCGGAGGCGCCGACCGGCTTCTACTCCAAGCTGGAGAGCGGCTGGACGCCCAACTGGCTGGCGCGCCAGCCGCTGCCGGCCAACTCGCCCTACCAACTGTGGAAGATCGTCAGCTAACCCCACTCCGTTCGCCCCGAGCTTGTCGAAGCCTGTCCTGAGTGCCTGCCATGGCAGGCACTCGAAGGGGGCTGCCCTTCTTCTTGGGCCACGCAAGAAGGAAGGGCAGGGCTTCGACAGGCTCAGCCCGAACGGGTTTTGAGATTCAGGCGAAGGAGGCGCGGATGCCGTCCACCACGAACTGCGCCGCCAGCGCCGCCAGCAGCACGCCCAGCAGGCGGGTGATCACCGCCTCCACCTTGTAACCGAGGATCCGCATCAGCGGCCCTGCGGCGAGCAGCGCGCCCATCATGATCGCCAGGTTCACCGCCATCGCCGCCAGCACGACGACGTGGGCGGTAAGCCCGTGGCTGCGCTGCATCATCAGCATCACCGAGGCGATCGACCCCGGCCCGGCGATCATCGGCATCGCCATCGGGAAGATCGAGATGTCTTCGTACTGCTCGGGATGCGCGACGATCTCTTCGGCGCGATGCTCGCGGCGCTGCTGGCGCTTTTCGAACACCATCTCCAGCGCGATCAGGAACAGCATGATGCCGCCCGCGATGCGGAAGGCGTCGAGGCTGATGCCGAGCGTGTGGAGCAGCGGTTCGCCCAGCAGAGCGAAGGCGAGCAGGATCGCGCCCGCCACCAAGGTCGATCGCACGGCCATCTGAGTGCGGTGCGCCATGTCGGTGCCGCGCGTCAGGCCGGCGAAGATCGGCGCGCAGCCGGGCGGATCGATCACCACGAAGAAGGTGACGAACGCCGATATGAAGAGCGCGATCAGATCGCGCCCTTTCCGAGCGCCACATTCTCGCGCCGATAGGCCGAGACGAGCGTGTTGCGGAGCAGAACGGCGATGGTCATCGGCCCGACGCCGCCCGGCACCGGCGTGATCGCGCCCGCGACTTCGGCCGCGCTGGCGAAGTCGACGTCGCCGACCAGCTTGGTGCCGCCCTCGCCGTTGTCGACGCGGTTGATGCCGACGTCGATCACGGTGGCGCCCGGCTTGATCCAGTTACCCTTTATCATCTCGGGCCGGCCGACCGCCGCGACGAGGATGTCGGCCCGACGGCAGACCTCCGGCAGATCCTTCGTGCGCGAGTGCGCGACGGTGACGGTACAGCTCTTCGCGAGCAGCAGCTGCGCCATCGGTTTGCCGACGATGTTCGAGCGGCCGACCACCACCGCGTTCAGCCCGGAAAGATCGCCGAGGCGATCCTCCAGCAGCATGATGCAGCCGAGCGGCGTGCAGGGCACGAAGCCCTCCTGCCCTACCGCGAGGCGCCCGGCATTGACGACGTGGAAGCCGTCCACGTCCTTGTCCGGATCGATCGTCGCGATCACCTCGCTCTCGTCGAGATGCTTCGGCAGCGGCAACTGGACGAGGATGCCGTCCACCGCCGGATCGGCGTTGAGCTGGCGGACCAGCGCGAGCAGATCGTCCTGCGTCGTCGTGTCGGGCAGGCGGTGCGTGGTGGAGACCATCCCCGCCGCCTCGGTCGCCTTGCCTTTGGAGCGGACATAGACCTGGCTCGCCGGATCCTCGCCGACGATCACCACCGTCAGCCCCGGCTTACGCCCGGCGGTCGCCTCGAACGCAGGCACCAGCGCCGCCACCCGCTCGCGCAGGGTGGCCGCGAAGCCCTTGCCGTCGATGATCGCGGCGGTCACATTCCTCCCCCGGCCAGCGAGGCGAGCATGTTCGGCAGCACGATCGACTGCAGGATACGAATGATGATGATCACGATGAACGGCGCGAAGTCGATCCCTCCGAAATCCGGAAGAATACGCCGGAACGGCCGATATAGCGGTTCGGTGATCCGATCGAGCGCGTAAACGAACTGGCGCACGAAATCGTTGTGCGTGTTGATCACGTTGAACGCGATCAGCCACGACAGAACGATCTGCACGAGGATGATCATCGACAGAATGTAGAGAAGGTACTGCAGAATCTCGATGACGGTGAACATGCACGATCCCTTTGGGGCGGATTGCGGTCTCTTCTAGCCGGTCGCGAGCTCCGGCGCCATCAGTCCGCGCGGACCAGCGTGCCGGCGCCCTGGCGGGTGAAGATTTCGAGCAGCATCGCGTGGCGGATGCGCCCGTCAAGGATCACGGCGGCGTCCACCCCCGCCTCGATCGCGTGCACGCAGGTTTCCATCTTCGGGATCATGCCGCCCGATATGGTGCCGTCCGCCTTCAGCTTCTCGACATCGCCGGGGACGAGATCGGAGAGGAGCTGCTTGTTCTTGTCGAGCACGCCGGCGACATCGGTCAGCAGGAACAGCCGCGCCGCCTTCAGCGCACCGGCCACCGCCCCCGCCATCGTGTCGGCGTTGATGTTGTAGGTGTGGCCGTCGGTGCCGATGCCGATCGGCGCGACCACCGGGATGAAGCCCGAGGCCGACAGCGTGTTCAGGATCGTCGTGTCGACATGCTTCGGCTCGCCGACGAAGCCGAGATCGACGTGGCGCTCGATCCCCTGATTACGGTCCGCCTCCGCGCGGCCGACCTTCTCGGCCACCACCAGCCGCGCATCCTTGCCCGACAGGCCGACCGCCTTGCCGCCGGCCTGGCCGATCCAGCCGACGATCTCCTTGTTGATCGATCCGGCCAGCACCATCTCGGCGATCTGCGCGGTCTCCGTGTCCGTCACGCGCAGGCCGTCGACGAAGCGCGATTCGACGCCAAGGCGCTTCAGCATCGATCCGATCTGCGGGCCGCCGCCGTGCACCACCACGACGTTGACGCCCACTGCGCGCAGCAGCACCACGTCCTCGGCGAAGCTGCGCGCCATCTCCGGATTGCCCATGGCGTGGCCGCCATATTTCACCACGAAGGTCTTGCCCGCATAGCGCTGCAGATAGGGCAGCGCCTCGGTGAGCGTTTCCGCCTTGGCGAGCATGGCGGGATCGGGGAGCAGATCGGGCAGCGTCGACATGGCAGCGCCCATAGCGGGCGGGGCGCCGGGGTTGAACCCCAATTCCTCCATGCGCGGGGAGGAACAGGCCGGTGTGGACGCGGCGGCGTGCGGGGCCTAATGTCTGGCGATGCAGACCATCCTCGCGATCCTCGTCGTCCTGTTCGCGATCGGCGCGCTCGTCGCGCTGGTGCGGGGCATCATCATCTTCCTGCGCACGAAGGACGAGGAACTGCGCCGCGATCCCTCCGAAGGGCCAAGCCAGTCAAGCCTCCGGCAGAACAACATGATGTGGCGGCGCATCCAGTTCCAGGCGCTGGCGGTGATCGCCGCGGTGCTGGTGCTGCTGCTGGCGCATCCCCACGCCAGCTGATGGTCAAGCTCAACAAGATCTACACCCGCACCGGCGACGCGGGGGAGACCGGGTTGGTCGACGGATCGCGCGCGCCCAAACATGATCCGCGCATCGCCGCGATCGGCGAGGTGGACGAGGCGAATTCCGCGATCGGCGTGGCCGTGCTCCACCTGCCGGCGGAGAGCGAGGCGGCGGCGATGCTCGGCCGCGTGCAGAACGAGATGTTCGATCTCGGCGCCGATCTCGCGACGCCCGGCGAGGATTTCGCGCCCACCGACATGGCGCTGCGCATCGTGCAGGGCCAGATCGACCGCCTGGAGAGCGAGATCGACGCGATGAACGCGACGCTCTCGCCGCTCACCAGCTTCATCCTGCCCGGCGGCGAGCCGGCGGCGGCGCATCTCCACCTCGCCCGCGCGATCGTGCGGCGGGCCGAGCGGGCGGCGGTCTCGGCGGCGGCCGGCGCCAGGCTCAACCCGCTGGTGCTGACCTATCTCAACCGCCTATCGGATCATCTCTTCACGCTGTGCCGGGTGATCAACGGCGGCGGTGCGCGCGACATTCTCTGGCAGCCCGGAGCGACCCGCACGACGTGAACAAAATGTGACCGCGCCTCTTGAAATTGATTCCGGAGACGCAACTTATCCCGCTGCCAAGTCGTTGATCCCATTCAGCGGGAGAGTCATTTCATGGCCGCACGAGCCGACGCGATCGCGCCAACGCGCGACACGCCAGACCGGAGGCCGGACCTCCTCCAGCGTTTTCAATTCGTTCGTGCGCTGAGCCTCGCGCTCGCCGCCAATCTCTCCGACGCCGATGCCTCCGCCCAGTCGATGCCCGATGCGTCGCCGGCCAAGTGGCACCTCGCGCACACCAGCTGGTTCTTCGAGACCTTCGTGCTGCGCGATCATGTGCCGGGCTATCGCCTGTTCGATGATCGCTGGCCCTTTCTGTTCAACAGCTATTACGAGGCCGAGGGCGAGCGCATGGCCCGGCCTTCGCGCGGGTTGCTGACCCGTCCGTCGCTGGACGAGGTGCGGGCCTATCGCGCGCATGTGGAGGCGGCGATCGCGGCGGCGTGGGACGATCTGCCCGATGCTGCGCACGATCTGATCGCGCTCGGCTGTCATCACGAGGAGCAGCACCAGGAGCTGCTCGTCACCGATCTGCTCCACCTGTTCGCGCAGAACCCGCTGGCGCCCGCCGCTTGGGCACCCGAACCGCGCCGGCCGAGCATGGCGCCCGATCCGATCCGCTGGCTCGCGGGACGCGAGGGCAAGGCGGAGATCGGCCATGACGGCGATGGATTCGCCTTCGACAACGAAGGGCCACGCCACACCGTGTGGCTTGCGCCGCACGCACTGGCCGATCGCCTCGTCACCAACGGCGAGTGGCGCGCCTTCGTCGAGGATGGCGGCTATGCAACGGCCTCGCTCTGGCTGTCGGACGGCTGGGCGTGGGTGCGCGAGAACGGGATCGAGGCGCCCGCCTATTGGCGCCGCGACGCCGACGGCGCCTGGGCCGAACGCTTCGGGCTGGACGGGCAAGGGCCGATGGACCTCGCCGCCCCCGTCCGCCACGTCAGCTATTACGAGGCCGACGCCTATGCCCAATGGGCCGGGGGGCGCCTGCCCACCGAAGCCGAATGGGAAAGCGCGGCGCAGGGTCTCGACCCCACGCAGGGCAATTTCCTCGATGCGCCAGGCGCGGTTCGCCCGCTGCCGGTGACGCCCGGCGAGGGGCTGCACCAGATGTTCGGCGACGTCTGGCAATGGACCCGCTCCGCCTATCTCCCCTATCCCGGCTTCCGTGCCGCCGAGGGTGCGGTCGGCGAGTATAACGGCAAGTTCATGTCCGGGCAGTTCGTGCTGCGCGGCGGGAGCTGCGCCACCCCGCGCGGCCATCCGCGCGCCAGCTACCGCAATTTCTTCTACCCGCACCAGCGCTGGCAGTTCACCGGCGTGCGCCTCGCGAAGGACATCTAGCATGCTGCTCGAAATCGACCGGAACGACGCGCGTTCGACCGCTTTCGACCCGGCCTTCCGCGACGACGTGATCGCCGGTCTTTCGTTGCCGCAGAAGGCGATCCCTGCCCGCTGGTTCTACGATCATCGTGGCTCCGAACTGTTCGAGGAGATCACCCGCCTCCCCGAATATTATCCCACCCGCACCGAGCGCGCCCTGCTGGAACGCCATGCGCCCGAAGTCGGCCGGATCGCCGGCCCGCACCGCGCGGTGGTGGAATTCGGGTCGGGATCCTCGGCCAAGACGCCGCTGCTGCTCGGCGCGATCGATCCCGCCGCCTATGTGCCGATCGACATATCGGGCGAATTCCTGCGCGAATCGGCCGAGGCACTTGGGCAAGCCTTCCCGGCTCTGGCGATCCAGCCGGTCGAGGCGGATTTCACCCGGCCGATCCGCCTGCCCGTGCTGGTCGACAAGCATCCGCGCCTCGGCTTCTTCCCCGGATCGACGATCGGCAACCTGCAGGCGCCGGCCGCCGTCGATCTGCTGCGTGCGATGGCGGGGACGCTCGGCGCAGGCGCCATGCTGCTGATCGGCATGGATCGGGTGAAGAGCCCGGACGTGCTCGTCCCCGCCTATGACGATGCGCAGGGGGTTACCGCCGCGTTCAACCTCAACCTGCTCCACCGCATCAACCGCGAACTCGGCGGCGACGTGCCGGTGTCGCTGTTCCGCCACCGCGCGATCTGGAACGATGGCGATGCGCGGATCGAAATGCATCTGGAAGCGACGCGCGACCTCGCCTTCGCGATCGACGGCCACGATTTCGCGATGGCGGCGGGCGAGACGATCCACACCGAGAACAGCCACAAATACGGCCCCCGCAGCGCCCGGCAGATGCTCGCGGCAGGCGGGTGGACGACACTCGCCGAATGGACCGATCCGCAGCAGAACTTCGCGCTGCTGCTCGCCGAGGCCCGTCCGATGCCGATCGCGCCCTGAATCTCTTGCCGCAGGTGCGTCAACCTCGCTAGGCGCGTCCGCGAGAGTTCGGACTAGCGGAGACGGCACATGGAAACGATCGGCGTCATCGGCGCGGGACAGATGGGCGCGGGCATCGCGCAGGTGGCGGCGCAGGCGGGCTATCGCGTGCTGCTGTCCGATCGCGACATCGCGCTGGCCGAAAAGGGCAAGGCGGGCATCGCCAAGCGGCTCGGCTTGGCGGTGGAAAAGGGCAAGGCGACCGCGAGCGATGCCGAAGCGGCGCTGGGTCGGATCGAGACGGTCGGCGACTATGCCGCCTTCGGCGAGGCGATCCTCGTGATCGAGGCGGCGACCGAGCGCGAGGAGATCAAGCGCGCCATCTTCGCCGAGGTCGGCAAGGCGATGGGCGGCGACGCGATCCTCGCCACCAACACCTCCTCCATCCCGATCACGCGGCTGGCGCAGGCGGCGCCCGATGCCGGCCGCTTCATGGGAGTCCATTTCTTCAATCCCGTGCCGGTGATGAAGCCGATCGAGCTGATCCGCGGCCTCGCCACCTCCAACGAGACGGTATCGCGGGTCGAGACCTTCGCGAAGAAGCTCGGCAAGGAGGTCGTCCACGCCAACGACGCGCCGGGCTTCATCGTCAACCGCGTGCTGATGCCGCTGATCAACGAGGCGATCTTCGCGCTCGGCGAAGGCGTCGCCAACGTCCGCGACATCGACACCGCCGTCAGCCTCGGCCTCAACCATCCGATGGGCCCGCTGACGCTGGCCGACTTCATCGGCCTCGATACCTGCCTGGAGATTACGCGCGTTCTGCTCGAAGGCACTGGCGATCCCAAGTTCCGGCCGGCGCCGTTGATGGTCAAATATGTCGAGGCCGGCTGGTACGGCCGCAAAACCAAGCGCGGCTTCTACGATTATTCGGGCGCCGAACCGGTACCGACGCGATGAAGGCCGCGCTTGCCCTGCTGGCGCTGATCGTCGCGACGCCGGCGGCCGCCGAGGTTGCGCCGGGGTCCGCGAAGAACATCCCGACCGGGCTGACCGGCGCCTATACCGACAATCCGTTCGCGAAGATCCTGTCCGGCAGATTGCCGGCGACGAAGGTCTATGAGGATCGCACCGTCCTCGCCTTCATGAACATCCACCCGCTGTCGACCGGCGACCTGCTGGTGATCCCCAAGGGGCATTACCGCAACCTGATCGACATTCCCCGGCCGGTGCTCGATCACCTGATCGACGTGACGCAGCGGCTGGCGAAGGCGCAGATGCGCGCGCTGAAGCCCGACGGCATCTTCATCCGCCAGAACAGTGGCGAGGCGGCGGGGCAGACGGTGTTCCACTTCCACATGCACGTCACCCCGCAGTGGAAGGCCGTGCCGCTCGCCAAGGTCAGCTACGGCCAGAAGCCGGCCGATCCCCGGAAGCTGGCGGCGATCGCCGCGAAGATCCACGCGGCGATGCGCTGAACGGCGCCGCTGGCGCTGCCCGAAGCCTGTGATATGCTCCGTCTTCTCGAACAGGAGGGACGTGCCGTGAACAAGTTTCTCGCAGGCGCTGGGGCGATCATAGTGGCGTTGGGTGTCGGGGCGTCGGCCCACGCCGCAAACGACGTGATGAAGGAATGTGGCGCCAAATATCAGGCGGCCAAGGCCAACAACACGCTGGGCGGCAAGAACTGGGCACAGTTCCTCGCGGCGTGCCGTGGCGGAACGGCCGCCCCCGTCGCCGCGCCGGCACCCGCCGCGAAGCCGGTCGCTGCCGCCAAGCCCGCCTCGCACCTGCCCGGCGCACAGAGCCCGGCGATGCAGGCGATGCATGATCGCCAGCGCAAGTGCGGTCAGATGTGGTCCGCCGACAAGGCGGCGGGCAAGATCCCGGCCGGCCAGAAGTGGCCGCAATATTGGAGCGCCTGCAACACCAAGCTGAAGGGCTGAGGCCGCTTCAGCCGAAGCGCAGCGTGAGCGTCCCGCCGATCGGCGTGGCGCTCCACGCTTCGCCAAGGGTGCGCATCTCTGCGCGGATCGCCCCGATCGTCGCCGCGTCGAGCGGCAGCGCCGGGCAGGCGCGCGCCTCGCAGGTGATCCGGTAGAGGTCGATCATCGCGTCCGGCGTCGATTCGCCACCCGACCAGGCATCGCCCTGCACGACCTCGACCAGCCGTTCGACCCCGTCGCTCTCCGCCTCGGCCTGCATGGTGAAGGCGGCGTCCTCGCCCGCCGCCACGCGGCCAAGGAAGCCGCGCGCGGCCAGCACATTCTCCACCGCATAATGGACCATGTCGTGCGGGATGATGCCCTGCTTGGGGCAATCGATCCGCTCCTCTCCTCCGTCGGCGCGGCGCATGTCGAGGCGATCATGCTTCCCCACCCCCTTGGTGAAGGCGAGGGTGAGCGTCACGACAGCAGCAGGCCGGCGAACGCCGCCGACATCAGGTTGGCGAGGCTACCCGACAGAAGCGCGCGCAGGCCGAGCTTGGCGATGGTCGGCCGCTGGTTGGGGGCGAGGTTGCCGGTCACCGCCATCTGGATCGCGATCGAGGAGAAGTTGGCGAAGCCGCACAAGGCAAACGTCACCACCGCGACGGTGTGCGGCGAAAGCTGGGTGTCCTTGCCGAGCGAGATGTAGGCGACGAATTCGTTGAGCACGATCTTCTCGCCGAACAGGCCGCCCGCGATCCCCGCCTCATGCCACGGCACGTTGAGCAGGAACATCACCGGCGCGAACGCATAGCCGAGCAGCCGCTGGAAGGTGAGATCCTCGATCCCGAACCAGTGGCCGACGCCGGTCAGCAGGCCGTTGGCGAGCGCCACCAGCGCCACGAACGCCAGCACCATCGCGCCCACCGCGACGGCGAGCCGCACACCGGTCTGCGCGCCCTGGGCTGCCGCCATGATGATGTTGGCGGGCTTCTCTTCGTCATGCGTCGCCTCGGCGATCACGACATCCTCGTCTGCGATGTCCATTTCGGCGGCCGTCCTGGGGTCGGGCATGATGATCTTGGCCATCAGCAGGCCGCCCGGCGCCGACATGAAGCTGGCGGCGAGCAGATAGTCGATCTTGATCCCCATCGAGGCGTAAGCGGCGAGGATCGTGCCGGCGACGCCCGCCATGCCGCTGGTCATCACCGCGAACACCTGGGCTTGCGAGAGGCCCGCCAGATAGGGGCGGATGACGAGCGGCGATTCGCTCTGGCCGACGAAGATGTTGGCCGCTGCGCAGAGCGATTCCACCTTGGAGACGCCGATCACCTTCTCGATCCCGCCGCCGATCCAGCGCACGACCAGCTGCATGATGCCGACATGATAGAGGATCGAGACGAGCGCCGCGAAGAAGATGATCACCGGCAGCGCCTGGATCGCGAACATCTGGCCGAGCGGATCGGTGGCGAGCTTGCCGAACAGGAATTGCGTGCCGGCATTGGCGTAGCCCAGCAGATCGGAGACGCCGCCGGACATCTGTTCCAGCACCCAGCGCCCCGCCGGCACGTACAGCACCAGCACCGCGATCGCCGCCTGCAGCGCGAAGGCGGCGCCCACCACGCGTGGGCGGATCGCGCGGCGGTCGGCCGAAAAGGCGTAGGCGATCAGCAGGATCACGACGATGCCGGCGATGCCGGTCAGGATCTTGGTCATAAGCGGGCGGAAAGTTCCTGAAAGCGAACGAGCCGCGACCATACACGGGCCGGCGCGCTCTTCCAGCCGCCATTCAACAGGCGTTCAGGTGGATGGGACAGGATGACGCCGGCACTCGTCGATAATTCCGAAAGGGACATGTTCCGATGCGTCTGAAGCCCGTTCTCATGATCGCTGGCCTGATGGCCGCCGCCGGCGTCACCGCGGCGGTCGCCGCCGATCGCCAGGAAGCCCGCGTCGTGCCGGTCCACGTGCTGAACGTCCACATGCCCGACGGATCGATCCAGCAGGTCCGCTACACCGGCGACGTCGCACCGCGCGTGGTGGCGGTGCCGGTCGCGACGGCCGATCCGATGATGGTCGCGTTCGGCCCGGATTCGCCCTTCGCGATGATGGACCGCATCTCGGCGCAGATGGATGCGCAGATGGCCGGCATGATGCACCAGGCGGCGATGATGCAGAGCATGACGCCCGAACAGCTCCAGCAGGCCGCGATGCGCAGCGGCGGCGGGGCCGGCACGACCAGCTTCACGATGGTCTCCTCGACCGGCGCCGACGGGCAGGTGTGCAGCCAGAGCGTGCGCACCGTCTCGCTCGGTGACGGCAAGGCCCCGCAGATCCAGCGCACCTCCAGCGGAGATTGCGGGTCGACGGTGAGCAGGCCGCAGGGCCTTACCCCCACCGCCGCGCCGGCCGCCCAGGCCGCGCCTGTCGCGACGCCGGCCGTGCTGCCCGCCGCCAAGGCGCCCGCGCCGAAGCCGGACCGCAACACCATCTGATTTTCGCTCCCGGGGAGGGGGAAGGCCGGGCGCACGATGCGTCCGGCCTTTTTCTGTGCGGAGAAACCGGATAGCAGGGCGCATGTCCACAGAGCCGGTCGCGCCCGCCTTTCCCCGATCCCTGTTCCTCTTCTCGCTGCTGTACGGCGGGATGGTCTGCATGGCGGGCGTGCTCGGCGTGAAGCAGGTCGCGCTCGGGCCGCTGGCGGTGGAGGCGGGCATCTTCGCCTTCCTGCTGCTCGTCGCGATGGGCAGCGCGGTGGCCGAGCTGCACGGCAAGCCGACCGCCGACGCGCTGGTGCGGCTGGGCTTCGTGCCGCTGATCACATCGGCGGTGCTGATCCAGGTGGTGCTCCACCTGCCGACCGATCCGGGCATGTACCCGCCCGCCGTCTCCGCCTTTCCGATCGTGGTCGGCCAGGGCGCGCGGATGATGATCGCCGGGTTGATCTCCTACGGCACGTCGCAGACGCTCAACGTGCTGGTGTTTTCCCGCCTGTCGAAAGGCGAGGGCAAGAAGGTGTGGTTGCGCGGCATGATCGCCAGCGTGATCAGCCAGATCGTCGATACGGTGCTGTTCATCACCATCTCCTTCCTCGGCGAGCGGCCGATCCTCGGGCTGATGGGCGGACAGATGCTCACCAAGGTGGTGCTGTCGATCGTGCTGATCCCCTGGCTGATCACCGGCCTCGTCAGGCTGGGTCGCTGGCTCGACGAGCCGAGGGCCGCTTAAGGATCAGAGGCCCGTCGCCTCCCCTCGACGCAGCGCATCGGCCAGGGCGAGCGGATCGACACCCCTCGCCCGCAGATCGGCCAGGCTCTCGCTCCCCCGACGCTTGGCGAGACGCTCTCCGGTCGCATCCACCAGCAGCGGATGGTGGTGGTAACGCGGCGTCGGCAGGCCGAGCAGCGCCTGCAGCAGGCGGTGGATATGCGTCGCCTCGAACAGATCCTGCCCCCGCACGACGTCGGTCACGCGCTGCCAGGCATCGTCCACCGTCACCGCCAGATGATAGGAGGCCGGCGCATCCTTGCGCGCCAGCACGACGTCGCCGAAGCGCATCGGGTCGGCCGCGATCTCCCCCGCTGTCGCATCGTGCCAGTGGAGCGGGCCGGTCCGCGCCACCGCCCGGTCGATCGCGATCCGCCAGGCGTGCGGCTCACGCTCCATCCGCATCGTGCGCTCCGCCGGATCGAGCGCGCGGCAGGTGCCGGGATAGACCGCCCCCTCCGGCCCATGCGGCGCGCTCGCCGCCTGCGCGATGTCGGCCCGCGTGCAGAAGCATGGGTAGAGCAGCCCATCCGCCCCCAACGCCCCCAGCGCACCGCGATAGGAATCGAGCCGCGACGACTGGCGGACCATCTCTCCGTCCCAGTTGAGCCCCAGCCACCGCAGATCCTCCACGATCCCGGCGACATATTCGGGGCGGGAACGGCCAGGATCGATATCCTCGATCCGGAGCAGGAACCGACCGCCTTGCTCCCGCGCGAAGTCATGCGCCCGGATCGCCGAATAAGCGTGGCCGGCATGCAACCGTCCGGTCGGGCTCGGCGCGAACCGGGTGACGACAGCGGCAACAGTTGTGGATATCATCAAACCGGCCCTTGACCGCGAGTCGCGGCTGTTGTGTCATGGGCTCGTCACCAAGATCGGGCATCCGATCGGCTGACAAGACGACGCTGCCTTACCGGCATCGCGTCCTGAGTGCGACAGGGCCTGGAACCGGCAAGGCGGCGACGCCGAGCGGAGGTTCATGTCGTCCCATGTATCACCCCGATCTCATCCGACATCCCGATGGGTGCCCCACCCTCGTGCTGAACGCGGACTATACCCCGCTCAGCTATTATCCCCTCTCGTTGTGGCCGTGGCAGACCGCGATCAAGGCCGTTTTCCTGGAACGGGTCGACATCGTCTCGCATTACGAGCGCGAGGTCCATTCGCCGAGCTTCACCATGAAGCTGCCCTCGGTGATCGCGCTCCGCCAGTTCGTGAAGCCGTCGGCCTTTCCGGCCTTCACCCGCTTCAACCTGTTCCTGCGGGACAGCTTCGAGTGCCAATATTGCGGCAGCCGTCACGATCTGACCTTCGATCATGTCATCCCCCGCGCTCAAGGGGGGCGGACCACCTGGGAAAACGTCTCCACCGCCTGCGCCCCATGCAACCTGCGCAAGGGCGGCCGCACGCCCCGACAGGCGCATATGGCGCTCACGCAGGAGCCGCACAGGCCGACCAGTTGGGCGCTGCAAGAGAATGGCCGTCGCTTTCCGCCCAATTATCTTCACGATAGCTGGCGGGACTGGCTCTATTGGGATGTGCCACTGGAGGCCTGATCCGCGCACGAAACTGACAGCGCGAGACAGGATATACGAAACGAAGCATTGACGGCGGACGCGCTGCGATGCAGCACCCGCCCATGGCCAGCGCACCCCCGATCACGCAGAACCCCGACGTCCGCTTCCTTGGCAAGCTGCTGGGCGATGTGATCCGGGCCTATGGTGGTGAGCAGCTGTTCCGGCGGATCGAATATATCCGCTCGGTCTCGGTCGATCGTGCGCGCGGCATCGCCGGGGCGGATGCGATCGATGCGGGGCTGGAGGCGCTGAACCTCGACGACACGCTCGCCTTCGTGCGCGGCTTCATGCTCTTCTCGATGCTCGCCAATCTCGCGGAGGACCGGCAGGGCATCGCCGCCGAGCCGGACGCCGACATGGCCCATGCGCTCGACCGGCTGGCCAAACAGGGCATCGGCAAGGACAAGGTGCTGGATCTGCTGGAGCGCGCGCTCGTCGTCCCCGTGCTCACCGCGCACCCGACCGAGGTGCGGCGCAAGAGCATGATCGATCACCGCAACCGCATCGCCGAGCTGATGCTCCAGCGCGATACAGGCGCCGAGGAGACGCAGGACGGCGATCTGATCGAGGAGGCGATCATCCGCCAGATCGCCTTGCTCTGGCAGACGCGCGCGCTGCGCCGCGAGCGGCTCTACGTGGCGGACGAGATCGACACCGCGCTCGCTTACCTGCGCGATGTGCTGCTGCCCACGTTACCTGCGCTCTACGCGCGCTGGGACCGCGCGCTGGGGCATCGCTCGCCCAGCTTCCTGCGGCTCGGCAACTGGATCGGTGGCGATCGGGACGGCAACCCGAACGTCAAGGCCGATTCGCTGCGCCTCGTCCTCGCCAAGTCGGCGGCGGCGGTGCTGGGCTATTATCTCGCCGCAATCCACGAGCTGGGTGCGGAGCTGTCGATCTCCACCGAACTGGCGCCGCACGATACGGCGCTGGATGCGCTGGCCGAGGAGGCGCACGATCCCGGCCGCAACCGTGACGACGAACCCTATCGCCGCGCGCTGACCGGCATCTATGCGCGCCTCGCCGCGACGTACCAGACCATCGTCGGCCACGCCCCGCCGCTGCCGGCGCGCGTGTCTGCGGAAGCCTATGCCGATCCGCAGGCGCTGCGTCATGATCTCGCGACCCTGGCGCACGCGCTGGGCGAACAGGGCGGCGACAGCCTCAAGAGCGGCGGCGCGCTCGGCCGGCTGATCCGCGCGATCGACACGTTCGGCTTCCACCTCGCCACGCTCGACCTGCGCCAGAATGCCGATGTGCACGAGCGCGTGGTCGCGGAACTGCTCAAGGTGGCCGGCGTCGAGGCCGATTACCTCGCGCTGGACGAAAAGGCGCGCATCGCGACGCTGCGCCGCGAACTGGCGCACGGGCGCCCGTTGTCGAGCGACTGGGGCGATTATTCGGACGAGACGAAGACCGAACTCGCCATCCTGCGCGCGGCCGCCGAGGCGCACCGGCTGTACGGGCCGGGCTGCATCCGAATCTACAACATCTCCAAGTCCGAAAGCGTATCGGACATGCTGGAGGTGAATACGCTGCTCAAGGAGGTCGGCCTCTATCGCCCGGCCACCGAGGAAGGCGACGCGCCCCATGCGGCGATCATGGCGGTGCCGCTGTTCGAGACGATCGGCGACCTCGAAAATGCTCCGCAGGTGATGACCGACTGGTTCGCGCTGCCCGAGATCGCCGCGCTGGCCAAGGCGCGCGGCCACCAGGAGGTGATGGTCGGCTACTCGGACTCCAACAAGGACGGCGGTTACCTCACCTCGGTCTGGTCGTTGCATCAGGCGAGCCGCATCCTTGCACCCGTATTCGACAAGGCCGGCGTCGCGATGCAACTGTTCCACGGGCGCGGCGGCGCGGTCGGGCGCGGCGGCGGATCGTCCTTCGCGGCGATCCTCGCGCAGCCGCCCGGCACCGTGCAGGGCCGCATCCGCATCACCGAGCAGGGTGAGGTGATCGCCGCCAAATACGGCACGCGCGAAAGCGCCGCCAACAATCTGGAAGCGATGGCGTCGGCCACCCTGCTCGCCAGTCTCGAACAGTCCAGGCTGTCGGCCAAGGATTACGATCGCTTCGCCACCGCCATGGCGCAGATTTCGGATACGGCGTTCCACGCCTATCGCGATCTCGTCTATGGGGACGATGCCTTCCGCACCTTCTTCCGCCAGATCACCCCGCTGACGGAGATCGCCGGCCTGAAGATCGGATCGCGCCCGGCCAGCCGCACCAAGAGCGACCGGATCGAGGATCTGCGCGCGATCCCGTGGGTCTTCTCGTGGGCGCAGGCACGGATCATGCTGCCGGGCTGGTACGGGGTCGGCGCCGGTCTTTCCGGCTTCGGCGACATGGGCCTGCTGCGCGAGATGCTGGAGGCCTGGCCCTTCCTCGCCGCCACCCTCGCCAATATGGAGATGGTGCTGGCGAAGTCCGACATGAAGATCGCCGCCCATTATCTGCCGCTCGTCGAGGACAAGGCGATGGGCGACATGTTCTTCGGCCGCATCCGCGACGGCTGGCAGCAGACCCACGATTGCCTGCTGTCGGTTACCCGCCAGACGCGGCTGCTGGAGAAACACCCGTCGCTGGACACCTCGATCCGGCTGCGCCTGCCCTATATCGAGCCGCTCAACCTGCTGCAGGTGGAACTGCTCAAGCGCCACCGCGCGGGCGAGGAGGATGCGCGGATCAAGGAAGGCATCGAGCTTTCGATCAACGCCATCGCCACGGCCTTGCGCAACAGCGGCTGATCGGGCAGAGCGCGTCCGTTCCTGGGGAGTAGCCACCCGCGCGTGTGAGCGGGGCCTTCGTCAACATACTCGGCGCCATTTCCGAATGGCCCGTGGCGAGGGCAGCGGAGAGTGATCCGCCCGGCAAGACCACGACGTCGTGCCTTCCGCTGTGGCCGGGAGGGCGCGTGCGTCGTCGTCTGCCTCGGCCCCGGATTATTGGACATATGGCTGGAATGTTGACGCTCGGGGCACTCGGCCTTGGCCTGTCGGTCGATGCTTTCGCCGCGTCGGTCGGCAAGGGTGCCGCGATGGGTACGCCGCGCTGGCGGGACGCGATCCGCATCGGCGCGGTGTTCGGTGTCTTCGAGGCGCTGATGCCGTGCCTCGGCTGGCTGATCGGCAAGGCGGTGGCGACCTGGTTCTCCGAATATGGCGGCTGGATCGCCTTCATCCTGCTGGTCGGCGTCGGCGGCCACATGATGTGGGAGGCGTGGCACGGCGACCTCGCCGAGGAGCATGACGCGGACGACAAGAAGCCGGCCATGGGCATACTCTCCGTCGCGCTCACCGCCGTCGCCACGTCGATCGACGCGCTGGCTGTGGGCGTCAGCCTCGCGGTGATGGGTGTGCCGCTGCTCGCCGCCTGCATCGTGATCGGCGGGGTGACCACGATCATCGCCAGTTCCGGCGTGATGATCGGCAAACATGCCGGCCTCTGGCTCGGCCGCTATGCAGAGATCATGGGCGGCGGGGTGCTGATCCTGATCGGCGCGGCGATCCCCGTGCAGCAGTGGCTGATGGGCGGCTAGGCCGCGGCCGGCAGATCGACCGTCACCGCCAGGCCGCCGCCTGCGCGATTCTCGGCGCGGATAGAGCCGCCATGCGCCTGCGCGATCGAGCGGGCGATGGCGAGGCCGAGGCCGAGGCCGCCGGTCGAGCGGCTGCGTGAAGGCTCGTGCCGCTCGAACGGCTCGAACATGCGATCGAGTTCGTTATCGGGAATGCCCGGCCCGCGATCGGCGACGATCAGCCGCGCCCGGTCGATATCGTGGCGGATGCTGAGCTCGGCGGCGCCGGCATATTTCACCGCATTGTCGATCAGGTTCTGGATCAGCCGTTCGAGCGCCGAACGATCGCCGTTCACCACGGCGCGCTCGATCTCCATCACCGAGACTGGCGATCCGGTGTCGCTCGCCTGCCCCGCCAGCCGGCGGCCGAGCGCGGCGAGATCGACCGGCTGACGCTCGCCCGTCCCCGCGTCGCCGCGCAGGAAGCCGATCGTCGCCGCCACCATCTCGCGCATCTGCTCGATGTCGGCCTGCACCGGCCCGCGGATCTTCTCCGGCGCCGCCTCGATACGGAAGGCGATGCGGGCGAGCGGAGTGCGCAGGTCGTGCGCGATCGCCCCGATCATCGCCGCGCGTTCGCGCAGGTTGACGCGCAGACGCCCGTGCATCGCATTGAGCGCCTGTGCCGCCACTTCCAGCTCGCGCGGCCCTTCCACGGCCACAGGCGGTGCGTCGCGATCATGGTCGAGCCGCTCGACGGCCTCGGCGAAGCGCCGGATCGGGCGGGTCAGCCGCCGCGCGAACACCCAGGCGAACGGCACCATGAACAGCGCGGACAGTCCGAACCAGATCGCCGTGCGCTGCTGCCACACCGATATGTGCGACGGCGGCGGCGTGCGCAGCACCCGCCATCCGCCGGCAGGATCGCGCTCGGCCGCGACGACGGTGTTGAAGAAATAAGGCTGGCCATGGCGGATCGGCACCGCCCCCGATCCGGGCTGCCGGGTGAAGGGAAAAACCTCCGACTGGTCCGCCTGGAAATACAGCCGCACGTCGTCGGTCGGCCGCTGGATCTGGTTCGCCAGCCGTTGCGTGATGCGCGGATCGGAGATCATGCCGTCCTCGGCCAGCGGTGGCGCATCGGCGCGATGGACGATCAGCTTGCCGTCCGATCCAGGCTCCATCGCCAGCCGCTCAGCGATCTCGGTCATGGTGTAGAAATCGGGCCGGGGCGCCGGCAGGTAGATGATCAGCAGCACCGAGACGAGGAGGGCCATCGCCAGCCCGCCGAGCTGCAGGATCAGGGTCTGCCAGAACAGGGGCAGCGAGCGGAAGCGCATCAGCCCTCTTCGGGCTTGAGCGACAGCATGTACCCCTCGTTGCGGATCGTGCGGATCGGATCGCCCGGCCCCAGCTTCTTGCGCAGGCGGCTGATCGTCACGTCGATCGCGCGATCGAACACGTCGGCGTCCGATCCCTTGGCCAGCTCGATCAGCGTGTCGCGGCTGAGCACGCGCTGCGGGCGATCGAGGAAGGCGGTCATCACCCGGAACTCGGCATCGGTCAGCGGTGAGGCCGGATAGCCCTGGCGGAACAACGTACGCTCGACCAGATCGAGCGACCAGTCCCCGAAGCGGCGGCGCGGCGTGCCGCCCCCCGCGCCCGGCACGTGCAGCACCTCGTCGCCCCGCGTCGTGCGCCGGAGCAGCGCACGCACACGGGCCAAAAGCTCGCGCGGGTTGCAGGGCTTGGAGAGATAGTCGTCCGCACCGACTTCGAGGCCGACGATGCGATCGACATCCTCGCCCATCGCCGACAGCATGATCACCGGCGTGCGATCGCGCCCGCGCATCCGGCGCAGCACCGACAGACCGTCCTCGCCCGGCATCATCAGATCAAGGATCACGCAATCGTAACGCTGGCGGGCGAGCGCTGCGTCCATGCCTTCGGCATCGGCGGCGGTTTCGACGTCAATATGATGGTCGCGCAGGAAGCCGGCGATCAATTCGCGCAGATCGGCGTCGTCGTCGACGACCAGCAGGCGGGGTGGGACGGGATCGTTCATCGTCGCCCCTTATCCTCGCCCAAACGGCACGCGTCGATATCCATTTGCGCGGGGCTCTTCGCGAGCGTCACGTAGGTCAGATAGCCGAGCCCCTGCGTGTCGAGCAGCGGCCAGCGGCGGACCGCCGCCTGATCGAGTTCGAGCCGCGAGACGCCACGATTGAGATCGGTGTCCGCCGCGACGATCGGCTGCGGGATGTTCAGCGAGGACCAGACGCCCGCGCCATAGGGCGCCTCGTAATCGGCGCGGCGGCGGGCGGCGGCCTTCGCCTGATGCTTCTGCTCGCGCGTTCTGGGGCGCTTGTCCTGCCCCCGCTGGTAGAGCTTGATCTCGGGGGCGACGACATTTTCGTAATGCGCCATTTCCTCGGGATCGATCTCGCCGGACTTGTCGACATCGAGCGTCGAGAAGAAACGGTCCGAATCCGCGCGGAACTCCGCCAGCGTCACTTTGCCGTCATGATCGCTGTCGGCCCGGTCGAACCATGCCTTCATCGGATCGGTGAACCCGTCGGTACGGAACGGCTCGCCCATCGGCGCGATATAGGCCTTGGCGAAAGGCGGGCCGCAGCCCTGCGCTCCGTTGACGACGATCGCCTGATCCGCCGGCGCCTGTACGCCCGATGCGGACGCCTGCAACGCCAGAGCCAGCGCCCAGATCATTCGTGACGAAGCGCGTCGATCGGGTTGAGAGAGGCAGCGCGGCGCGCGGGGAAATAGCCGAACACGACGCCGATCAGCCCGGAGAAGAAGAAGGCCGTCAGGTTGGTCCACGGATCGAACACGAATGGCACGTCGATCACCTTGGACAATCCGATCGACGCGAACAGCGCCAGCACCAGCCCGATCAGACCGCCGAGACAGGACAGCACCACCGCCTCGACGAGAAATTGCAGCATCACCTCGCGCGCGACCGCGCCGATGGCGAGGCGGATGCCGATCTCGCGCGTGCGCTCGGTCACGGAGACCAGCATGATGTTCATGATGCCGATCCCGCCGACCAGCAGCGAGATCCCCGCCACCGCGCTGACGATCGCGGTCAGCACGCCGGTGATGCCGGACAGGGTGTCGGCGATCTGCTTGTTGTCGAAGATCATGAAGTCGTCGAGCTTGCCCCCGGAGATATTCCGTCGTTCCCGCAGCAGCGCCGCGATCGCTTCCTGCACGTCGCCACTGTCATACGCCGGATCCGCCGATACGATGATCGCGCGAATATCCTGGTTGCCGGTGAAGCGGCGCTGAACCGCCTTGATCGGCATCACCACGGTATCGTCCTGATCCTGCCCGAAGCCGCCCTGCCCTTTGGCATCGAGCACGCCGATCACTTCGCAATCGACGCTGCCGAGGCGCAGGCGGGTGCCGACCGGCTCCTCGTGCGGATACAGATTCGCCTTCACCGTCGAGCCGAGCAGGCAGACCGATTTGCCGGCCTCCTCCTCACTGTCGGAAAAGCGGCGGCCGTCGGTCAGCTTCCAGTTCTGCGCATCGAAATAGGCGTTGGTGGTGCCGTTGACGGTGGTCGACCAGTTGGCCGCATTGTGGACAGCCGCAGCGCTCGCCTGCGCCTGCGGGGCGACCGAGGTCACGCCGGTGACCTGATCGCGGATCGCGGCGAGGTCGCCATATTTGAACGGCGGCGGCGCCTGACCGCCACCGCCGCGCCCGTTGCCCTGCCCCGGAATGACGGTGAGGATGTTGGCGCCGAGACTGGAAATCTGGTCGTGCACCGATTGCGTGGCGCCCTTGCCCAGCGTCACCATCGTCACCACCGCGAACACGCCGATGACGATGCCCAGCACGGTAAGGAAGGAGCGCAGGATGTGGCGGCGGATCGCGCGCAAGGCGAGCAGCGCAGTGGTGCCCAGCAGCCGCATCGACGAGGCCTGCCGGGGCGCGGGCGGCGCGAGATCGAGGTCGCTCATGCCGCCTTCCTCTCGATCGTCTCGACCAGCCCGTCGCGGAAATGGACGATGGTGCGCGCATAGGCCGCCATATCCGGCTCGTGCGTGACCATCAGCACGGTGATGCCGCTGGTGCGATTGAGCTCGGTCAGCAATTCCATGATCTCGATCGAGCGTTCCGAATCGAGATTGCCGGTCGGCTCGTCGGCGAGCAGGACATCGGGGTGGGTGACGATGGCGCGGGCGATCGCGACACGCTGCTGCTGGCCGCCGGAGAGTTCGGCGGGCGTATGCTTGGCCCAGTCCGCCAACCCCACCTTGTCGAGTGCCGCCATCGCCGCCTCGCGCCGCGTCCAGCGATCCTCGCCGCGATAGAGCAGAGGCAGCTCGACATTCTCCAGCGCCGTCGTACGCGCCAGCAGGTTGAAGCCCTGGAAGACGAAGCCGAGATAGCGACGGCGCAGCAAGGCGCGCTGATCCCGCCCCAGGCTTTCGACATGGTGGCCGCGGAACAGGAAGCTGCCCGATGACGGCACGTCGAGACAGCCGAGGATGTTCATCGTCGTCGATTTGCCCGATCCGGACGGTCCCATCACCGCCATGAAATCACCGGCCTCGATATCGAGGTCGACGCCCTTCAGCGCCTGGAACGCCGCCGCCCCCACGCCGAAGCGCTTGGTGACGCCGATCAGCCGGATCAGCGGCTCGGCCACCGCGTCACTTCGCCTTCTGGTTCTGGGCGAGGCGGCCGGTGATCACCTGCATACCGGGCTTCACGTCCGGGCCGGAGATGGCGGTCAGCGTGCCGTTGGTCGACCCGACGACGACGTTCACCGCCTTGGGATCGCCCTTGCTGTCCAGCACATAGACGGTCTGGCGGCTGCCACGGCCGATATCCGCCTTCTTCTCCTGCCCCGCGACGCCGAAGCCACCCTTGCCTTCCTGCGGGCCTGAAAGGATGCCGCCACCGTTGGACTTCCACCCGTCGGGCGTGAAGCGCAGCGCAGCATTGGGCACCAGCAGCTTGCCGTGCTGGACCGAGGCGAGGATCGAAGCTGTCGCGGTCATACCAGGACGCAGCGCGAGATCCGGATTCCGGACGCTGAGCGAGGCCGTGTAGGCGACGACGTTGGTGGTCGATGCGGTCGAATTGCCGGCGCTGTTCACCGTCGGCGTGGCATTGGCGCCGAGATCGATGCGCGTCACCTGACCTGCGAAGCTGCGCCCCGGATAGGCATCGACCGAGAAGTTCGCGCCGTCACCGACCTGCACCTCTCCGACATCCGCCTCGTCCACCTTCACGTCGAGCTTCATCTGCGTGAGATCCTCGGCGATCGTGAACAATGTCGCGACGTTGAATTCGGCCGCCACCGTCTGGCCCGGCTCGACCTGGCGCGAGAGCACGACGCCATCGACCGGCGAATAGATCGTCGCCTTGGAGAGGCTGGTCTGGTTGGTCGAGACGTTGGCGCGGGCCTGCGCTACCGAAGCCTGCGCCGCCTTCAGGTTCGCGACCGCGCGCTCGTAATCGCCGCGTGCGGTGTCCAGCTCGGTCGCCGACGGCACCTTGCCGCCGGAGAGGCGCGCGACCTCCTGATAGCGCTTCAGCGTCGCACCCGACTGGTCGACGGTCGCCTGGTTCTGCGCCACCGTCGCCTGCGCCGAAAGCAACTGAGCCTGGCTCTGCACCAGCGCATCCTTGAGGCGCGAGGGATCGAGCTGGGCGAGCGGCTGGCCCTTGGTGACGCGGTCGTTGTTCTGCACGAACACATCGATGACGATGCCCGATTCCTCCGAACCGACGTTGATCTGCTTGGTCGGCGTCAGGTTGCCGGTCGCCGTTACCGATACGGAGAGATCGCCCTGCTTCACCGGCGCGGTGGAATAATGGGTGCGCTCCTTCGCGCCCGAAACGCAGCGCACGACCAGCAGCAGCACCAGCACCACCGCGACGCCGATCGCGATACGGCGGATCAGGCGCCCGCGCGCGTGCGTCGTCTCGATGCCGAGGAAGCTGTCGATGTCGGTGTCGGAGGCCGGTTGGTCCACGTCAGGGTCTTTCGATCGGCTTGGTCTGGTCGGGCGGGATCGGGGCAGGCTCTTCCGCCAGATCGGGAATCTCGATCTGGGCGGGCACGTTGGGCATCGCCGTGCCGGGCAGCGGCGCCGCCTGCCAGCCGCCGCCCAACGCCTTATAGAGCTGGACGAGCGCCGTGGCACGATCGGCACGCGCCTGCGCGAGGCTGTCCTGACTGGACAGCAGGGTGCGTTGCGAATCGAGCAGGGTCTGGAAATCGATCAGGCCGGCGCGATACTGGCTCTGCGCGAAAACCAGCGCGTTGCGGCTGTCGTCCGCCGCCGCGCCGAGCGTCACCACGCGACGGCGGCTGTTGGCGAGCGAGACCAGCGCATTCTCGACATCCGAAAGCGCGGTCAGCACCGCCTTGTGATAATTGGCGAGCGCAAGATCGGCACCGCCGCGCGCATTCTCGATCTGCGCGCGGATCGCGCCGCCGTGGAAGATCGGCGCCGACACGGAGGCGAGCAGCGTGCCGGTGAGGAAGGTGCCGATGTCGCCGATCGCCGTGCCGTTCCCGCCAAGCGAGCCGGAGAGCTTGAGGGTCGGATAAAGCTGCGCCTTGGCGACGCCGATCCGTGCGGTGGCGGCGGCCAGCGCGCGCTCGGCCGAGCGCACGTCGGGGCGCTGCGCCAGCACCGCCACCGGCACGTCGGTGCCGAGCGCGCGATCGGCGATCGGCACGGGGCGCGGCGGATCGAACGCCGCGTTGAGGCTGCCCGGCGCCTGGCCCGTCAGGATCGCCAGTGCGTTGAGCGACTGGGCGAGGCTGGTCTCCAGCGCCGGGATGGTCGCCGCCGTCGTCTCCTGCTGCGCCTTCGCCTGCGCGAGATCGAGGCTGGAGACGAGACCGGCCTTCACCCGCCAGCCGACCAGCTGGACGGTCTCGTCCTGGCTCTTGAGGTTGGAACGCGCGATGGCGAGCCGTTCCTGCGCCGAGCGCGCATCGATATAATCGAGCGCCACCTCGGCGACGATCGAGCGCTGCGTGTCGCGCAGCGTCTCGGCCGCGCTCGCATAATCGCCGCGGGCCGCCTGGATCGATCGCCGCACACCGCCGAACAGATCCACCTCGTAGGCGGCGTCGAGCGAGCCGGAAAACTGATCGTAGCTGCCCTGCGTGGCGAAGCTGGTGCCGCCACTGCCGCCCGGATTGGCGATGAAGGTGGTGCTGCCCTTGCCGAGCAGGGCGGTGTGCCCCGCCGATCCCCCGATATCGAGCGTCGGGAAGAGCGAGGCGCGCGCATTTTTGTATTGCGCCCGCGCTTGGCGAAGCTGCGCGCCCGCCGCCTCGATATCCGGGTTCGCGGCCAGCGCCTTGTCGACCAGATCGCCGAGCAGCGGATCGCCCAGCGCCGCCCACCAGCTGCCCAGTTCCTGCACGCTCGGCGCGTCGGCGCCCGGCGCGATGTCCGAGGAGAACTGATCCGGCACGCCCATCCGCGTCGCGCTCGGCGGCCGATAATTCGGCCCTACGGTGCATCCCGACAGCATGAACGAACCCACCGCCACGGCCATGATCGCCGCGACGCCCCTGCGCTCGCCCCCGTTCCCGTCAGTGCCGGCCGCCATGTCGGCTCGATGAACTCCATACTGTCCGAAGAGCCTTGATAGCCTCCGATATCGCAGTTGCGAAAGCCTTGTTCGTTCAGCTTTTTACTTCTGCTGAGGTTCTCGCCGACAATTCAGGCCTGCAAAGCCTCCGAAACGGAGCCAAATCGCAGCTCGTACACCCTTCCTTAGCGCTCCTTCAGCAAAGGTTCTGTGCCGACATTCGATCCAGACCCTTTCGAGCGGACCCGCCATGCCCATCGACCTGCCCCTGATCCGGCCCAATCCTCCGAAGCTCAGCCAGCTCACTGCCGGGCTGGAGGCGATCGAGGAATCGGGCACGTTCAGCAATTACGGCCCGGTCGCGCGCCGATTCGAGCAGGCGATGACCGAAAAGCTGTTTGGCGGGCGCGGTGCGTGCCTGACGGTCGCCAACGCGACGCTCGGCCTGATGATCGCACTCCGGCACGCGACGCTGCGCATGGAGCAGGATCGCAAGCTGGCGCTGCTCCCCGCCTTCACCTTCGCCGCCACGGGCCAGGCCGCGCAATGGGCGGGCCTCACTCCGCTGCTCGCCGACTGCGATCCGGACGACTGGGCGCTCTGCCCCAAGGCCGAGGAACGGCTGTTGGCCGAATATGGGCGCCGCATCGCCGCGATCGTTCCCTACGCCACCTTCGGCAATTCGATCGACTTGGAGCGCTATGCGTGGCTCGCCCGCCGGCATGACGTCGCGATCGTGGTCGATGCCGCCGCCTCGCTCGGCTCGCTGGATACCGAGGGCCGCGGCTTTGGCGCCGGTGCGCCGTTCCCGGTCGTCTACTCGATGCACGCCACCAAGACCTTCTCGACATCCGAGGGTGGCGTGATCCATTGCGCCGATCATGCGCTGATCGAGAAATTGCGCGCGATGACGAATTTCGGGTTCGAGGGCAGCCGGTCTGCCACCATGCCCGGCATGAACGCCAAGCTGGCCGAGATCCCCGCGCTGATCGCCGAGGCCAAGCTCGGCGACATCCACGAAGTCGCGCTTCACCGCACCGCGCTGGCGGAGCGCTATCGCGAGCGCCTCGCCGCCTTCTCCGTCCAGCGCCCGCGCGGTCACGCGCAGGCGGTGCAGTTCATGTCGGTGCTGCTGCCGCGCACGCTGGCCGAGCATCGCGGCGCAATCATCGCCAAGCTCGCCGAGGCAGGAATCGGCGCCGGCACCTATTTCAGCCCGCATCTGGGTGAGCAGCCGTGGTTCCGCGAGAGCTGCGTGATCGACGCGCTGCCCGTCACCGACGACATCGCCGCGCGCATGATCGCGCTGCCGGTGACCGACGACATGACCGTCGCCGACGTCGATCGCGTGTCCGACGCGCTGATCGCCGCCTGCTTCGCGCAGCCGCGCTCCACCGTTCCGGCGACTCCGTTGCGCGATCGGGTACTGGCTGCGGTGGTGGTCGGCGGCGGCCCCGCCGGCGTGGCGTTGCTCTGCGCCGCCGGCAAGGCCGGCAAGCTCGATGCGCTGGCATCGGCCGGCATCGCGGTGGTCGATCGCGGCGACACGATCGGCGGCGGCCGGCTCGGCGCCTACGAGATCACGTCGGACAGCTCGGCGGAAACCTTCCTCACCGCCGATGGCGCGCTACCCGCAGGACTCGGCATCGCCGACGAGGCGGCCGGTCAGGCGATCGCCGAACACAAGGGGGCGCTCGGCGTGCCGCTGCCCAAGGTCGGCGCCTATCTCGACCGGCTGGGCGAAGTGCTCGGCCATCGCCTGCGCACGCTCGGCGGGTCGATCCTCAGCGGCCACGAGGTCATCGCCTCGCAGCGCACCGCCGACGGCCTCTGGCGGACACGCGCGCGGCGCGTCTCGGACGGTGGCTCGATCGAATTGCTGTCCCGCTCGCTCGTCATCGCAACCGGCGGCCATCAGCCGGCGATCCGGCTGGCGGAGGAGAAGGTCGCGGGCATGTCGCTGGTCGAACGCTGCGGCAACCGGCTGATCCAGTCGGACACGCTGCTGGCGACGGGCGGCATCGAGGCGGTGCGCGAACGCCTGCGAGACTGTCTGGACGGGGGCCGCGCGCCCCGCATCGCCATCGTCGGCGGATCGACGAGCGCCGTCACCACTGCCGTGCGCCTGCTCAAGAGCGGTCTGCCGCTGGATACCGGCGGCATCGCCCTGCTGCACCGTCGGCCGCTGCGCCCCTTCTATCCCTCGATCGATGCCGCGCGTGCGGATGGATATACCGACTTCGGCCCGGATGACATCTGCCCGGTCTCCGGCTTCGTCTATCGCCTCGCCGGCTTCCGGCTGGAGGCGCGCGAACTGGTGGTCCACGCGCTCGGCATCGGCGGCCGGGTGGGCGACCCGCGCCTCACGCTCCACCAGCTGACCGGCGATGACGACATGCAGGCGGCGGACATCCTCGACCGGGCCGACCTCGTCGTCGCCTCCTTCGGCTATCAGCCGCACGCGCTGCCGCTGATCGACGAGCGAGGCCGCGCGATCCGGTTGCGCTGCGAAGGGCCGGTGCGCGGCCGCATGGTCGATGATCTCTGCCGCGTCGTGGACACGGCGTCGTGCGCGGTGCCCGGCGTCTACGGCATCGGTCTGGCCGCCGGCTTCGTGCCGCATGGCAAACTGGGCGGCGAGGCGAGCTTCCGGGGGCAGGCGAACGGCCTGTGGCTCTGGCAGAATGACGTCGGCCAGCTCATCGTCGAGCAGCTTCTCTCCGCCTCGGAAAGGGTCAGGGCGAAGACGGGAGCCGCCCGCCGCGCGGTCGCATGACGGCAGAGGCGCCCACCGCCGGCCCCGCCGTCAGCGTGGTGATGGCCGCCTATAACGGCGCCGCCTTCATCCGCGAGACGATCGACAGTCTGTTCGCTCAGACCATGCCCGACTTCGAGATCGTCGTCGCCGACGACTGCTCGACGGACGATACGCTCGCGGTTCTGGCGGCAATGAACGACCCGCGCCTGCGCGTGGTGAAGGCGGAGCGTAACGGTGGCCCGGCGGCAGCCCGAACCCTCGCCATGTCGCAGGCTCGCGGCCGCTTCATCGCCGGGCTGGATCAGGACGACATTTGCGCGCCCGATCGGTTCGAGAAGCAGCTCGCCTATCTCGACGCGCATCCCGATGTGGTGCTGGTCTGTTCCACGATCGCGATGTTCGAGGGCGGAAAGCTGCGGCGCGACCCCTACCCAGACCTGACCGATCCCGACGAGATCGACTGGATGATGGGGCTGTTGAACCCCCTGGCATGGTCGACCGCGATGATACGTGGCGAGGCCGCGCGCCGGCTGGAGCCGTTCGAGCGCGACGAGTATCGTTTCGCCGAGGATTTCGATCTCTACACCCGCATCCGCGCGCACGGCCGGATCGGTCGCATCGCCGAGCCGCTGGTCCGCTATCGCCTCCACCCCGGCGGAGCGAGCCAGGCCTACGAGCAGGGCATGATCCGGGCTGCCGGCCGTGTGCTGGCGGACCGCCACGCCACGCTGTTCGGCGTGGAGGCGGCGGAGGCCGGCGAAATGCTCAGCCGCTACGCCGGGGCCAGCTATCCCCCACCCGACGCCGCGACACTGGCGCGCTGCGGAGCAATCATGGCACGGTTTCTGGAAGACATGCGGAGCAATCCCTTCGCGCAAGACAGCAGCCGCATGATCTGGTGGCGCATCGCCCGGTCAGGCCTGCGCATGGGCCATTACAACGCGGCGGAAATGATGCGCGTGCGACCGGCCTTCGCCGGCAGCGGTGCGGCGCTCAGACCGGCCCTGTTGCGCGACGCCGCGATCGGCGCGACCCGCCGGGCGAGGCGCCTCGCGGCGAGCCTGTCGCTCTGATTTTTCCGAAAACTGGTGCGGTCGAGAAGACTCGAACTTCCACGGCCTTTCGGCCACAGCGACCTCAACGCTGCGCGTCTACCAATTCCGCCACGACCGCACGTCGATTTGCCCGCCAAATCCCCGATTCTTCGGGCCCGGCAGCTGGTAGGAGGGCGCCTCTAGCAAAGCCGCTCCCCCCGCGCAACGCCCTTTTCATCAATGATCGTCGGTGCCGGCGAAGCTGAGGTTGAGTGCCTTCGATCCCTGCGGCACGCCGACCTCCGCGCTGTCGAAATCGGCCGATCCCTTCGGCGGCAGCTGGCGCACCGGCGCGTTGATCGTCCAGCCATAGACCGGGCGGCCCGCCGCGTCGCGCAGCTCGGCGCGGATGTCCGGCACGGTCTGCGGCACCTCGGTGGGATTCACGATGCGGCCGGAAACCGCGAACAGCTCGCTACCGGTCGCCAGCGTGCGACGATCGGGCTTGCGGGTCACCTGCAGCATCAGCGGACTCTGCGCCTTGTCCGCGCCGAACAGCCTGGCGAAGGCGGCAGGGCCGAACCAGGCGACCGCCCCGGCGCCGATCAGCAGCAGCAGGCCCGCCAGCACCGCCAGCACCGTCATCTGCCGCATCGGGTTGCGGCGCGGCCGGAACGGCGGCTCCGGCGCGTAGGGATCGACCTCCGGGGAATGGCGGATATCGGCGAAAGCGTCCGGTGGTGGTGGCGTCGCAATGCCGGTCGGCGGCGCACCGTAAGGGGATGGCTCGGGAGCGGCCACCGGCTCGGGCGCCGGAGGAGGAGGAGGCGCGAAGGTCGTGACGGCGGCCTCGGGCTCGATCGCCGGCGGCTCCTGAAACCAGCTATGCCGGCACGAGGCGCACCGCACCTGACGCCCGCTCACGCCGACCGAACTGTCCGGTACCAGATATCGCGTGCCGCACGCCGGGCAGGTCAGTATCATGCCTTTGTCGTCCGGCCTTTCTCGCGTGGGTTTGCGACACCTCTGGTCCGGTCTAGGACGACGGGTGGGCGGCTGGCAAGCGCCACGCTTGCCCCCCATATCGCGCATGTGCGAAAGCGGCCGTCCGAAGGTCGTCCAGAAAGGCTGAAGCGAGAGCGAATGTCCGGCATCGTGCAGTTCGAGAATGTCGGTCTCCGCTACGGAACCGGCGCCGAGACGCTGTCGGACCTGAGCTTCACGCTGGCCGCCGGCGGCTTCTATTTCCTCACCGGCCCGTCCGGCGCGGGCAAGACCTCGCTGCTCAAGATGCTGTATCTCTCGCAGCGGCCGACGCGCGGCGCGATCCGGCTGTTCGACGAGGACGTCGTGCAGCTGCGCCGCGCCCGCCTGCCCGGCTTTAGGCGGCGGATCGGCGTGGTGTTCCAGGATTTCCGGCTGATCCCGCATCTGTCCGCGTTCGACAACATCGCGCTGCCGCTGCGCATCGCGGGCGTGGACGAGCGCGATCTGGTGACGCCGGTGCGCGAGATGCTGGCCTGGGTGGGCCTCGCCGATCGCGCCTCCGCCCACCCGCCGACGCTGTCGGGCGGCGAGCAGCAGCGCGTCGCCATCGCCCGCGCGGTGATCGGCCGGCCCGAAATCCTCGTGGCGGACGAGCCGACCGGCAATGTCGATCCCGAGATGGCGGCGCGCCTGCTCCACCTGTTCGATGCGCTCAATACACTGGGCACGACGATCGTGGTCGCCACCCACGACATTCACCTTCTCTCCCGCGTCGCGTCCGCCAACGTGATGCGGCTCGATCGCGGGCGGTTGCAGGATCCCACGGGTGCGCTGCGCTACCCGCCGCGGGCGGACGGGCATTGATGATGCTGGGCGCCTCGCAGGCCGAACGGCGGCTGTTGCCCGAAGGACGGCTCGCCGGGCCGATGCCGTGGGTCATCGCGATCATGATGTTCCTCACCGCGCTGGCGGCGGCGGGCGGGCTGGCGATGGGATCGGCCGCCAACCAGCTCAGCGCCGATCTCGGCCGGCAACTGACGGTGCAGGTGATCCTCGCCGACCCCGCCGCGCGCGACCGCGAAGCGTCCGCCGCGCAACAATTGCTGGCGCACGAGAATGGCGTGATCTCCGCACGACGGCTCGGCGATCAGGAGATGCAGGCGCTGCTCCGCCCCTGGCTGGGCGATGCCGGACTGGACAAGGATCTTCCGCTCCCCGCGATGATCGACATCGACCTCTCCGACGCCGGGCGGGATCGGCTGGACCGGATCACCCAGGCGGTGAAGGCGGTCGCACCCCATGCCCGCATCGATGACCATGCCGGCTTCATCGCGCCGCTCGTCGGGCTGATCCGCTCGCTCGGGCTCCTGGCGGGCGGCATCGTGCTGATGATGGCGGGCGCCACCGCCGCCGCCGTGGTGCTGGCCGCGCGCTCCGCGCTCAACACGCACCGCCGCACCATCGACGTCATGCACATGATGGGCGCGACCGACGTGCAGGTCGCCCGCCTCTTCCAGCGCCGCATCGCTCTCGATGCGCTGTTCGGCGCGGTGGTCGGGCTGGTCGCGGCGATCGCCGTGATCCTGCTGCTGGGCCGCCGCATCGGCGAGATCGGATCGGGCATCGTCGGATCGATCTCGCTGCCGGGCCTCGCCTGGCTGGTGCTGCTCTGCCTGCCGTTGGTGGCGGGCCTGCTGGCGCTGCTCGTGGCGCGCATCACCGTGCAGCGCGCACTCGGGGAAACGCTGTGATCCGCCGGCTGATCGCGCTGCTCATCCTGCTGTGGGGACTGGGTTTCGCTGTCTTCGCCCTCACCCTGCCGCGCCCGATCGGCGACCGGCAGACCGATGCGATCGTAGTGCTGACCGGCGGCGCCGGCCGGCTCGATCGCGGCATCGACCTGCTCGCGCGGCATCAGGCGCAACGGCTGTTCGTTTCCGGCACCGATCGCACCGTGCGCAAGAAGGAGCTGGCGGTGCGCACCGGTCGGCCGGTGGCGCTGTTCGATTGCTGCGTCGATCTCGGCAAGGAATCGGTCGATACCCGTTCCAATGCCACCGAGACCGCCAAATGGCTGGAGGCTCATCACTATCGCAGCGTCCGCCTGATCACGACCGACTGGCATATGCCGCGCGCCCATTCCGACCTGAACCGCGCGTTGAAGGGCTATGACGTCACCGTGGTGCCGGACGCGATCCGCAGCCAGCCGGGCTTCATGACCTTGTTCACCGAGTATAACAAATATGTGCTGCGCCTCGTCGCCGCGCCCTTCGGCTACTGACCGATGACCCTGCTGCGCTCGCTGCTCTTCGCGTTGCTTTTCTACGCGCTGACCACCTTGATGGTGTTTCCGGGGCTGCTGGTCGCTCTCGCGAGCCGGCGCGCCATCTCCTCCTACGCGCGCGCCTGGGGCCGGATGTATCTGTGGCTGGCGCGCGTCGTGCTGGGCGTGCGAATGCGGATCGAGGGCGAGGTGCCGGCGACGGCAGTGCTGGTCGCCGCCAAGCACGAATCCGCCTACGAGACGCTGGCGCTGCTGGCACTGATCGACGACCCGATCATCGTGCTGAAACGCGAGCTGGCGGACATCCCGCTCTTCGGGCGACTGACGCGCCGCCACGGCGTGATCCCGGTCGATCGCGCGGCGAGTGCCGGCGCGCTGCGCGCCATGCTGCAGGCGGCGGACGAGGCCAAGGCGCAACATCGCGCCGTGCTGATCTTCCCCGAGGGAACGCGGGTGCCGCACGGCCGCGCCCCCAAGCTGCAGGCGGGCTTTGCCGGTCTCTACGGGCGCCTTGCTATGCCGGTGGTGCCCGTCGCAACCGACGCCGGCGTCGCCTGGCCGCGCGGGCTGGTGAAGCGGCCGGGCATGGTGACACTGCGTTTTGGCGAAACGATCCCGGTCGGCCTGCCTCGCAAGGAGATCGAGGGGGCCGTGCACACAGCGATCAACGCGCTGAACGACTGACCTTCGTCATCGCGATGCGCGCAGCGCCGTGGCGATCCACATGCCGCGCCATGGATTGCTTCGCTACGCTCGCAATGACGATGGGTTCAGTGCTTGCGCCCGAAATCGGGCGCGGGATCGTCCTGCCCCTGCTCGACGATCGAGCGGCGCACCGCGCGGGTGCGGGTGAAGAGATCGAACAGCGTATCGCCGTCTCCCCAGCGGATCGCGCGCTGGAGCATCGTCAGATCTTCGGTCAGCCGCTGGAGGATCTCCAGCACCGCCTCGCGATTGTTCAGGAACACGTCGCGCCACATCGTCGGGTCCGACGCGGCGATGCGGGTGAAGTCGCGGAAGCCGCCCGCCGAATATTTGATGACCTCGCTCTGCGTCACCTCCTCCAGATCGGAGGCCGTGCCAACGATCGTGTAGGCGATGAGATGCGGCACGTGGCTGGTGACGGCGAGGACGAGATCGTGATGCTTCGGCTCCATCACCTCGACCTGCGATCCGAACGCCTCCCAGAAAGCGCGTAGACGAGCGACCGCCGCCTCCGGGGCGCCCTCGGGCGGGGTCAGGATACAGAAGCGGCCGGCGAACAGGCTCGCGAAGCCGGCATCCGGCCCGCTGTTCTCGGTGCCGGCGACGGGATGGCCGGGGATGATCGTTGCGCTGGGCAGCTCCTCACGCAGCGCCGCCAGCACCGCCGACTTGGAGCTGCCCACATCGCTCACGATCGCGTCAGCCGGCAGATCGTCCGCGATCGCCGCCGCCACCGCGCCCATCGCGCCGACCGGCACACAGAGCATCACCAGATCGGCGTCGATCACCGCGGCGCCTGCGGTATCCGGCACGTCGTCGGCGAGATCCAGCTCGCGCACACGCTCGCGCACCGCCGGATCGGCATCGTGCAGGGTCAGCCGCACGGTCGGCATGTGCTGGCGCACCGCGCGTGCGATCGACGAGCCGATCAAGCCCAGCCCGATGATGGTGACGCGCGAGAAAGGCAGCATCAGTCCGCCGCGCCGACGATCTCACGCAGTGCGCGAATGAGTCCCTTCGTCTGCTCATCGGTGCCGACCGACATGCGAAGCCCGTGGCGCAGCCCCTGCCCCGGCAGCCAGCGCACGATGAAACCCTTCTCCATCAGCTGGGTATAGGCTTCCTCCGCGGTCGTCCGGCCCTCGAACAGCACGAGCAGGAAGTTCGCCTTGGACGGCACGGCGCGCAGGCCCGCATTGCCGATCTTGCCGATCTCGTCGGTCATCCAGCCGAGCCATTTCTCGTTGTGGAGGCGGCTCGCCTCTACGAAATCCCTGGCGTGCAGGCTGGCGATCGCGGCCTGCTGGCCTGCCGTGGTGACGTTGAAGGGCGCACGGATCTTGTGCATCGCCTGGATCACCTTGGCAGGGCCGTAACCCCAGCCGATCCGCTCCGCCGCCAGCCCGAAGATCTTGGAGAAGGTGCGCGTCACCAACACGTTGGGTGCCGACTGCGCCAGCTCGAACGCGCCGTCGTCATCTTCCAGCGAGAGATATTCGGCATAGGCCTGGTCGACCACGAACAGGCAGTCGGCGGGCAGGCCCGCGTGCAGCCGCAGCAGCTCGGAGCGCGGCAGGTAGGTGCCGGTCGGGTTATTGGGATTGGCGATGAAGACGACGCGCGTCTTGTCGGTCACCGCCGCGAGCAGGGCGTCGACGTCGGTCGCATAGCCGACGTCCGGCGCCTCTATCGGCACCGCACCGACACGCCGCGCCGCGATCGGATAGACCGAGAAGCCGTAGCGGACGAACAACACCTCGTCGCCCTGGCCCGCAAAGGCGCCGGCCGCGAGGTGGAGCACCTCGTCCGATCCGGTGCCGTGGATCACGCGGGCCGCATCCAGCCCGTAATGCGCCGCGATCGCCTCGCGCAGATCGGTCGCCCCCGCATCGGGGTAGCGATCGAGGTTCTGCGCGGCCGCAACGAACGCCTCCCGCACCTCCGGCGCGGTGCCGAGCGGATTCTCGTTGGACGAGAGCTTGGCGGCCTTCACGCCGCTGTCGGTGGTCGAGCGGCCGGGCACATAAGGCGCGATCGCTTCGATCCAGGGCTTGGGGGTGAGGATATCGGTCATGGCGATGCCCTGTAGCGGGCTTCGACCTTGGTGGAAACGGTCGAGCGCACATGCCCCGCGATGGGACAGAGGGGTGCCGGTCGTCCGTACCGGATCCACCGCTCGCGCATTACCTCCCGCACGGGGTTGCCTGTTCAGAGTTGCGTCATGGTCTTGGGTCTGTCGGCGACGAGCGTCGATCTCGTCATTCTGGGTGGCCTGCTGGTCGGGCTGGCGCAAGCGATTGCACGGCGCGATTCGGTGTGGGTCGCAGCGCTCGGCCTGCCGATCCTCCTGTGCGGCGATCATGTCGGCGTAGCGCCGGCGCTGATCGCATGGGGCTTCGCGCTCTACGCACTGGTTCTCATCGTCGGGGCGGCCACCATGCTCGCCCGGAGAGCCCATCTGCCGGGTCTTCCCACACTCCTCGCCCTTACGCTCAGCACCGCGCTGATCGCCGGCAGGGCCGACGCCCACCACTTCAGACTGGCGGTGCCGTCGCTCCACGCCCCACCCGCGATCGGCGTCCGCCTCGCCCAGCTCCTGCGAACGATTGACGCGCCCGGCCCCGCCCCCTAGCGGACGGGGCAGGATGGAGCATGACGAGCGGTTCGGACACGCGCGGAGCGTCACCCTGCCCGGGCCGCTGGCGCTCGACGGCGGGCAGGTGCTGACACCCGTCACCATCGCCTACGAAACCTATGGCACGCTGAACGCAGACGCCTCCAACGCCATCCTGATCTGCCACGCGCTGACCGGCGACCAGCATGTCGCCAGCGTCCACCCCGTCACCGGCAAGCCCGGCTGGTGGGTGCGGATGGTGGGCGAAGGCAAGCCGATCGATCCGGCCCGCCATTTCATCGTCTGCTCGAACGTCATCGGATCGTGCATGGGTTCGTCCGGCCCGGCGACGGCAGCGGCGGACGGCAATCCGTACGCAATGCGCTTCCCGGTCATCACGATCCGCGACATGGTGCGCGCGCAGGCAATGCTGCTCGATCATCTCGGCGTCCGCACGCTGACCGCCGTCGGCGGATCGATGGGCGGTATGCAGGTGCTCGAATGGGCCGCCACCTATCCCGATCGGGTGAAATCGGCGGTGATCATCGCGTCGGCGGCGCGCCATTCCGCGCAGAATATCGCCTTCCACGAGGTCGGCCGCCAGGCGATCATGGCCGACCCGAAGTGGCGCGGCGGCGATTATTACGAGAGCAACGATCCGCCCGCCGCCGGCCTCGCGGTGGCGCGGATGGCGGCGCACATCACCTACCTGTCCGAAGCCGGCCTCACCGAGAAATTCGGCCGCCAGCTGCAGGCGCGCGACGCCGTCGGCTTCGGCTTCGATGCGGACTTCCAGGTGGAAAGCTACCTGCGCCACCAGGGCCTGAGCTTCGTCGATCGCTTCGACGCCAATTCGTACCTCTACATCACCCGAGCGATGGACTATTTCGACCTCGCCGAGGAGCATGGCGGGATGCTCGCCAATGCATTCCGGGGCAGCAAGGCGCGTTTTTGCCTCGTCTCTTTCGACACCGACTGGCTCTACCCGACCCGCGAATCGCGCAGCATCGTGCAGGCGCTGAACGCTGCCGGCGCGGCGGCGAGCTTCGTCGAGCTATCCTCGCCCTACGGGCACGACGCCTTCCTGCTCGAAGCGCCCGAACTCAATCGTGTGGTGGACGGCTTCCTGAGGGCGGGCGGGCTATGAACGATCAGGCGCTCCTCGGTCTGCGCCCCGATCTGCGGATCATCGCCGACCATGTGGCGGCGGGCAGCCGCGCGCTCGACATCGGCTGCGGCGATGGCGCGCTGATGGCGGCGCTGCGCGATCATGCGGGAGTGGACGCACGTGGTATCGAGATCGACGCGACCAATGTCGCATCGGCGGTCGCGCGCGGGCTGTCGGTGGTGCAGGGCGATGCCGACGTGGACCTCGTCGGCTATCCGTCGGGCGCCTTCGACTATGCGATCCTGAGCCAGACGCTGCAGACCACCCGCGCACCCGACAAGGTGCTGGACGAGCTACTGCGGATCGGCGCCAAGGCCTTCGTATCGTTTCCGAACTTCGCTTATTGGCGGGTGCGCGCCTCGCTGCTGTGGGGCGGACGGATGCCGGTGACGCGCACGCTGCCGGTGGCGTGGTACGCGACGCCTAACATCCACCACCTGACCATCGACGACTTCCGCGCCTTCCTGAAGGAGCGCGGGATCGTCACCGAAGGCGCATGGTTCCTCAACGGCGACCGGCTGACCAGCGAATGGGCCGCCAATTTCCGCGCCGAACACGCGGTGTTCCTGATCCGGCGGTGAGGTAAAGCCCCTCCCTGAAAGGGAGGGGTTTGGGGTGGGTCGGTTTCCGTATCGAGCGAGCGCCTGCCTCAGGCGAACCCACCCCCGCCCCCTTCCCCTCCCTTTCAGGGAGGCAAGGATTATGCCCTCAGCGTCGCACCCTGCTTCGTTGCCGCCGCGACGATCTTCTCGGAAATCGCCTTGAGCGCCGCCTCGTCGAAGCTCTTGTCCGCCGGTTGCAGCACCACCTCGATGGCGAGGCTCTTCTGCCCCTCCGGCACGCCGGCGCCGGTGAAGACGTCGAACAGCGCAACCTCGGTGATCGCCTGCTTGTCAGCGCCTGCGATGGCGCGGATCAGCTTGTCGGCCTGCAATCCGGCATCGACGAGGAAGGCGAAGTCGCGTCGCACCGCCTGCAGCGCCGAGGGCGCGTAAGCGGGCCGCGCGCGACCGGCATCGCGCTTCGCCGGGATGGCATCGAGATAGATCTCCGCCGCGACCATCGGGCCTTCGACGTCGAGCGCCTTGAGCGTCTCGGGATGCAGTTCGCCGAAGGTGGCGAGGATCATCTTGGGGCCAAGGCCAAGCTGGCCCGAGCGCCCCGGATGCCAGGTCTCGCCGCCCGGCCCGATCAACTGGAGCCGATCGACCGGCGCGCCCGCCGCCGCCAGCACGGCCAGCACCTCGGCCTTGGCGTCATAGGCGTCGGCGGGGCGCGCCTTGCCGGTGCGCCAGTCGCGCGCGGCCGCATCGCCGGCGATCAGCACGGTGAGCGTCGGCCGCTCGGCATCGTCCAGATAGCGGCGGCCGAGCTCGAACAGGCGGATCGCCTTCTCGCCGCGATCGCGGTTGCGCTGCGCGGCGCGGGCAAGGCCCGGCACCAGCGAGGGGCGCATCACCTTCAGATCCTCGGAGATCGGATTGGCGAGCGTCCAGTGGCCGCCGCCGAACGGCGCGGCCTCCTTCTCGGAGAGGAAGCTCCACGTCACCGCCTCGGCGAATCCTCGCGCGGCGGCCGCGCGGCGCGCCTTGCGCTCGATCCGCTGCTCTGGCGAGGCGGTCGGCTTGGCAACGCCTTCTGCGCGAGGCAGCGGGGTGGAGGGCACCTTGTCGAGACCCTCGATCCGCACGATTTCCTCGACCAGATCGGCGGTGCCGTCGATGTCGCGGCGCCAGGTCGGGATGGTGACGGTGAAGTCGTCCGAGACGCCGAAGCCGAGCCGTTCGAGGATCGCCTTCTGCCGATCCGCCGGCACGTCGAACCCGCCCAGCGCCAGCACGCGCGCCGGATCGTAGGCCAGCGTGCGCTGCTCGACAGGAGGCGTTCCCGCGCGCGTGATCGCGCTGGGAGTACCACCACAGTGGTCGAGCACCAGCTTGGTCGCGATGGCGAGGCCGTCGTCGAGGAAGGCAGGATCGACGCCGCGCTCGAAGCGCTGGCGCGCGTCGCTGGTCAGCGCGAGCTTCTGGCCGGTCAGCGCGATGTGATCGGGATCGAAGAAGGCGCACTCGATCAGCACGTCGGTGGTCGTGTCCGACACGCCCGAATGCTCGCCGCCCATGATGCCGCCGATGTCGTGCACGGACGCGTCGTCGGCGATCACCGTCATGCTGGCGTCGAGCGTGTAGGTCTTGCCGTTGAGGGCCAGCACCTGCTCGCCATCCTTCGCCTTCCGCGCGACCAGCGCGCCGGAGAGCTTCGCCCGGTCATAGACGTGCAGCGGGCGACCGAGATCGATCGAGACGAAGTTGGTGATGTCGACCAGCACCGAGATCGGCTTCTGGCCGATCGCCTTGAGCTTGTCGGCCATCCACTTCGGCGAGGTGCCGTTGGTCAGGCCGGACACCGCCTGCGCGTAGAAAGCGGGGCAGCCCTCGGCGTCGTCGGTGCGCACATCCGGCGCGGGATCGCTGCCGGCGATCGGCGCCAGCGACTCCATGCGATAGACCTCATGCAGCGGCTTCAACGTCCCCAGCCCGAACGCCGCGAGATCGCGCGCGATGCCGCGCACGCCCATGCAGTCCTGCCGGTTCGGCGTGATTGCCACATCGAACAGCGGATCGTCGAGACCGGCCCACTCCGCATAGCTGGTGCCGACCGGCGCATCCTCGGGCAGCTCGACGATGCCGTCATGATCCTCGCCGAG
Source organism: Sphingomonas oryzagri (assembly GCF_029906645.1). Taxonomy (NCBI): domain Bacteria; kingdom Pseudomonadati; phylum Pseudomonadota; class Alphaproteobacteria; order Sphingomonadales; family Sphingomonadaceae; genus Sphingomonas; species Sphingomonas oryzagri. The sequence goes on from NZ_JARYGZ010000002.1 coordinate 257,502, forward strand.
CAGCAGCTCGCGGAACGAGCACATCATGCCGTTCGATTCGACGCCCCGGATCGCCGCCACCTTGAGCGTCATGTCGGGACCCGGCACCCAGGTTCCCGGCGCGCCGAAGATGCCGACGAGGCCAGCGCGCGCGTTGGGCGCCCCGCAGACCACCTGCAGCGGCCCGTCGCCGGCATCGACCGAGAGTACCTGCAGCTTGTCCGCCTGCGGATGCGGCGCGGCGGTGAGCACCTTCGCGATCCTGAACGGACGCAGTACGTCGGCGGGGTTGGAGACCTCCTCCACCTCCAGCCCGATGCGGGTAAGCGCATCGGCCACCGAAGCGGCGTCGGCGGTCGTGTCGAGATGCTCCTTGAGCCAATTGAGGGTGAACTTCATGCCCCCACTCCTCCGGAAAGGGTGGGCACGTCGAGCGCCGCGAACCCGTAGTGACGCAGCCAGCGCAGATCGCCGTCGAAGAAGGCGCGCAGGTCGTCCATGCCGTATTTGAGCATTGCCAGCCGATCGATGCCGCAACCGAAGGCGAAGCCCTGCCATTCATGGGGATCAAGCCCGCACGCAGCGATCACCTTGGGGTGGACCATGCCGGAACCGAGGATCTCCATCCAGCCGTCCGGCTCGGCGCCGCCGATGGTGCGCTTGCCCTTGACCAAAGTGTAGCCGACATCGACCTCCATCGAAGGCTCGGTGAAGGGGAAGTAGCTCGGGCGCAGGCGCAGGACGATGTCGTCGCGCTCAAAATAGGCCTTCACGAAGGTCTCGAGCGTCCATTTCAGGTGGCCGAGCGTGATGCCGCGATCGATCACCAGCCCCTCGACCTGGTGGAACATCGGCGTGTGCGTGGCGTCGCTGTCCGAGCGATAGGTGCGGCCCGGCGCGATGATGCGGATCGGCGGCGGCGTCGTCACCATCGTGCGGATCTGCACCGGCGACGTGTGCGTGCGGAGCAGCATCTTCCGGTTTTCACCGTCAACGCGGTCGAAATAGAAGGTGTCGTGCATCGCGCGCGCCGGATGTGTCTCCGGAATGTTGAGCGCGGTGAAATTGTGCCAGTCGTCCTCGATCTCCGGACCCGTGGCGACCGCGAAGCCGAGATCGGCGAAGATCTCCGCCAGTTCGTCCATCACCTGGCTGACCGGGTGGACCGAACCGCTTTGCAGCCCGGCGATCGGCAGCGACATGTCGATCGTCTCGGAGGCGAGCCGTTGATCGAGCAGCGCGCGATCCATCGCCGCCTTGCGCTCGCCGATGGCGTTACTCACCGCCTCGCGCAGCCCCTGGATGCGCGGCCCCTGCACCTGCCGCTCCTCGGGCGCCATGCCGCCGAGCGTCTTGAGCAGCGCGGTCACGCTCCCCTGCTTGCCGAGCGCGCCAACGCGCGCCGCCTCCAGCGCCTCGGGCGTGTCGGCGGCGGCGATGGCGCCGAGCAGGTCGCCCTGCAGCTGTTCGATGTCAGTCATGTCGCGATCCTCGCATGTCGAGCGCGGCGATAGCGGCGCAAGCGCGCAGCGCCAAGCCGTCGCGTCAGAACAGCTTGCGCCCGACCCAGCGGACACCCTGGACCACGAGCACCCAGCTGAGCAGAGCCGCCCACATCCACGCAATGCCGAGCAGCACCGATCCGACTTCGTGCGAGATTGGCCAGATCAGCAGGCCGGGCACGAACGGCGCCAGATAGAGTGTTGCCACCCAGCGCCAGAAATTGGAACGCAACCAGACCAGGGTGCGCTTCCACTTTTCCTGCAACGCGCGATAGCGCTGACGGAGCTGGCCCAACCGGCTCTGGTCGCGCGCATGGAGATAGGTGCGCCAGGCCGTCAGCGCCTCGCGGGGGAATTCGGCCTGCAAGGAGCGGCGCTGGGTGGATATCTTGGCGAGGAAGGCGACGGCTTCCTGCCGCTCGGCCGGTCGCCAGCGCAGCCGGCCGCCATCGGGCGGCGCCTGCAGCAGACGATAGGCTTTGTGGTAGGATGCGGTCGGCGCCCGCACATGGCGATCGAAGAACACCACATCCTCGTAACGCTCCATCACCTGGCGGATGACGAGCGGGCAATTCCATTGCCGCATCGTCTCCACCCATCCGAAATGAAGGATGACCAGATCGAGCATCGCATTGGTGCGCGGAATGCCGCGTACGATGGTGTTCGCCATCCAGCTTTCGACCGCATTGCGCCGGCCGACATGTTCGAGATCGGGGCTTTGAAGCATCCGCTCCGTGATCGCGCGGACATCCTCGAAAATCTCCTCCCGCGGCCGATCGCCGAAGACGAGACGCTGGAGCCGCATCGCATCCTCGTCGAGCTGCGACGGCGCCGGCTGCGGCTCTACGGGCGCTTCGTCTGCTGCCGGGGAGGGCGGCGGAGGCGGAGGCGCCGCCGCGACCGCCGCCGGGGCGCGTCGCGCGTGCATCCGCGCCTGATCGAAGGCGGCGCGCAGCGCGATGAAGGCATCGCGATCGGTTTCCTCGTCGATCGTCTTGAGCTTCGTCGAATAGGCACGGCGGATTGCGTCGATATCGCCGGTCGGCGCGATCCCCAGTTCCGCCCAGATGCCGCCGCTCACAGGAAGCGCTCGCCCTCGATCGAATCGAGGATCCCGGCCAGTTCCGCCCGTGCCGTGTCGATCGCGTGCGGATCCTGCCGTTCGAGCACCGCCTGGAACTGCAGGATGACTTTTCCGATCCATTCGCGCCGATCGCCGAGCAGATCGGCATAGCAACGCTCGGCCCGCGCCAGCACGGCGGCATTGGCCGCATCCTCGCGCGGATGGTGCTTGAGCGCGGCCAGCGCCGCGCGGCGCTCGGCGAGGCTCGCGACACCCCGCCCCTCCTCGTCCTGATCGTGGATCACCAACTGGCGCGTCTCACCGGTATCGGGCAGCGTCACGTCCACTTCCAGCAACCCGCTGACGTCATAGCTGAAGCGACATTCGAGCGAGACGTGCCCGGCCGGGCGCGGCGGCACCGGCACGTCGATTTCGCCGAGACCGATATTGCCCGCCACCTCGCGGGCCTCGCCCTGATAGATTTTCACCTGCACGCGACGCTGGTTGTCCTGCATGGTGTGAAACATCTTGGCGCGGCTCGCCGGGATCACCGTGTTGCGCTCTATGATCGGGGAGAAGAGGCCGGTCTGCACCGATCCGTCCGGCAAACGCTCCGCCATCTCGATGCCAAGCGTGAACGGGCAGACGTCGGTCAGCCGCACTTCCTTCAGCGCGACATCCCTGGATCGCAGCCCGGCGAGTACCGCCGCCCCCAGGGCCACGGCATGGTCGGGATGGACGCCGGTCGCGGGAAAGCGACCGAACATGCGCGTGACGGCGCGGCGCACCACCGGCATCCGGGTGGCGCCGCCGACCATCACGATCTCGCTCAACCGTTCACTGTCGAGCCCCGAATCGCGCATCGCACGCAGCACCGGATCGCGTAGCCGCTGGACCAGCGGCTCGACCCGCTGCTCGAATTCGGCAGTGGCGACGGTCAGCTCGTGACGCTCTCCATCCCAGCTGAAGCCGAAGATGGCCTCGTCCGCCCCACTGAGCGCACGGCGGCAACGCTCGGCAGCGGCACGCAGCTGCTCGTCCAGCCGGGCCTGTTCGTCGGCGCGCAGCTTGCGCGGCAACGCATCGCCCAGCTGGTCGCGCACCAGCGCGACCAGTGCCTCGTTGAAGTCCTCACCGCCCAGCCGGTTATCACCGGCCGACGCGCGCACCTCGACGATGCCGTCGAAGATCTCGACGATCGAGACGTCGAACGTTCCGCCACCCAGATCGAAGACCAGGAAAGGCTCGCGATCGGCGCGATCGAAGATGCCGTAGGCCAGCGCCGCCGCGGTCGGCTCGTTGACCAGCCGCTCGACCCTGAGGCCGGCGAGTTCGCCCGCCCGGCGCGTAGCCTTGCGCTGCTTGTCGTTGAAATAGGCCGGCACGGTGATGATCGCGCCGGTCACCGTCTCACCGGACCACGCCTCGGCATCGGCCTTGAGGCTGGAGAGGACGAGCGCGGACAGATCCTCGGGCGAAAAGGCACGCTTGCCCAGCACCGCCTTGCGGGACGTGCCCATCAGCCGCTTGAAGGCGGTGGCGGTGCGATCCGGATGCGAGGCCTGCCGCTCGCGCGCCGCCATGCCGACGAGCACCGCGCCATCGTCACCCAGGCTCACCGCCGACGGCGTCAACAGATCGCCCAGCGCATTGGGAACGAGCACTGGCGCGCCATCACGAAACATCGCGATCGCGCTGTTGGTCGTTCCAAGATCGATTCCGACTAGCAAAGCCGCCCCACGCAAAACCCCGTCGCGGGTTTAGCGGCTCGTTGCACAAAGAAAAGGGCGCGGAAGCCGAGGCCGCCGCGCCCTTCGCTTATCTCATACGATCCGGCTTACGCCGCGACGCGCGCGCCCTCGGGGAGAGCGGCCTTCGCCTGCGCGATGATCGCCTTGAAGGCCTCGCCCTCGTGCATGGCGATGTCGGCGAGGACCTTCCGGTCCAGCTCGACGCCGGCCAGCTTCAGGCCGTGCATGAACACGCCGTAGGTCAGGCCCTCGGCGCGCACCGCCGCGTTGATACGCTGGATCCAGAGCGCACGGAACGAGCGCTTCTTCACCTTGCGGTCGCGATAGGCGTACTGGCCGGCCTTCTCGACGGCCTGGCGGGCGATGCGGATCGTGTTCTTGCGACGGCCGCGATAGCCCTTCGCCTGATCGAGAATCCGGGTGTGCTTGGCGCGGGTCGTAGTACCCCGCTTCACGCGTGCCATAGTCTAAGCCTCCCTCAGTTCAGGCCGTAGGGGGCCCAGAGCTTCACGCGGGCCGTATCGGCCTCGGCGAGCACGGTGGTGCCACGGTTGGTGCGGATATACTTGGCATTGTGCGAAATCAGGCGGTGGCGCTTGCCGGCCACGCCATGCTTCACCTTGCCGGTGGCGGTGAGCTTGAAGCGCTTCTTCACGCCGCTCTTGGTCTTCAGCTTGGGCATTTTCGACTCCTTATGATGTCGATTGCGAGTCGGCCACGGCAGCCCTTTTAGCCGGACGACCCCTCGATCGAAGCGCGCGCCTATAAGGAGAAAGCCGGCAGCACGCAAGGACCGAAAGGAACCGCGCCGCGATTCCGGCCGTTTCTTGGCCCCGTGAACATGGAGCAACCCGCCCCGGCCGACCCGGTCGTCCCCAACCCGCCGCCTCCGCCGGCCGGACCGCGCCGGATGCGCTGGAGCGCGCCGATTGGCATCGGGCTGTCGATCATCGCCATCTTCATCGGCCTGATCGTGCTGGCCTGGGCGATCCTGTTCATCACCAAGGGCCGTTTCCTGAAAGCCCGGTTCGAGAATATCGCCTCCAGCCTGTCCGAACGGCAGGTGAAGGTCGCGGGCGACTTCCAGCTCTATTTCGATCCGATCAACGTGAAGTTCGTGGCGGACGGTCTGTCGGTCTCCAACCCGAGCTGGGCGTCGAAACCCAATTTCCTGACCGCCGGGCATATCGATACGCGAATCTCCACGATCCGCCTGATCTTTGGCGCCAAACATGCGCGCTGGCTGAACCTCGACGGCGCGGCGGTCGACGTCGAATGGGACAAGAGCCATACCCACAACACCTGGACGTTCGGCGATCCCGACAAGAAGGGCGAACCGTTCAAGATGCCGACCATCGAGCGCGCGACGGTGACAGGCGCCACGGTTCGGTATCGCGACCCGCAAATGCAGCTTTACACCGACCAGTCGATCGACACGGTGCAGTCCACCGGCACGCGGATCGACAACGCCATCCGCTTCCACGGATCGGGGACGCTGCGCGGCCATGCCGTCACCAATTCCGGGGCGCTGCTATCTCCGAACGAAACGGTCGCAATGGGTCGGACGCGGTTCCAGCTGACCGTCGATGGTGCGCGCACCCATGCCGAGGCGACAGGCACCCTTCCCGCCGCCACCCAGATCGACGGTGCCGACATGGACTTCACGGTCAGCGGCCCCAATGCGCGCGAGCTGTTCGATCTGATCAATGTCGCGATCCCCGATACCCGCACTTATCGGTTCAGTTCCCACCTGCGGAAGGATGGCGGGGCGTGGCGCTTCTGGAACCTGCGCGGTCACTTCGGCGATAGCGATCTTGCCGGCGACATGACCATCCTGATGCCGAACGGCCGGTTGAAGCTGGTCGCGGGCCTTCATTCGCAGAAGGTCGATATCATCGATATCGGGCCGTTTATCGGCTACGATCCCCACGCCCTCGCCACCAAGGGCGCGACGGCGGCGGCCACCACGCAGGGCAAGGCCGACCATCCGCGCATCCTGCCTGACGCGCCGCTCCGCAGCGAGGCGATCAAGCTGTTCGATGCGCGCGTCGATTATGCCGTCAAGACGATCCGCGCGCCGCATCTTCCGGTCTCGAACGTTCATGCGACTCTCGATCTCGATCATAACCTGATGAAGATCTCGCCGCTGACCATGGACATCGTGGGCGCTGGCAAGCTGGCCGCCGACATCGCGCTCAACGCGCGCGTGCCCGCCGTGGTGACCGATTACGACATCCGCCTGTCGCCCACCCCGCTCGGCGCGCTGATGAAGGGCTTCGGCCTCAAGGATGCCGGCACCACCGGCACGATCAAGGCGCGGATCAAGATGACCGGCACCGGAGATTCGGTGCGCAAGTCGCTCGCCACATCCAACGGGCGGATCGCGATCAGCCTGCCGGCCGGCACGTTCTGGACCAGCTATGCCCAGCTCGCCGAGTTCGACGTCGGCGTGTTCGTGCAGAAGCTGCTGCAGGACAAGCTGAAGAAGCCGATCCACATCAATTGCGGCCTGATCGCCTTCACCGTGAAGGACGGCATCGCCGCCGCCGATCCGATCCTGATCGACACCGACAAGAATCTGATGGCGGCGAGGGGCGGCTTCAGCTTCCGCGACGAATCGATGAACCTGCAGTTCCGCGCCGACGCCAAGAAGTTCTCGGCCTTCTCCGGCCAGAGTCCGGTCGGCATCGGCGGCTATTTCGCAGCGCCCAGGATCCGGATCATCTCGCCGCAGCTGCTGGCGCGCGGCGGAGCGGCGGTTGCGCTCGGCATACTGACCCCGCCGGCGGCGATCCTCGCCTTCATCGATCCGGGTGATGCCAAGAGCGCGGCCTGCGGCCCGGTGCTCGCCGGTGACACCGCCGCACAGCAACATTCGACCAAGGGCAAGCCGCTCAAGCTGCTGGGCACCAAGAACGATAACAAGGCGGAGGCCGCGAAGCCCAAGGACAAAAAGTTCCTCGGGATCTTCTAGCCGGAAAGACGCTCCAGCACCGGCTCCAGCAGCCGCGCGTCGCCAAGCGCCACAACGCGCCCGTCGCTGTCGCGGTCGAGCGGACGACCCTGCCAGTCGCGCATGACCCCGCCCGCGCCTTCCACCACCGGCACCAGCGCCGCGAAATCGTAGAGCTTCAGGTTGGCCTCGATCACGCCGTCGAGCTGGCCCAGTGCGACGAGCCCGTAATTGTAGCAATCGCCGCCCCAGATGGCGTCGCGCGCGTCTGTGGTGACGCGCATATAGGCCTCCAGCTCCTCCGGGCCGAACGCCGCCGGGGCGGTACTGCCGAATCGGGCCTCGGCCAGCTCGGCGCAGTGCCGCACGCCCGCGATACCGTCGTTGAAGCGCGTCTTGCGGCCCGCCGCGCCGATCCAGCGCTCGCCCAGGATCGGCTGGTCGATCACGCCGAGCACCGGCTTGCCGCCTTCCAGCAGCGCGATCAGCGTGCCGAATAGCGGCCGCCCGGTGACGAAGGCGCGCGTGCCGTCGATCGGATCGAGCACCCAAAGGCGATCGGCATCGCCGCGCACCACGCCATATTCCTCGCCGAAGATTCCGTCCTGGGGGCGTTCGGCCTCGATGATCGCGCGCATCGCCGCCTCGGCGGCGCGATCGGCCTCGGTAACGGGCGAGGCATCCGCCTTCTGCTCCAGATCGAAGCGCGCACGGAAGAAGGGGCGGATCGCGGCGCCGGCCGCGTCGGCGAGGCGCTCGGCCAGGCGGATATCGTCGTCGGTCATGCCGCCAGCCGTAGCGGAAGCCCGCCATGGGGCGCTAGATGGGCGCGAAGGAGAATCGGTCCATGCGTCCCGCGATCATCCCCAGCATCCGTTACGAGGATGCGCCCGCCGCGATCCTGTTCCTGTGCGACGCCTTCGGTTTCCTGCCGCACGCCATCTATCCCGACGAGGAGGACGAGCAGATCATCCACCATGCGCAGCTGGTGCTGGACGGCAACATGCTGATGCTGGGCAGCGCGCTGCCGGGTGAGGCGCAGGAGCGTTATGGCTGGGTGACGCCGGAAGAGGCCGGCGGGGTCACCTCCTCGCTCTATGTCGTGGTCGAAGATGTCGACGGCCATTGCGAACGCGCCCGCGCGAACGGCGCCACCATCATCGACGAGCCGCACGAGAATGACGGCTATCCGGGCCGCGGTTACGCGGCGCGCGATCCCGAAGGCCATGTCTGGAGCTTCGGCAGCTACGATCCGTTCGCGCCGATCGAGGACGCCTGAGGCTTATTTCGGCGGGAGCGTGCCGACGAAGGCGATCGCCCCCGCCACCAGCTTCCGCCGCAGGCCGTGATCGTCGCGGCTGGCGTCGGACGATATGCGCACCCAGCCGGGCATGGCCCGCTCGCCCATCGTGACGGTGACGATTTCGGGATGGGCGAGCGCCCAGCCATCCTCGCCCTTGCCGAGCCGGACCATCATGCCCTTCTGGCTGGCGGCGCAGAGCATATGGCCGTCGAGCAGCCAGCACAGGCCGCCGAACATCGCTTTCTCGGTCAGTCCCGGCCTGTCGCCCAGCGCCTCGCGGACCATTTCCTCGAGGAGCCAGTCGCGGGCCATCGCCTTAATCGAACAGCGAGGAGACCGAGCTTTCGTCGGCGATGCGCTTGATCGCCTCGGCGAGCAGCGGCGCGATGGTCAGCTGGCGGATGCGCTGGGCATCGGCCACCGCCGGCGGCGCGGCGATCGAATCGGTCACCACCAGTTCGGTCAGCGCCGAGCCCTCGACGCGCGCGACAGCCCCGCCGGACAGCACGCCGTGGGTGACATAGGCGACGACGTCCTCGGCCCCCGCCTCACGCAACGCGGCGGCCGCGTTGCACAGCGTGCCGGCCGAATCGACGATGTCGTCGACGAGGATGCAGAAGCGGCCCGAAGGATCGCCGATGATGTTCATCACTTCCGATTCGCCGGGCTTCTCGCGGCGCTTGTCGACGATCGCGAGCGGCGCGTTGCCGAGCCGCTTGGAGAGCGCGCGGGCACGCACCACGCCGCCGACGTCGGGCGAGACGACCATCAGGTTGCGGCCGGAGAATCGCGCCAGCAGATCCGCCGACATCACGGGTGCCGCGAACAGATTGTCGGTCGGGATGTCGAAGAAGCCCTGGATCTGGCCAGCGTGGAGATCGACCGACAGCACGCGGTCGGCGCCCGCCGCCGTCACCATGTTGGCGACCAGCTTGGCCGAGATCGGCGTGCGCGGGCCGGGCTTCCGGTCCTGCCGTGCATAGCCGAAATAGGGGATCACCGCCGTGATGCGCCGCGCCGACGAACGCTTCAGCGCATCGATGCAGATCAGCAGCTCCATCAGATTGTCGTTGGCGGGGAAGCCGGTCGACTGGATGACGAAGACATCCTCGCCGCGCACATTCTCCTGAATCTCGACGAAGATCTCTTCGTCGGCGAAGCGGCGCACGCTCGCCTTGGTGAGCGGCATGTCGAGATAATCGGCGATCGCCTTGGCGAGCGTCAGGTTCGAGTTGCCCGACAGAAGTTTCATGTGCTGGTCGTCCCGCGCGAGGCCCCCGCCGGGCCGTTCGCGCGCGCCTTAGCGATGATGCCGCCTGCTGCCAAGTTGCGGGATGATGACAGAGTGGTAGAGGGCCGCTTCATGACGGTCATCACGCGCTTCGCGCCTTCCCCTACCGGCAAGCTGCATGTCGGCAACATCCGCACCGCTCTGGTGTGCTGGATGGCAGCGCGCGTCGAGGGCGGGAAGTTCCTGCTGCGGCTCGACGACACCGATCGGGCGCGCTCCACCGAGGAGAATGTCGTCGCGATCCGGCGCGATCTCGAATGGCTCGGGCTGGTGCCAGCTGGCGAGGTCCGCCAGTCGGATCGCTTCGCGCTCTACGAGGCGGCGTTCGAGACATTGCACGCGGCGGGGCGGGTCTACCCCTGCTACGAGAGCGAGGAGGAGCTGTCGATCAAGCGCAAGGTGGCGCTGGGACGCGGCCTGCCGCCGATCTACGACCGCGCCGCGCTGACGCTGAGCGCCGAGGAACGGCAGAGACTGGAGGCCGACGGCGTTCGCCCGCACTGGCGTTTCAGGCTGGATGCGACACCGATCGAGTGGACCGACCTTATCCGGGGTCCGCAGCATTTCGAGGGCGCGGCCCTCTCCGATCCCGTCGTGCGGCGCGCGGACGGGAGCTGGCTCTATCTGCTGCCGAGCGTGATCGACGATATCGACATGAAGATCAGCCACGTGGTGCGGGGCGAGGATCATGTCTCCAACACCGCCGTGCAGATCCAGATGTTCGAGGCTTTGGGCGCCGCGATCCCCAACTTCGCGCATATGGCCTTGCTGGTGGGGGCCGACGGCAAGCTCTCCAAGCGCGAGGGGTCGATCGGGGTCGAGGCGATCCGGGCGGAGGGGATCGAGCCGCAGGCGCTGCTCGGCCTGCTCGCGCGGATCGGGACGAGCGAGCCGGTGGTCCCGGTTGCCACGGCAGACGAGCTGCTGCCCGGTTTCGCCTTCTCGCACATGGGCCGCGCGCCGGCGCGTTTCGATTCGGAGGAGCTGGCGCAGCTCAACGCCAGAACGCTCCACCTGCTGCCATACGAGGCCGTAAAGGACCGGCTGCCGGCGAACGTCGATGAAACCTTCTGGCTGGCGATCCGCCCCAACCTGACGACGATCGCGGACACGGACGCCGCGCTGGCGGTGATCGAGGGGCCGATCGCGGCACCGACCCTTTCGCCCGAGGATCGCGCCTTCTGCGCGGACGCCGCCGCAGCGGCGGACGCTCTTGATTGGGCCGAGACGCCGTGGGCCGCGCTGACCACCGCCCTCAAGGCGTCCACCGGCCGCAAGGGCAAGGCGCTGTTCCTGCCGCTCCGCCTCGCGCTGACCGGGCAGGATCATGGGCCGGAAATGGCCGCCCTCCTCCCCCTCATCGGCCGGGAACGCGCCATCGCACGGCTGCGGCTGGCGGCGGGCGCCGCATAGGCCTATCTTGGCAGCCATGGCCCGTTCCTCCTTCTCGCCCTTCAAGCCACCGTCACCCCGGCGTTTCCTCGCCGGCTTCCGCGATCTCGGCTTCTTCCTGAAGACCCGCTCGCGCGCCGACTACGTGATCGCCGGCATCGCCGCCGCGATGACGGTCTTCATCATCTTCGCCTTCTGGCACGACAGCAGCTTCAGGGGCGATCCGCCGATCATCTACGTGCAGAACTGGCCCGCCAACCGCACCGACGACCAGATCCGCGCCGACCAGAAGAAGGACCGGATCGAGCGCGAGAAGGCCGAAGCCTATCGCAGGGCCGAATTCCAGAAGATGCAGAAGGCGACCAGCGGCTGGCTGTGAGCGCCGCCAGGGGACCAGGAACAGGCGACGACGCCCGCTGGACGGCGGCGGCGGTCGCGCTGTCCGAACGCGGCCGGGGGCGGACGACCCCCAATCCCAATGTCGGTTGCCTGATCGTCAAGGACGGCCGCGTCGTCGGGCGGGGCTGGACCCAGCCCGGCGGCCGCCCCCATGCCGAGGCGATGGCATTGGAGCAGGCGGGTGCGGCGGCCGAGGGCGCCACCGTCTACGTCACGCTGGAACCCTGCGCGCACGAAAGCCCGCGCGGCCCCGCTTGCGCGGACCTGCTGATCCGCGCCCGGCCTGCGCGCATCGTCGCGGCGCTGACCGATCCCGATCCGCGCACCGCCGGCAAAGGCTTCGCCCGACTGCGCGAGGCGGGAATCGCGGTGACGGAAGGTGTCTCGGCCGACTTGGCGCGCCGTGCGATGGCCGGGTTCCTGACCCGGCAGGCGCTCGGTCGCCCGCATGTGACGCTCAAGCTCGCCACCTCGCTGGACGGCAGGATCGCGCTGCCGTCGGGCGAGAGCCGCTGGATCACGGGGGCGGAGGCTCGGGCACACGGACATCTGGAACGGGCGCGGGCGGATGCGATCCTGGTGGGACGCGGCACGTTCGAGGCGGATGCGCCGAGGCTCGATGTGCGGCTGGCTGGGCTTGAGGACCGCTCGCCGGCGCGCTTCGTCCTATCCCGTCGCTCCTGCGGAGGCAGGAGCCCATCTTCTGACGGCTCCGCAAGTGGGACATCTCTGGAGATGGACCCCTGCCTTCGCAGGGGTGACGACTGGGGGTGGCTGGACTCGCACCAAGCCATTTCTTCCCTACCTGCCAATCACCTCCTGATCGAAGGCGGCGCCGGTGCGGCATCCGCTTTCCTCGCCGCCGATCTGGTCGATCGCCTGCTGCTCTACCGCGCGCCGATCCTGATCGGGGACGGCCGCGCCTGCATCGGCGACATCGGTCTCGGCAGCCTTGCCGACGCGCATGGCTGCTGGGCACTCACCGACGCTCGCAGCCTCGGCACGGACCGACTCGAAATCTACGAACGCAAGCGCTAGGGGCCTTCGCATGTTCACCGGGATCATCACCGACATCGGCAAAGTTCGCAGCGTCGAACAGCGCGGCGACATGCGGCTGGTCGTCGAGAGCGGCTACGACATGGGCGGCGTCGATCTCGGCGCCTCGATCGCCTGCTCGGGCGTGTGCCTGACGGTGGTGGACAAGGCCCCCGCCGGCGAGAAGGGCTGGTTCGCGGTCGATGTCTCGGGCGAGACCATCTCGCGCACTGCACCCGGCCTCTGGCACGAAGGCGCCCGCCTCAATCTCGAACGCGCGCTCAAGGTGGGTGACGAGCTGGGCGGCCACATCGTCACCGGCCATGTCGACGGGATCGGCGAAATCGTCGGCACCTGCCCCGAAGGCGATTCGATACGCGTCGGCATTTCGGCGCCGGCCGCGCTCGCCCCCTATCTGGCGGCCAAGGGATCGATCACGGTCGACGGCGTCTCGCTGACCGTCAACGAGGTGGCCGACCAGCCCAACGGCAGCGTCCACTTCGCGCTCAACATCATCCCGCACACCCAGAAGCTGACCACGCTCGACGACCTGACGCCGGGCCGCAAGTTCAACCTCGAGATCGATATCCTTGCCCGTTACCTGGGCCGCATGGAGCAGCTCCGCCGATGACCGCGCCTTTCCGCACCACCCGCCACGCCTTCCTCTCCCCCACCGAGGAGATCATCGACGAGGCGCGCAACGGCCGCATGTTCATCCTCGTCGACGACGAGGATCGGGAGAATGAGGGCGATCTCGTCATCCCCGCGCAGATGGCGACGCCGTCGGCGATCAACTTCATGGCGACGCACGGCAAGGGCCTGATCTGCCTCGCGCTCGGCAAGGAGCGGGTCGACCAGCTTGGCCTCACCTTGATGTCGGCGAAGAACGGCACCCGCCACGAAACCGCCTTCACCACCTCGATCGAGGCGCGCGACGGCGTGTCCACCGGCATCTCGGCCGGCGACCGCGCGCGCACCGTGGCGGTGGCGATCGATGCCGCCAAGGGGCCGGAGCATATCGTGACGCCGGGCCACGTCTTCCCGCTGATCGCGCGGCCGGGCGGCGTGCTGGTCCGCGCCGGCCATACCGAGGCGGCGGTGGATGTCGCGCGGCTCGCCGGGCTCAATCCGTCGGGCGTGATCTGCGAGATCATGAAGGAAGACGGGACGATGGCCCGCCTCGACGATCTCGTCGCCTTCGCGCAGCTGCACGCGCTCAAGATCGGCACGATCCGCGACCTGATCGCCTATCGCCGCCGCCACGACCACAATGTCGAGCGCGTCGCCGAGGCGAAGTTCACCAGCCGCTTCGGCGGCGACTGGACCGCCGTTACCTTCCGCAACAAGGCAATCGACACCGAGACGCTGGCACTGGTGAAGGGCCGGCTCGATCCGTCCCAGCCGACTTTGGTGCGTATGCACGCGCTCGGCCTGTTCTCCGACGCGCTGGGCATGGAGAGCGAGCGCTCGGGCCTGCTCGGCCGCGCGATGGAGGCGATCGCGGCGGAGGGCACCGGCGTCGTCGTGCTGCTCAACTCGCAGGCCAGGCTGTCGCAGATCACCCAGGCGATTGGCGGCGCCACCGTCGGCGACATGAATGAGTTGCGCGACTATGGCGTCGGCGCGCAGATCCTCGCCGAACTCGGCATCCACGACATGGTGCTGCTGACCAATTCCCACCATACGCTCGTCGCGCTCGACGGCTATGGTCTCAACATCGTCGAGGAGCGTCTGTTCTGATGGCCAACATCCTGATCGTCGAGGCGCGTTTCTACGAGCATCTGAACGACCTGCTGCTGGAGGGCGCGCGTGCCGCGATCGAGGCGGCGGGCCACACACACGAGACCATCACCGTGCCCGGCGCGCTGGAAGTGCCCGGCGCGATCGCGCTGGCGGCGGACGCCTATGACGCCTTCGTCGCGATCGGCGTGGTGATCCGGGGCGAAACCTATCATTTCGAGATCGTCGCGGGCGAAAGCGCGCGCGCGCTGATGGCGATGACGCTCGACGGCCTCGCCATCGGCAACGGCATCCTCACCACCGAGAACGAGGCGCAGGCGCTCACCCGCGCGCGCCGCACCGAGAAGGACAAGGGCGGCGAGGCGGCGAAGGCGGCGATCGCGATGCTGGAACTGCAGAAGCGCTTCGCCTGATCGGGGCAGACTAGCCCTCGCCCGCCAGCGCCAGCGTGCGGCGCGCCTGCTTCAGATGCGGCGCGTCGATCATCCTGCCGTCGAGCTGCAGCGCGCCCGCACCCGGATTGGCGGCGAAGGCCGCGACCACCGCGCGGGCATGGGCGACCGCCTGCTCCGACGGCGTGAATGCCGCGTTGATCGGCGCGATCTGCGCGGGGTGGATCGCCATCATGCCGGTAAAGCCGTCGCGCGCCGCGCGACCCGCATAGCGGGCGAGACCGTCGAGATCGCGGAAGGCCGGGAACACCGTCTCGATCGCCGGCACCCCGGCCGCGTGCGCGCCGAACAGGGTGAGCGCGCGAGCGATCTCGTAGGGGGCGGTGTAGCTCCCGTCCTCCTCGCGGCTGGTCGCGGCGCCGATCGCGGCGGGCAGATCCTCCGCCCCCCAGGTCAGCCCGCACAGGCGATGCGCCACCGGGCCGTAATTGCCGAGCTGGAACACGGCGGCCGGCGTCTCGCTGGCGATCGGCAGGATCGGCACGAACAGTTCGCGCGCCGCCATGCGGTTGCCCAGCGCCTCGATCGAGGCGGCGCCCTCGGCCTTGGGGAAGACGATACCATCGGGCTTGCCGGGCGCGATCGCCCGGAGGTCCAGCGCGATGTCCTGGCTGTCGAGCGGATTCACGCGGACGAACAGCTTCACCGCCCGGTCGGTGGTGGCGGCGAGGAAGTCCGCGACCATCTCGCGCGCCTTCGGCCGGGCATCGGCGGCCACCGCATCCTCCAGATCGAGGATCAGCGCGTCGGCGCCGAGGCCCAGTGCCTTCTCCATCCGCTCCAGCCGGTCGCCGGGGACGAAGAGCAGCGAGCGGAGCCTCATGCCGCTCTCCGGTGCAGCAGCGCGGATCGGGTGCAGCGGCACACCACCTCGTCGCGCTGGTTGATCAGCTCGTGCGCGAATGTGACGATGCCGGCGGTGGGCCGGGACTTGCTGTCCTTCAGCTCGACCACCGCACTGGTCGCGCGCATCGTGTCGCCGATGAACACCGGCTTGGGCATGACGAGCTTGTCATAGCCGAGGTTGGCGACCAGCGTGCCCAGCGTCGTCTCGCCCACCGACAGGCCGACCATCAGCGCGAAGGTGAAGGTGCCGTTGACGAGGATCTGGCCGAACTCGCTGGCCTTCGCCGCCTCCAGATCGAGGTGGAGCGGCTGCGGATTGTGAGTCATGGTCGAGAAGAGCAGGTTGTCCGTCTCGGTCACGGTGCGGCGGATCGGGTGCTCGATCCGGTCCCCCACCTGCCATTCGTCGAAATATCGCCCGGCCATGTCGTCCTCTCTCCTGATCGACGGACAAGGCTCTCCGCCATCCGCGCCGCCGGATCAAGCACAGCGCGCCATTCTTCGATCATGCAAAGAGAAACTGCGCGACGGATATAAGACGTATACAGCCTTGCCCGACACGAAAGGCGTGCCAAAGAGTGCGCCGCGACCCATATGGAGAGACGCATGACCACGGCCCCCTATATCGTCGGCATCGGCGGCACGACGTCACCCGGCTCCTCCACCGAGCAGGCGCTGATGCTGGCGCTCGCCTCGGCCGAGCGGGAGGGGGCGCGGGTGCGGCTGTTCGGCGGGGCCGACATCGTGAGCCTGCCGCATTATGCTTATGGCGTCGCCGCCGGGCACGAAGGCGCGAGCGCGCTGGTGCAGGCGGTGCGCGAGGCCGACGGGCTGATCATCGCCAGCCCCGGCTATCACGGATCGATCTCCGGCCTGGTCAAGAACGCGGTCGACTTCATCGAGGAAACCGCGAAGGACGAGCGCGTCTATCTGGACGGACTGCCGGTCGGCCTGATCGTCACCGCTTATGGCTGGCAGGCGACGGGATCGACGCTGGCCACCTTGCGCTCGATCGTCCACGCGCTGCGCGGCTGGCCGACGCCGCTGGGCGCCGCGATCAAGTCCGCCTCGGGCATGTTCACGGATGGCGCCTGCAACGATCCGGCCGCGGCGGGGCAGCTCGATCTGGTCGGGCGGCAGGTCGCGGAGTTCGCGCGGCTGCGCAGCCGCCTGCCCTCCGCCACGGCGACCGGGCCGAACTGAGCCTCAGCCTTCCGCGATCGGCCGGATCATGCCGCGCGTGAGGCATTCGCGCAGATCGTCGGGCAACGGTGTCGGCGCCTTGCCGTCGGTCGCGCAGATCGTCGCGCGGCAATAGGCGCACGCCCGGCCATCCTGCAGCGCGAGCTGGCCGAGCGTCCAGCTCGTCCGCCCGATCGCCAGCACGCCGACATGGATCCGCAGCGGCTGCGGGTAATGCGCCTCGGCCAGATAATCGATGCCGGCGGCGACGATCATCATGCGCAGGTTCTTGAACAGGGCGCGGGCGCCGTGGCCCAGATCGAAGCGCACCCGCGCATCCTCGAACGCCGCCGCGATCGCGACATTGTTGATGTGCTGGTTGGAATCCATGTCCGAAAAGCGCGTCTGCACATCCTGCACGAAGATGTAGCGCGCGGGATCGAGCAGCTCGGGCGCGGCGCGGCCCATCAGAGCGACTGCCCGTCGTCGACCATCACCGCCGTTCCGGTGACGGCACGCGACGCATCCGAACAGAGCCACAGCAAGGCGACGTCGAGGTCGCTCTCCTCCATCAGCCGGCGGCGCGGGAAGCGCTCGATCTGCTTCACGCCGCCCGGCGAATCGAACCAGGCGTCGTTGATGCCGGTGCGGATGTAGCCGGGGCAGATCATATTGACGTTGATGCCGTGGCGCACCCAGTCGCGCGCCATCACCTTGCCCATCTGGACGACGCCGGCCTTGGTGCCGCTATAGACCGCCAGCCCCGGCTCCACCGCGATCGCAGCCATCGATGCGGTGATGACGATGCGCCCGTTCTGCCGATCGCGCGATCCGGCGGCGAGCATCCGCTTCGCCCCCTCGCGCGCGGTGAGGAACACACCGCGCAGGTTGACCGCGACGGTTTCGTCGAAATCGGCGACGGAAAGCTCGGTGGTCGGCCCCTGCGCGTTCATGCCGGCATTGGCGACGATCGTATCGACCGTGCCGAACGCCGCTTCGGCCGCATCGTAGGCGGCGATGGTCGAGGCTTCGTCGGTGACCTCGAGCGAGACGGTGATCGCCTCGCCGCCCGCCGCGACGATCTCCTTGCGCAGCGCCTCCAGCCGGTCACCATTGCGGGCGGCCAGCACCACCTTCGCGCCGGCAGCCGCCAGGATGCGGCCGTAGCGCATGCCGATGCCGGACGAGGCGCCGGTCACCAGAGCCACGCGGCCGGCGAGATCGAACACCGGTGCAGCCGTCACGAAAACCTCCCCTTCATCCACGGGAAGGATGCAGGCGTCGGCCACGCGGCGATACCTATCCGTTTTCGGAGGCCGCACCCCGCGATTTCACATGGCGCCGGATAACGCCGTTATCTATGATCGGCCGATGCCCGTCCTGCTCACCGACGCCCAGGTCGCGCAAGGCCGCGAGCGCATCCGCCGGGTGGCGGAGCGGCAGGCGGTCGAGCGCGGGATCGAACGTGTCTCGATGCACTCGATCGCGCAGGAGCTCGGCTGGTCGGCGACCGCGCTCTATCGCTATTACCAGAACAAGGAGGCGATCCTCGCCGCCACCCGCACCGCCGCGCTGGATCAATTGTCCGAACGGCTGGAGGCAGCGCTGGCGGGGGCGGGCGACATCTGGGAACGGTCGCGCGCGATCGGCAACGCCTATGTCGATTTCGCCTATGCCAATCCGGATGCCTATCGCCTGATCTTCGCGCTGACCCAGCCCGACATGGCGCTCTACCCCGATCTCGCCGCCGCCGCCGATCGATCGCGGCGCAACCTCACCGCTTATGCCCGCGAGATGGTGGAGACGGGCGATCTCGACATCGATGCCGAGATGCTGGCCCACATCTTCTGGGCACAGATCCACGGCCTGATCTCGCTGGAAATGACCGGGCGGCTGGGCGGCGACGCGCCAGACTTCGAGACGATCCGCCACGAGATGGTGAGCCGCATCGTCCAGAGCGCCAAGCGGGGCTGAGGCCGATGCGCTACGAGCATATCCGGTTCGAGCAGGCGGGTGCGGTCGCCACGGTCACGATCGACCGGCCCGACACGCTCAACGCGCTGGCCCCGCAGACGCTGGCCGAGCTGATCCACGCCTTCGATCGCATCCGCGACGAGGGCGTCGTGCGCGCCGCGTTGCTGACCGGATCGGGCCGGGCCTTCTGTTCGGGCGCGGACCTTTCGGCGGCGCAGGGCGAGGACGGCCCGGTCGATCGCGGCGCCCAGCTGGAGGCGGGCTTCAACCCGCTGCTCGAACGGATGCGCGACCTGCCCGTGCCACTGGTGACGGCGGTGAATGGTGCCGCGGCGGGGGGCGGATGCGGCTATGCACTGGCCGGCGACATCGTGATCGCGGCGCGATCGGCCTATTTCCTCCAGCCCTTCGCGCGGATCGGGCTGGTGCCCGATGTCGGATCGACCTGGCTGCTGCCCCGCCTCGCCGGCCGCGCGCGGGCCACGGGCATGATGATGCTGGGCGAGCGCGTCTCCGCCGAACAGGCGCTCGACTGGGGGCTGATCTGGCAGATGGTGGACGACGAGGCGCTGATGCCGACGGCGCGCACCATGGCCACGCGGCTCGCCGCCGGGCCGACCGTCGCTTACGGTCTGATGCGCCGCGCGATCACCGATGGCCTGTCCTCGACGCTCGGCGAAAGCCTGGAGCGCGAACGGACGGACCAGCGGATCGCAGGCTTCACCGACGATCATGCCGAGGGCGTGCGCGCCTTCCTCGAAAAGCGCGAGCCGCGCTTCAGCGGGCGATAGAGCGGGCCGCCTCGCGCCGCACCAAAGCGAGCGCGCGCAGGCGGCTGCGGATCGCGGCACGGGTGAGCGCAGGTTCGGGCTGTCGGAAGGCGGTGCGGCTCATGACGCGTGTCTAGCGCGATCCGCCGCCGCCCCGCCAACAAAGCCTTCCGCTCACAGTCATCGCGCGATCCGATGTCAGGCGTTCAGCCGGTCCAGCGCCGCGCGATATTCGCGGCCGAGGCGCGCGACCAGCTCGCCCGCCGGCACCACGCCGTGCACCGCGCCGATCCCCTGTCCGCAGCCCCAGATGTCCTTCCACGCCTTCTTGCCTTCTGTCATCTCGGCGAAGTTCATCTTGGACGGATCGGATTCGGGCAGATCGTCCGGATCCATGCCGGCATTGCGGATGCTGGGCTTCAGGTAATTGCCGTGCACGCCGGTGAAGAGGTTCGAATAGACGATATCCGACGCGTGGCTGTCGACGATCATCTGCTTGTAGGCCTCGGCCGCGTTGGCCTCCTCGGTGGCGATGAAGGCCGATCCGATATAGCCGAGATCCGCCCCCATCGCCCGCGCCGCGAGTATCGCGCCGCCGTTCGCGATCGCACCCGACAGCGCCAGCGGCCCGTCGAACCACTCGCGAATCTCCTGCACCAAAGCGAAAGGCGACAGCGTGCCGGCATGACCGCCCGCGCCCGCCGCGACCGCGATCAGTCCGTCCGCGCCCTTCTCGATCGCCTTGCGGGCGAACATGTCGTTGATGATGTCGTGGAAGACGATGCCGCCATAGGAATGGATCGCCTCGTTGATCGCCGGCTGCGCGCCGAGCGAGGTAATCACCATCGGCACGCGATATTTCACGCAGAGCGCCAGATCCTCCTCGAGTCGCGGGTTCGACCGATGGACGATCAGGTTCACCGCGAAGGGGGCGTCCTTCTCGGTCAGCTCGGAGGTCAGGCGCTGGAGCCATTGCTCGAACACGCCGGACGGGCGCGCATTGAGCGACGGGAAGGAGCCGACCACGCCCGCGCGGCACTGTGCCAGCACCAGTTCGGGCTGCGAGATGATGAACATCGGCGAGGCGATCGCCGGGATCGACAGGCGGCCTTCGAGCAGCGCGGGCATGGTCATGACTGGCGGCATCCTTCCGTTTCGTCGCCGCCCCCTGCCCCTTTTGCGAGGCGAGCGGAGCGGCGCTTTCTGCCAAGCTCAAATCATAGATAACGGCGTTATGCACGTGAAAAATGGACTGCGGGAGACGATCATGATCCGTACGCGCATCACCGAGATGCTGGGCATCGCCCACCCGATCGTGCAGGGCGGGATGCAATGGGTCGGCACCGCGGAGCTGGCGTCCGCCGTGTCCAATGCCGGCGGCCTCGGCATCCTGACCGCGCTCACCCAGCCGACGCCCGACGACCTGCGCCGCGAGATCGAACGCTGCCGGGCGATGACCGACAAGCCGTTCGGCGTGAACCTCACCATCCTGCCATCGATCAACCCGCCGCCTTATGCCGACTATCGCCGCGCGATCATCGACATGGGGATCAAGGTGGTGGAGACCGCAGGCTACAAGCCGCAGGAGCATGTCGACGAGCTGAAGGCGCACGGCATCACGGTGATCCACAAATGCACCGCCGTCCGCCACGCGCTGTCCGCCGAGCGGATGGGCGTGGACGCCATCTCGATCGACGGGTTCGAGTGCGCCGGCCATCCGGGCGAGGACGACATTCCCGGCCTGATCCTGATCCCGGCGGCGGCCGACAAGGTGAAGGTGCCGATGCTTGCCTCGGGCGGGTTCGGCGACGGGCGCGGGCTGGTCGCGGCGCTGGCGCTCGGCGCCGAGGGGATCAACATGGGCACCCGCTTCTGCGCGACGCAGGAGGCGCCGATCCATCCCAATTTCAAGGCGGCGATGGTCGCCAATGACGAGCGCGCGACCGACCTGATGTTCCGCAGCTATCGCAACACCGCGCGGGTGGCGCGCAACGCGGTGAGCCAGGAAGCGATCCGCATCGAGCGCGAGGGCCAGCCGTTCGAGGCGGTGGCGCATCTGGTGAAGGGCGCGCGCGGCCGCGAGGGGCTGATCAGCGGCGACGTGGATCACGGCGTCTGGTCGGCCGGCATGGTGCAGGGTCTGATCAACGACGTGCCGACCTGCCGCGAGCTGATCGAGCGGATCGTCGCCGATGCCGAAGCGATCATCGCTGGCCGTCTTGCGGGGTTTCTGGGCTAGCCGATCAACCGGGCGGCGAGCGCTTCCCGCATGGTGCCGGTGACGCCCAGTTCGTCACGCAGATAGGCGTCCACCGATCCGCTGCGTTCGGCGATGGCAGCAAAGGCGGCGTCGAGATAGGCCGGCTCCACCATCATCAGCACGCGCACCGCCGCATCGTCGATCGCCCCGCCATAGGAGGCGCGGACGTGGGTCGCGCCCGCCGCGATCCGCTCCTCGGCGCGGCCGGCGCTGTTGGTCATCAGGTAATCGGCCATGATGTCATCCGGATGGACACCCATGCCCACGTGGAGGAGCGCGACGGCGAGGCCGGTGCGGTCCTTGCCCGCCATGCAGTGGATCAGCGACGGACCGGGCAGATCCGCCAGCACCGCGAAATAGCGGCGCAGCATCGGCATCAGGTGCGGGCGATAGGCCATGCCGGCATAGCCGCGCGTCATTGCGGAGCGCGCCTGATCGGCGCTCGGCGCGGCGCGGGCGGCGTCTCGCGCCGCCTGCATGTGCGGGGCGATACCGGTCGTGTCCTCGTCCACGAAGAACACCTGCGCGGCGAACCCCTCCGGCCGGCGGCAGGGCGCCTTGTCCCGCTCCCGGCCGCCGCGCAGATCGATCACGCTGGCGAGGCCGATGCCGGCGATCCGCGCCAGATCGCCGTCGGTCGCGCCATGATGCTGGGCGGAGCGGAACAGCAGCCCGGTCTTCAGCCGACCGCCCGCGCAAGGATAGCCGCCATAGTCTCGGAAGTTGTGCACGCCCTCCAGCGGCAGGACGCGCGCGGCCTCGCTCACCCCGCCTGCGCCCTGGTCCAGTCGCGCTTGATCTTCTTGGCGAGGCTCCATTTGTGCACCTCTGTGGGGCCGTCATAGATGCGGAAGCATCGGATCTCGCGGTAGAATTTCTCGACCATCGTGTCACGCGTGATGCCGGTGCCGCCCATCACCTGCACGCAGCGATCGGCGACGCGCGACAGCGCTTCGGACACCGCCACCTTCGCCATCGAGGATTCGGCCGTGCCCAGCTCGCCCGTGTCGAGCACGTCGGCGCACCAGTCGATCATCAGTTCGGCCTGTTTCAGGTCGATGAGGTTGTCGGCCAGCATGAAGCCGACGCCCTCATGATCGACCAGCGGCTTGCCGAACGCCTTGCGGCGATTGGCGTAATCGGTCGCGATCTCGTTGGCGCGCACCGCCGCGCCATACCAGCGCATGCAGTGGGACAGGCGCGCGGGCGACAGGCGGATCTGGGCATATTTGAAGCCCTCGCCCGCCACGCCGAGCATCTGGTCGGCCGGCACGCGCAGATTGTCGATCTCGATCTCGGCATGGCCGCCGGGCATCGAATCGTCGATCGTTTCGAGCACGCGGGTGATGCGGATCGCCGGGTCCGGCAGATCGACCAGGAACATGCAGGCGCCCCCCGTCCCATCCGTGGCTTCCGATTTCGCCATGACGATGCCGACGATCGCCCCTTCCGCGCCGGTGATGAACTTCTTGCGGCCGTTGATCACCCAATGGTTGCCGTCCAGCCGGCAGGTCGTCTTCATCATCGAGGGGTCGGATCCGGCGCCGTCCTCGTCGGCCGGCTCGGTCATGAAGAAGGCCGATCGGCCGTGGCCTTCGACCAGCGGCTTCAGGAACCGCTCCTTGATCTCCGGGCTGCCGACCTTGCCGAGCAGGAACATGTTGCCCTCGTCGGGCGCGTTGGTGTTGACCGCCAGCGGCCCGAGGATCGACAGGCCGGACTTTTTCAGCACCGCCGCCGTCTCGCGCTGCGACAGGTGGCGGCCGTCGGGCAGGATGTGCGGGGTGAGGATGCCGGCGGCGCGCGCCTTGCCCTTCATCTCGGCGACCAGCTCGTCGGTCGGGCCGTGCTGGTCCTGCCGCGGATCGGTCTCGTAGGGGACGATCACGTCGCGGACGAAGGCCTCCACCTTGGCGGCGATCTCGGCGGTCTTTTCGGGGCCGACCCCTTCGTACGCGCCGCTCATTTCGCGGCCATCCGGATCGATCCGTCGAGGCGGATGGTCTCGCCGTTCAGCATCGGGTTGGCGATGATCGACTGGGCCAGCATGGCATATTCCTCCGGTTGTCCGAGGCGGCTGGGAAAGGGCACCTGCTGCCCGAGCGAATCCTGCGCCTCCTGCGGCAGCGAGGCGAGCAGCGGCGTCCAGAAGATGCCGGGCGCGATCGTCATCACGCGGATGCCGGACCGGGCCAGCTCACGCGCGATCGGCAGCGTCATCGCGACGATACCGCCCTTCGACGCGGCATAGGCCGGCTGCCCCACCTGCCCGTCATAGGCGGCGACCGAGGCGGTGTTGATGATCACCCCGCGCTCCCCGTCGGGCGTGAGCGGCGCCTCGTTCACGATCCGCGCCGCGAACTTCGACAACACGTTGAAGGTGCCGAGCAGGTTGATCGAGATGATCTTCGCGAAATCGGCGAGCGGCAGCGGATTGCCGTTGCGATCGACCACCTTGGCGGGCGGGCCGATGCCGGCACAGTTGACGCAGATGCGCGCCTTGCCGTGCAACCCCTCCGCCTCCGCGATCGCGGCCTGAACGGCGGGTTCGTCGGTGACGTCCACCTTCACGAAATGGCCGCCGATCGCCTTCGCCTTCTCGATGCCGAGATCGGCGTTGAGATCGAAGATCGTGACCCTGGCGCCGCCCTTCGCCAGCATATCGGCCGTCGCCCCGCCGAGGCCCGAGGCCCCGCCCGTCACGATCGCGGCCGTCCCGCTCAATTCCATTGCCGTCTCCCTGAATCCTGCGATCCTGCCGTAGAACATGGCGGCGGCGAAGAAAGCCCGCCTATGTCACAGGCGCGCGCGCAAGCGCCGGCCGCCTAATGTCGCTATCGACGTCGAACAGAATCGCGGGGAGCAGGATCATATGGCCGAAGCCTATATCGTCGAGGCGGTGCGCACCGCCGGCGGGCGGCGCAACGGGCGCCTCTCCGGCATCCATGCCGACGATCTCGGCGCCGCGAGCCTGAACGCCATCGTCGATCGCACCGGCATCGATCCGGCCGCGATCGACGATGTGATCTGGGGCTGCGTCACCCAGGCGGGCGAGCAATCGATGCATTTCGGCCGCAACTGCGTGCTCGCCTCGAAGCTGCCGGCCAGCGTGCCGGCGGTGACGATCGACCGCCAGTGCGGATCTTCCCAGCAGGCGATCCAGTTCGCCGCGCAGGCGGTGATGTCCGGCACGCAGGACGTGGTGATCGCAGGCGGCGCAGAGAGCATGAGCCGCGTGCCGATGGGATCGGCGGCGCGCTCGCCCGAGGGCGCGCATCCTTATTCGAAGTCGCTGCTCGATCGCTTCGGCGTGAGCGGCTTCAGCCAGTTCGGCGGCGCCGAGATGATCGCCGAGAAGCACGGCTTCACCCGCGATATGCTGGACGCCTTCGGCCTCGACAGCCACCGCAAGGCGGCCGCCGCGAGCAAATCGGGCGCCTTCGGCCGCGAAATCGTGCCGGTCGCCATCGTGCTGCCCGACGGCACGCCCGCCGTGCACGACACCGACGAGGGGATACGCTGGGATGCCTCGCCCGAAGGCATGGCGGGCGTGAAGCTGCTGGTAGAGGGCGGGCGGCTGACGGCGGCCACCTCCAGCCAGATCACCGACGGTTCCTCCGCCGTGCTGGTGGTCTCCGAACAGGCGCTCAAGGATCACGGCCTGAAACCGCTGGCGCGCATCCACAACCTGACGGTGACGGCGGGCGATCCGGTGATCATGCTGGAGGAGCCGCTCTTCGCCACCGATCGGGCGCTGAAGCGCGCCGGCATGACGATCGGCGACATCGATCTCTACGAGGTGAACGAGGCCTTCGCCTCGGTGCCGATGGCGTGGCTGAAGCATACCGGTGCGGACCCGGCCAGGCTCAACGTCAACGGCGGCGCGATCGCGCTCGGCCACCCGCTCGGCGGATCGGGCACCAAGCTGATGGCGACGCTGATCAACGCGTTGAAGGCGCGCGGCAAGCGCTGGGGCCTGCAGACCATGTGCGAGGGCGGCGGCGTCGCCAACGTCACGATCATCGAGGCGCTGTGACGCGCTGAGCGGGCTGGCGGCGGAGGAGAGGTCGCCTTGATGTACATCACCCAGAGCCTGCACCGCATGATCCAGCGCGCGCCGGATCGCACCGCCACGATCGACGGCGAGCGGCGGCGGACGTGGGCAGAGCTGGGCGCGGAGGTCGCCCGCTTCGCCGGTGCGATGCGCCGGCTGGGGGTAGCGCCCGGCGACCGCGTGGCGATCCTGTCGCGCAACGGCGATCACTTCCTCACCTTCATCCTCGGCACGCTCTGGGCCGGCGGCGTGATCAACCCGGTCAACCTGCGCTGGACGGTGGAGGAGATGGCCTATTCGCTGGTCGACTGCGACACGCGCATCCTGCTCGTCGCGCCCGAGTTCGAGCCGCTGGTGCCCGCGATCCGGGCCGGGACGCCCGGCCTGCTCCACATCCTCTCGACCGAGGACTCCGATCGCGACGGCATCGTGCCGCGCGGCCGCTGGATGGCGGACGCACCCGCCGTCGAGGATGCCCTGCGGCGCGGCGACGATCTCGCCGCCATCCTCTACACCGGCGGCACCACCGGGCGGCCCAAGGGCGTGATGCTGAGTCACGCGAACATGGTGTGGGCGGCGATGGGCAGCATGTCGCATCCGGGCTGCGCGCCGGGCGGCATGTTCCTCCATTCCGCGCCGCTCTTCCATGTCGGCGCGCTTTCAAGCCTGATGATCGCCCTGTTCAGCGGCGCGACCTCCGCCTTCATCCCCGGCTTCGAGCCGCTGGCGATGCTGCAGGCGATCGAGGCGTGGCGGATCACCGACGCCTTCTTCGTACCGACCATGCTGCGCATGACGATCGACCATCCGCGCTTCGCCGAGTTCGACACGAGCAGCGTCGGCCGCCTGCGCTACGGCGCCGCGCCGATGGACGACACTTTGCTCGATCGCGCGATCGAGGCCTTCCCGAACGCCGGTTTCTGCCAGGCCTATGGCATGACCGAGCTGTCACCGACCTGCTGCATCCTCTCGCCCGAGGATCACAGCGCCGAGGCGCGCGCGGAAGGCCGCGGACGGGCGGCGGGGCGCGCCACCTCGGTGTGCGAGATGCGGATCGTCGGCCCGGACGATACCGAACTACCGCGCGGCGAGGTCGGCGAGATCGTCGTGCGCGGGCCGACCGTGATGCAGGGCTACTGGAACAGGCCCGACGCCACCGCCGAGGCGCTGCGCGGCGGCTGGATGCACACCGGGGACATGGGCCGGATGGATGCCGCCGGCTACGTCACGGTGGTCGATCGGCTGAAGGACATGATCATCACCGGCGGCGAGAACGTCTATTCGGCCGAGGTGGAGAATGTCGTCGCCACCCACCCTATCGTCGCGGCGGTGGCGGTGATCGCGCTGCCGGACGAACGCTGGGGCGAGCGCGTCCATGCCGTGATCGTGCCGCGCCCCGGATCGGCCGCCGACCCCGCCGCGATCGAGGCGCATTGCCGCGCGGGCCTCGCCGGATACAAGATCCCGCGATCGATCGAGTTCGTCGACGCGCTGCCGCTCTCCGGCGCCGGCAAGATCCTCAAGACCGAGCTGCGCCGCCAGCGCGTCCCGCCCGCCGCCTGATCCCCGCCCAAGAATTTCTTGTCCCGCCGCGACGGGGACAGGCCGGGGTCGCGTCGCTATATCCTCGCCGGTCATCGGACAGGATGAAGTGACGACAGTGTTGGACAAGACAGGCATCGACGTGCGCAGCCTCACCCATCTCGAACGTCTGGAGGCGGAGTCGATCCACATCCTGCGCGAGGTGGTGGCCGAATGCGAGCGCCCCGTGATGCTCTATTCGGTGGGCAAGGATTCGGCGGTGCTGCTGCACCTGGCGCGCAAGGCCTTCTACCCCTCGCCCCCGCCGTTCCCGCTGATGCATGTCGATACGACCTGGAAGTTTCGCGCCATGTACGAGCTGCGCGACCGGGCCGCGCGCGAGGCCGGCATGGAGCTGATCGTCCACCAGAATCCGGACGCCAAGGCGCGCGGCATCAACCCGTTCGATCACGGCGCGCTCCACACCGACATGTGGAAGACGGAAGGGCTGAAGCAGGCGCTCGACCTCCACGGCTTCGACGCGGCCTTCGGCGGCGCGCGGCGCGACGAGGAGAAGAGCCGCGCGAAGGAGCGCATCTTCTCCTTCCGATCCGCCTCGCACCGCTGGGATCCGAAGAACCAGCGGCCGGAGCTGTGGAACCTCTACAACGCCAAGAAAGCGAAGGGTGAGAGTATCCGCGTCTTCCCGATCTCCAACTGGACCGAGCTCGACATCTGGCAATATATCCAGCGCGAGAAGATCGAGATCGTGCCGCTCTATTTCGCGGCGCCGCGCCCCACCGTCGAGCGCGACGGGCTGCTGCTGATGGTCGACGACGAGCGCTTCCGGCTGGCACCGGGCGAGGTGCCGGTCGAACGATCGATCCGTTTCCGCACGCTCGGCTGCTACCCGCTGACCGGCGCGGTGGAGAGCGAGGCGGCGACGCTGAACGACGTGATCCAGGAAATGCTGCTGACCACCACGTCGGAACGGCAGGGCCGCATCATCGACAAGGACGGCGGCGACGCCAGCATGGAGAAGAAGAAGCAGGAGGGCTATTTCTGATGACCGAAGCCGCCCCCTCCTACCGCGCCGACGCGCTGATCGCCGAGGATATCGAGGCCTATCTCGCGCAGCATCAGCGCAAGAGCCTGCTGCGCTTCATCACCTGCGGATCGGTGGACGACGGCAAGTCCACGCTGATCGGCCGGCTTCTCTACGATTCGAAGATGATCTTCGAGGACCAACTCGCCGCACTGGAGGCGGATAGCAAGCGCGTCGGCACGCAGGGGCAGGCAATCGACTTCGCATTGCTGGTCGACGGCCTCGCCGCCGAGCGCGAGCAGGGCATCACGATCGACGTCGCCTATCGCTTCTTCGCGACCGAGAAGCGCAAGTTCATCGTCGCCGACACGCCCGGCCACGAACAATATACCCGCAACATGGTGACCGGCGCATCCACCGCCGATCTCGCCGTGATCCTGATCGATGCGCGCAAGGGCGTGCTCACCCAGACGCGGCGGCACAGCTACCTCGCCCACCTGATCGGCGTGCGCCATCTGGTGCTGGCGGTGAACAAGATGGACCTCGTCGGCTACGACCGCGCGACCTACGACGCGATCGTCGCCAACTATCGCGCCTTCGCCGACAGCATCGGCATCGCCGGCTTCACCGCCATCCCGATCTCGGGCCTTGCCGGCGACAACATCACCAGCCGCTCGGCCGAGACGCCCTGGTATGACGGCCCGACGCTGATCGAGCATCTGGAGACGGTCGAGGTCGATCAGGATGCCGCCACGGGCAAGCCCTTCCGGATGCCGGTGCAGTGGGTCAACCGCCCCAACCTCGATTTCCGGGGCTTCTCGGGCCTGATCGCCAGCGGCACGGTGAAGCCGGGCGACGCGGTGCGCGTGCTGCCGTCGGGCAAGACATCGACAGTATCGCGAGTCGTCACCTTCGGCGGCGATCTCGACGAAGCGGTCGCCGGCCAGTCGGTGACGCTGACGCTCGCCGACGAGATCGACTGCTCGCGCGGCGACGTGATCGCGCCCGCCGACAATCCGCCGCAGGCCGCCGACCAGTTCGAGGCGAGCATCGTGTGGATGGCCGAGGAGGCGATGCTGCCCGGCCGCCCTTATTGGCTGAAGCTCGGCACGCAGACCGTCACCGCGCAAGTGCAGTCGCCCAAATATCAGATCAACGTCAACACGATGGAACAGCTGGCAGCGCGCACGCTGGAGCTGAACGCGATCGGCGTGGCGAACCTCTCGACCGATCGGCCCCTGGTCTACGAGGCCTATGGCGAGAACCGCACGCTCGGCGGCTTCATCCTGATCGACAAGATCAGCAACGCCACGGTCGCCGCCGGCATGCTGCACTTCGCGCTGCGCCGCGCGGAGAATGTCCACTGGCAGGCGATCGACGTCAGCCGGGAACGGCGCGCGACGCTGAAGAACCAGAAGCCGGCGGTGGTGTGGCTCACCGGCCTGTCGGGCGCGGGCAAGTCGACCATCGCCAACCTGGTCGATCGCAAGCTCGCGCGGATGAACCGCCACAGCTTCCTGCTCGACGGCGATAACGTCCGCCACGGCCTCAACCGCGATCTCGGCTTCACCGATGCCGATCGCGTGGAGAATATCCGGCGCGTCGGCGAGGTGGCGAAGCTGATGACCGATGCGGGCCTGATCGTGCTCACCGCCTTCATCTCCCCCTTCCGCGCCGAGCGCGATATGGTGCGGCGGATGATGGCGGACGCGGAGTTCATCGAGGTGCATGTCGACACCCCGCTGGCCGAGGCCGAGCGGCGCGACGTGAAGGGCCTCTACAAGAAGGCGCGCAGCGGCCAGCTCAAGAACTTCACCGGCATCGACAGCCCCTACGAGCCGCCCGAGGCGCCCGAGATCCGCATCGACACGACCGCGATGTCGCCCGAGCAGGCGGCGGACCTGATTGTCGAGCGGCTGCTGGAGATGGAGCGATGAGCGGCGAGACCGACGCCGCCCTGGCGCGCCGCGTCGCCGAGACGGCGGGCGAGCTGCTGCTCGTTCTCCAGCTGTCCGGGCTGTTCGAGGGCAAGGCGCTGGGCAAGGCGGGCGATCGCACTGCCAACGCCTTCATCATGGAGGCGCTGCGTCACGCCCGGCCGGACGACGCGATCCTCTCCGAAGAGGAGAAGGACGGGGCCGAGCGGCTGGCCGCCAGCCGCGTCTGGATCGTCGATCCGCTCGACGGCACGCGCGAATATGGCGAGGGGCGCAGCGACTGGGCGGTGCATGTCGCGCTGGCGATCGACGGCGTGCCGGTGGCGGGCGCGGTCGCACTGCCCGGAGTCCCGATGACGCTCTGCACCGGCACCTGCCCGCAGGCACCTGAAGCGGCCGAGACATTGCGCATGCTGGTCAGCCGCACCCGCCCGGCCGCCGAGGCGGTATCGGTCGCCGATGCGCTCGGCGCCGAGCTGGTGCCGATGGGATCGGCCGGCGCCAAGGCGATGGCGGTGGTGCGCGGCGAGGCCGACATCTACCTCCACACCGGCGGACAATATGAGTGGGACAGCTGCGCCCCGGTCGCCGTCGCGGTCGCCGCCGGCCTCCATGTCAGCCGCGTCGACGGATCGCCGATGGCCTATAACGCCGCCGATCCCTATCTGCCCGACCTGCTGATCTGCCGCCCCGAACTCGCCGAACGGATATTGGGGCTGACACAGGTCTGACCGACGCTCTCCTTTTCACCGGCTTTCGCGTGAGGTCCACCGGGTCTAGCCAAGGGGCAAGGAGAGCGCCCGCATGACCTACACCAAGCTGCTGTACGAGCTGGCCGGCGACGTCGCGGTCATCCGGCTGAACGATCCCGCCGTACTCAACGCCATGTCGACGCCGCTCGGCCTCGAACTGCTCGATGCGCTGCGCCGCGCGGAGACCGAGGCGCGCGCGATCCTGATCGGGGCGGAGGGGCGCGCCTTCTGCTCGGGCGCCAATCTGGCCGAGGGCGGCTTCGACCTGACCGATCCCGATCGCGATGCGGGGGTACGGCTGGAGAGCATCTTCAACCCGATGATCCTCGGTATGCGCGCATCCCGCCTGCCGATCGTGACCGCCGTGAAGGGGGCTGCGGCCGGCGTCGGCTGCGGCATCGCGTGCGCCGGCGACATGATCGTGGCGGGCGAAAGCGCCTATTTCTACCAGGCCTTCCGCCATGTCGGGCTGACCCCGGACGGCGGATCGACCTACCTTCTCTCCAAGGCGATCGGGCGCGTGCGCGCGATGGAGATGATGCTGATGGGCACCAAGATCGGCGCGGCACAGGCGCTCGACTGGGGGCTGATCAACCGCGTGGTGCCCGACGATCAGCTCGACGAGGAGGCGCTGAAGATCGCCACCGAACTGGCGAAGGGGCCGCGCGCGCTGGGGCTCATCAAGGCATCGGCGTGGGCGGCGCTCGAATCCTCGCTGGAGGATCAGCTGGCCCGCGAGCGCAGCTTCCAGCGCGAGGCGGGGCAGACCGAGGATTTCGTCGAAGGCGTGGCGAGCTTCCGCGAGAAGCGGCCGGCGGCGTTCAAGGGGCGATAGCGGCGCCGGTCAGTTGCGTGCCGCCAGCAGGCCGCGCGCGATGACATGCGCCTGGATCTCGGCCGCGCCCTCGAAGATGTTGAGGATGCGCGCGTCGCACAGGATGCGGCTGATCTCGCTTTCCAGCGCATAGCCGTTGCCGCCGTGGATCTGCAGCGCATTGTCCGCATTGGTCCAGGCGACGCGCGCGGCGAGCAGCTTGGCCATCCCCGCCTCGACGTCGCAACGGCGTCCCTTGTCCTTCTCGCGCGCGGCGAAATAGGCGAGTTCGCGCGCGGCGACGGTCTCGACCAGCATCATAACCAGCTTGTCCGACACGCGGGGGAAATCGAACAGCGGCCTGCCGAACTGCCGGCGCTCCAGCGCGTAGGCGAGGCCCAGCTCGTAGGCGCGCCACGCGACGCCTACCGCACGCGCTGCCGTCTGGATGCGTGCGCCCTCGAAGGTGCGCATGAGCTGGCGGAAGCCCTGCCCCTCCTCGCCGCCGAGCAGTCCGTCGGCCGGCACCGCGAAGCCGTCGAACATCAGCTCATATTCGCGCATCCCACGATAGCCGAGTACGCCGATCTCGCCACCCGACATGCCGTCGGCGGGAAAGGGATCGGCCTCGCCGCCGCGCGGCTTGGGGGCGAGGAACATGGAAAGGCCGGCATTGCCCGACCCGCCAGTGCGCGCGAGCAGCGTCATCAGATCCGATCGCGCGGCGTGGGTGATCCAGGTCTTGGCGCCGGAGACGCGCCATTCCCCGTCCGCATCGCGCACCGCGCGGGTCTGGAGATGGGCGAGGTCGGAGCCGTTGGAGGGTTCGGTGAAGACGGCGGTGGGCAGAACCTCGCCGCTGGCGATGCGGGGCAGCCAGTGCGCCTTCTGCGCCTCGGTCCCGCCCGCCGAGATCAGCTCGCCCGCAATCTCCGAGCGGGTGCCGAGCGAACCCGTGCCGATCCAGCCGCGCGACAGCTCCTCGGTGACGACGCACATCTCCAGCTTGCCGAGGCCGAGGCCGCCATGTTCGGGCGCGATGCAGATGCCGAAGGTGCCGAGCGCGGCCAGTTCGGCGATCAGCGCGTCGGGGATCAGCGCGTCGGCGAGGTGCCAGCCATGCGCGTGGGGCGTGATCCGCTCGGCGGTGAAGCGGCGATACTGGTCGCGGATCGGATCAACGATGTCGTCGCCGAAATCCTCCGCGATGCTGCCGCCATCACGGATATGCGCGGCGAGCATGGCGCGGGTTTCCGCAGCGGTGCCCTCGGCGACGATCGTCGCCGTCTCGGCGATCAGGCGCGCCGGATCAAGGCCGAGTTGCTGCGGCCGGACCAGCTCGTTGGCGCTGATCGGCAGGCCGCTCGCCACTTGCGCGCAATATTCGCCGAACGCGATGAGCAGGAGCGTGTGTTCGGCCTCGCCCAGCCGGCCCCGCTTTTCCAGATCGCGCGCCCATGCCAGCAGCGCCTCCAGCGCCGCGACAATCGTCTCGATCCACGCGAGGCCATGCGCAACGCGCTGCTCGGCATCGAGCGAGGACATCTCGATCCGCGCCCGCACGCTTTCGCGCGCATCGCCGGCGAAGCAGCGGAGCGCTGCACAGGCTTCATCGAAACGATCCAGCGTCACGCCACCAGCCCCTGATCGTGCAACCTGCCGATCGCGCCGGACGACAGGCCGAGCACATCCGCCAGCACGGCGTCGCTATGCTCGCCCAGCCGTGGCGCGCGGACGGGCGCCTGCCGCGCCTGCTGCGGGATCGTCGCCATCGCGCCGGGCACCGGATAGGTCAGGCCGCTCGCCTGCTCGATCGTGCCGAACAGCGGGTTCTCTCCGACGAGCACGGGGTCGCGCGCCGCCTCGCCCATCGTGCGGTACGGCCCCCAGCAGCAGCCGAGCGAATCGAACAGGTCGGCCAGTTCGGCGGCGGGCCGGCGTGCGATGGCCGCCTCCACCAGCGGCACCAGCGCGTCGCGATGCTCGAAGCGCAGCCCTTCGTCCTTGGCGAACGAGACACCCCGCTCCGCCTCGATCGCCGCGACCGCCACGCCAATCTCCAGCGCCTTGACCAGCCCGGTCCACTGGCGCGGCGTGATCGCCATCACCATCAGCCGCTCGCCGTCCGCCGTCACATAGTCGCGGCCGAACGCGCCATAGACCTCGTTGCCGTAGCGCGGGCGATCGGCACCTGTGGTCATCACCTCGGCGAGCTGGCCGAGATTGGCGATCGTCGCGATGCCGACGTCGGAGAGCGGGATGCGCACCTCCTGCCCCTGGCCCTTCTCGCGCCGGTGCCGCTCGGCGGCGAGCAATGCGAAGGCGGCATAGGCGCCGGTCAGCAGATCCCACGCCGGCAGCACGTGATTGACCGGATCGGTGCGGTCCGCCGGACCGGTGATCTGCGGGATGCCGAGCGCGCAATTGACCGTGTAATCGAGCGCCGGCCCGCCATTGGCCTGCCCCATGATCCGGACCGTGATCAGGTCGGCCCGGCGCGCGGCGAGTCTGTCGTGCGCGAGGAAGCCGTCCACCGGATAGTTGGTGACGAACAGCCCGGCCGTCTCGCCCGGCGCGGTCGCCAGTTCGGCGAGCAATTCGCGCCCCTCCGGCCTGCCAAGATCGAGCGCGACCGATTTCTTGCCCTTGTTCAGCCCCTCCCAATAGAGGCTCGCGCCCGCATCGCTCTTCGGCCAGCGATTGAAATCGGGGCCGCCGCCGATCTGATCGACGCGGATCACCTCGGCGCCCATCTGCGCGAGATAGAGGCCGGCCGAAGGCGAGGCGACGAAGGACGAGGCCTCGACGATACGCAGCGGCTTCAGCAGATCGTACATCAGGCAGCGGCCGCGAAGTCGCGCAGCATCGCCTTGGCGATGACGAGTTGCTGGATCTGGGTGGTGCCTTCGTAGATGCGGTAGACGCGCACGTCGCGGTAGAAGCGCTCCACATCATATTCGGCCATGTAGCCTGCGCCGCCATGGATCTGCACCGCGCGATCGGCGATCCGCCCGCAGGCTTCGGTGGCGAACAGCTTCACGCAGCTCGCCTCGGTGGAGACGGGCAGCCCTTCCTCCGCGCGGCGCAGCGCGTCGGCCATCATGCTTTCGGCGGCGTAGAGCTCGACTTTCGAATCGGCCAGCATCGCTTGGATGAGCTGGAAGTTGGCGATCGTCTCGCCGAACGCCTTGCGCTCGGTCGCGTAGCGCAGCGCGCTGTCGAGGATGCGGCGGGCATAGCCGATCGCCGATCCGCCGACCGACAGCCGCCCCGCATCGAGCGCCATCATCGCGGTGCGGAAGCCGCGCCCCTCCTCGCCGCCGAGCAGGGCGGAAGTCGGCACGCGGACATCCTCCAGCACGATGTCGCCGGTCAGCGCGCCGGTCTGCCCCATCTTCCTGTCCTCCTTCGCGCGGGTAAGGCCCGGCGTGTCGGCGGGGACGAGGAAGGCCGAGACATGCGCGTTCTTCGGCAGATTCTCCGCCGAAGTGCGCGCCATCACCAGCACCAGATCGCTGATCGGGCCGTTGGTGATGTAGCGCTTGGTGCCGTTCAGCACGTAATCGTCGCCGTCACGCACCGCGCGGGTGCGCAGGCCCGCCGAATCCGATCCGCTGTCCGGCTCGGTGAGGCCGAAGGCGCCGATCGCGCCGGTCGCGAGCTTCGGAAACCATTCCGCCCGCTGCGCCTCGGTTCCGCCGACCTTGAGCGCGGTCGCGAGCATCCCGGTGTTAATCGACAGCACCGACCGGAAGGCGGGCGCCGCCCACGCCACCTCCATCATCGTCTCGATATATTCGCCGATCGAAAGGCCGAGGCCGCCATATTCGGCGGGGATGGTGAGGCCGAACAGGCCCATCCCGTTCATCTCGGCGCGGATGTCCGGCGTCACCTCGCCCGCCTCGAACACCCGCGGCTCCAGGCTGACCAGCCGCTCGCGCGCGAAGCGGCGGATCTGCGCGCGGAAGGCGGCGAAGGTCTCGGCATCCATCGACCGGGCGGCAGCCTCAGGCATCGGCCAGCCCCACGATCGCGACCGCCGAGACGTTCTGGCTCGGCATACCGCCCAGATTGTGGCTGAGCGCGAGGCTCGGTGGGGTCTGCCGCTGCCGCTCGCCTGCGCGGCCGAGCAATTGCAGGTAGTTCTCGTAGATCATGCGCAGGCCCGACGCGCCGATCGGGTGGCCGAAACATTTGAGGCCGCCGTCGATCTGGCACGGCACCTTGCCGTCGGCGTCGAAAATCCCGTCCAGCACGTCGCGCCAGCCCTCGCCCTCCTTCGAGAGGAACAGGTCTTCCATCGTGACGAGTTCGGTGATCGAGAAGCAGTCATGCACTTCGGTGAGGCTGATCTGCTCGCGCGGGTTGGTGACGCCCGCTTCCTCATAGGCCTTGGCGGCGGCGATGCGGGTCGTGTGAAAATAGCTGCCGTTCCAGCCGCCGCCCTGCTGCAGCTCCCAGCCGTTGGAGGTGGAGATCTGCAGCGCCTTCACCGTCACCAGATCGGTCTTGCCGAGTGCGCGCGCGATCTCCGGCGTGGTGACGATCGCGCAGGCCGCCCCGTCCGATACGCCGCAACAATCGAACAGGCCGAGCGGCTCGGCGATCATCGGCGCGTTCAGCACCGTGTCCATGTCGACCGCCTTGCGCAGATGCGCCTTGGGGTTCTTCGCACCATTCGCGTGGCTCTTGACCGAGACATGCGCCATCGCGCGCTTGAGATCGTCCCGGCCGACGCCGTGCGTCGCCCGATAGGCGGAAGCGAGCTGCGCGAAATTGCCCGGCGCCGATCCGGTGACGCCCACCATGTCGAAGGTGGTGCCGCGCGAGCGCACCGGCAGGCCGCCATAGCCGGTGTCCTTCAATTTCTCGACGCCGAGCGCCAGCGCGATGTCCGCCGCGCCCGAGGCCACCGCATAGACCGCGCCCCGAAAACTCTCGGTACCCGACGCGCAATAATTCTCGACCTTGGTGACGCCGACATTGGGGAGGCGCAGCGCCACCGACAGCGGGATGCCGGAAGGGCCGACATTCACCGCATCGAAGGCGACGCCCATCCACGCCGCGTCGATCTGCGAGGTGTCGATGCCGGCATCGGCCACCGCTTCCTCGAACGCCTCGACCATCAGCTGGTCGGCATCCCTGTCCCACCGCTCGCCGAACCTGGCGCATCCCATACCGAGGATCGCCACCTTGTCCTTGATGCCGCGTGCCATGTTCAGGCCTCCCTAAAGCGATTTCGAGGCAGGTGAACGCACCCGCCGGCTCGGAAATCGCGCAATCAAAGTTCGGCGACGGGTGCCGCCTTCCAGAAATATTTGGTGAAGTCGCGCTGCTCGTCGGTGCCCTTGATGCGGAACACCATCTCCATCGCGCGGCCGACCTCGACATCCTCGGGCGCGACGTCGGCGAACTCGGCCATCATCCGGCCGCCGCCCTCGAAGTCGATCATGCCGTAATAGGTCGGCGGCGACGGCGAATAAGTCAGCGCATCGGCGGTGTAGGTGACGACGCGCGCGCTTTTGTCCGCGAGCGGATAGTCCTCCTGCGTGTGGGCGGCATGATCGTTGGGGTTCACGCCAATGTCGCTCTTCGGGAACTGCACCGTGCCCGTCCGCGTGCAGCGCCCGCCGACGAGGCCGAGCACCGCCTTGCGGTTGCGCCACAGCGTCGTGCCGGGCTGCTTCTGGTCCATCTCGGCGCGCATCCCGCGCTCGAGATCGAGCAGGCCGCGATGGAACAGCCAGCGCAGATAGTTCTCGTCCTTGCGACCCCGCGCGATGTTGCCCTGCACGCCCCTGCGCGGGGCGAGCGTCGTCAGCGCCTCGGTCGTCTCCAGCAGGATCAGGTCGACGCCCTGGCCGAAGCCGATGAGCAGGATCGTCTCGCCCGGCTTCGCCGCCTCCAATGCCGCGACCAGCATCAGCAACGGGTGCGCCGCGCCGCTGTCTCCAACGGTCGCGGAAAGCGTATCGGCCACTGCCTCGGGCCGGATACCCGCCTTCTTCGCCAGCGCGTCCGGCACGCCGCGCACGGATATCGGCACGATGAAGCGGTCGATGGCATTTGCCTCGACGCCCAGCGCCTTCAGTCCGCTCTTGAGCGCCCCGCCGATCAGGCCGGTGAAGCCCTCGTCGCGGATCCAGCGGCTTTCCCAGCCATAATCGAAGTCCATGCCGGCGGAGCGGTAATGGTCGACGAAATCGATCGTTGTGCTGTGGCTCCCCCGGAAGACCGCGACCGGATCGGCGGTGCCGACCAGCAGCCCGGCCGCCGCATCACCCTGGACCATCTCGCCTTCGGACGCGGGCCGCGCCTTGCGCATCTCGGCGGCGAGGCAGAGCTGCGGCCGCTCGCCCGCCGCCTTGAGCGCCTGAATCAGCATCGAGGTCGCGGCGCGCTGGCTGCCGGTGACGTCCAACGCGCCAGTTTCGTCGGCCAGCGTCAGCGCCTCCTTGATCACGCCGCTATTCTGGCGATCGGCGAACGGCAGTGTGGTCGAGGCGAGCATCACGCCGCCCACCGTCGCGCGGTCCACGCCCGTCAGCGTGTCGCGCGCGGCCTCCACCGCCATGGTGATCGGATCCTCGTCCCAGTCGCCGATCGCACGCTCACCCCTGGCCAGCCCCTTGAGACCACCGGCGAACCACGCATTGGCGGCATGGATCGCGGCGCGCTGCAGGCGCTTCTTCGGAATGTACGCGCCGAAGGCGAGGATGCCGCTGCCCATCGATGATCCGCCCCGCTCTCTGTCTTTTCGGGGTTTCTATACCGCGTGTTCCCGCGCGACCGCGCTTGGCACTTGGGAGAGGTTTGCCCGGTGGCGCGATCGGCTACCGCAGCGCATGAACGGAGAGAGGCGGGATATGGGCAGCGTCGGCAGTTTCGCGATCGAGGACAGCATCGCGATCATCACCATCGATTCGCCGCCGGTGAACGCGCTGGGCTTCGCCGTCCGCCAGACTCTCGACGAGAGTTTCCGCCGCGCCGCGTCCGACGATGCGGTGAAGGCGATCGTGCTGATCTGCGCGGGCCGCACCTTCTTCGCCGGTGCCGACATCTCCGAATTCGGCAAGCCCAAGCAGGATCCGGATCTGCTCGCCGTGCTCGACACGATCGAGAGCGGCGCCAAGCCGGTGATCGCCGCGATCCACGGCACCGCGCTCGGCGGCGGATACGAACTGGCGCTGGTCTGCCATTACCGGATTGCGGTGCCGTCCGCGAAGGTCGGCCTGCCGGAAGTGCATCTCGGCCTGCTGCCGGGTGCCGGCGGGACGCAGCGCCTGCCCCGCATCGTCGGCGCGGCCGCCGCGCTCGACATCATGGTGAGTGGCACGCCGGTGCCAGCGAAGAAGGCGCTCGCGCTCGGCATGATCGACGCGCTCGCCGAGGAAGGGCGGCTGCGCGAGGACGCCATCGCCTTCGCGCGCAAGGTCCTCGCCGACGGCCAGCCGCTCAGCCGGGTGCGCGACCGGCAGGACAAGGTCGATCCGGACAAGGGCAATACCACCCTGTTCGACGATTTCCGCCGCAAGAATGCGCGCGTCATGCGCGGCTTCAGGGCGCCGGCGAGCATCGTCCAGGCGGTCGAGGCGGCGGTGGAGTTGCCGTTCCATCAGGGCATGGCGCGCGAGCGGGCGCTGTTCCACGAACTCCACGATTCGATCGAATCCGCCGCCCAGCGCAGCACTTTCTTCGCCGAGCGGCAGACCGTCCGCATCCCCGATGTGCCTGCCTCCACCGAAACCATCCCGATCCGCACGGTCGGCGTGATCGGCGCGGGTACGATGGGCGGCGGCATCGCGATGAACTTCCTCAACGCCGGCCTGCCGGTGACTCTGGTCGAGACGAGCCAGGAGGCGCTCGATCGCGGCATCGGCGTGATCCGGCGCAATTACGAGAATACCGCGAAGAAGGGCCGCATCACGCAGGAGCAGGTCGAGCAGCGGATGGCGCTGATCACGCCGGCGCTGGGGCTGGAGGCGCTGGCGCAGGTCGATCTCGTCATCGAGGCGGTGTTCGAGCAGATGGCGATCAAGAAGGAGGTGTTCGCCAAGCTCGATGGCATCGCCAAGCCCGGCGCGATCCTCGCGTCCAACACATCCTATCTCGATCTCGACCAGATCGCGGCGGCGACCAGCCGGCCCGAATGGGTGATCGGGATGCACTTCTTCTCGCCCGCCAACGTGATGCGGCTGCTGGAGGTGGTGCGGGGCCAAAAGACCTCGAACGAGGTGATCGCCACCGCGATGGGCCTCGCCAAAAAGATCGCCAAGGTGCCGGTGCTGAGCCGCGTCTGCCACGGCTTCATCGCCAACCGGGTGATGACGCGGCGGGGCGAACAGGCCAACGCGATCGTCCTCGAAGGGCCGACCCCGCAGGAGATCGACAAGGCGATCACCGATTACGGCTTCGCGATGGGACCGTTCCAGATGATGGACCTGGTCGGCCTCGACGTGATCGGGCGCGACGATACCGAGCGCAGCGTGCGCGGCGATCTGGTGAAGCTGGACCGGCTCGGCCAGAAGAAGAATGGCGGCTATTACGATTATGACGAGGCGCGAAAGGCCACGCCCTCGCCGGTCGCCGCCTCGATCATCGCCGATTTCGCGCAATCGAAGGGAATCGCCGATACCGGCCCGCAATCCGCCGAGGAGATCGTCGCGCGCCTGCTCTACCCGGTGGTGAACGAGGGCGCGAAGGTGCTGGAGGAAGGCATCGCGATCCGCGCGTCGGACATCGATGTCGCCTGCATCCTGGGCTATAACTGGCCGGTCTATACCGGCGGCCCGATGTTCTGGGCGGACACGGTGGGCCTGCCGAAGATCGTCGCCAAGCTGGAAGAGCTGGCGGCGCACCACGGCGAGGCCTTCCGCCCCGCGAAGCTGCTGAAGGAAAGGGCCGCTTCTGGCGGGAGCTTCACCCGCGCATGAGCGAGGGCGTCGCCCCGCCGCCGGTGCCGCGGCTCGCTGCCACCCTGCTGGTCGTGCGCGACGATCCGTTCGAGGTGCTGATGGTCCGTCGCAACGATCGCGGGCAGTTCGCCTCCGCCCTGGTCTTCCCCGGTGGCGTGGTCGAACCGCAGGATCGGGACGAGGCGTGGCTTGATCATGTCGATGGCGCTGAGGGACTGGACGCAGATGAGCGCGCGCTGCGCATCGCCGCGATCCGCGAGACGTTCGAGGAGACGGCGGTATTGGTCGCGGAGGATTGCCCCCCGCTCGGCGACGTTTCCGGCCTGCCCTTCATCGAGATCGTGCGCGCGCATGAGCTGCGCCTGAAACTCGACGGCATCGTGCCCTTCGCGCACTGGGTGACGCCCGAACGGGCGCCCAAGCGCTTCGATACCCATTTCTATGTAGCGCGCGCCGTGAGCGGCGGCGTGGCGGTCTGCGACGGGGCGGAGACGGTGGCGCTGGAATGGGCCGCGCCGGCCGCGATCATCGAGCGTGCGCAGGCCGGCGAACGATCGATCCTCTTCCCGACTCTCTCCAACCTGCGCCGGCTGGCGGAGAGCGACGACACCGCCGCCGCGCTGAAGGCCGCCCGCCGCCGCCCGCACTTCACCGTCCATCCGAAACCCGAGCCGGCCGAAGGCGGCACACTGATCCGCATCCCCGCCGAGGCGGGGTACGCCGAAACCGAGCATTTCTACCCGCGCGCGGGCTGATCTCAGCCGG
Source organism: Sphingomonas oryzagri (assembly GCF_029906645.1). Classification (NCBI taxonomy): domain Bacteria; kingdom Pseudomonadati; phylum Pseudomonadota; class Alphaproteobacteria; order Sphingomonadales; family Sphingomonadaceae; genus Sphingomonas; species Sphingomonas oryzagri. The sequence goes on from NZ_JARYGZ010000002.1 coordinate 299,197, forward strand.
CACGCTCCTCGTTGCGGCCGACGCCGGCAAGCTCCTCGGCATATCCCTTCTTCCGCTCCACCTCCATCTGACGGAGGATCTGGATACGCTGCGCCTGCGGGCTGCCCGCGCCGTGGAGGGATTCGGTGAGGTAGCCGACCGCGTTGCGCCCGAGCGTCATGTTCTCGATCAGCCGCAGCATCCGCTGGCGATGCTCGACCGGCACATTGGCGCGGCCCTGGAAATATTTGCGCAGGATCGGGCCTGCGACATCATGCTCGAAATCCGCCTCGCTCGGTAGCGTCACCATCAGGCCGCCGGCGAGATCCTGCGCCAGTCGGCTGATCTCGTAGGGGAAGCGGGTGACGTTGTGCTTGCACACGTTCGCCAGCATCCCGTCGTTCATGTAGATGCCCGATTCCAATGGCTTGGCCTCGTGCGCGGAGGCGATCGCCGAGGAGAAGATCGTCTCGTTGAGGTGCGTCATCTCGACGAGCTTGTCCTTCACATGGCTCGCCTGGTCCGCGCCATTATACTCCGCGATCGCCGCCGCCGCGCCGACCATCACGTCGCCAAGCCCGGTTTTGCAGACGTAGCTGGCACGGTGATAGCTGGTGAAGCGCGCCACCATCTCCTGTGCGAACGCGTACTCGCCATTCATCAGGACATGCTCCCAGGGGATGAACACGTCGTCGAACACGACGAGCGTCTCCTGCCCGCCGAAGCGCGCATTGCCCTTGTCGATCTCGCCTTTCTCCAGCGCGCGCGTGTCGCAGGACTGGCGGCCGTAAATGTAGGTCAGCCCCTCGGCATCGCCCGGCACCA